>NZ_CP023449.1:4714712-5026772 GCF_002355275.1 Rhizorhabdus dicambivorans | reverse complement strand
AAGCTGAAGCCGCCCTTCGCGGTCATCACATTCTTGTCGGTATCGATCAGGATCGGATCCGCCGCCGCGACGCCGTTGCGCACGGTGAAGCCGAGCAGGCCGCAATTGATCTCGATCGGCTTCTTCAGCTTGTCCTGGATCAGCTTCTGTACGAACAGGCCCAGGTCGAACTCGGCGAGCTGGACATATTGGGTCCAGAAGGTGCCTTTGGGCAGGATGATCGCGATCCGGCCATCGGAGGTGGCGAGAGAATCGCGCAGCGTGTTGCCGGTACCCTTCAGCTTGATCCGTGCCTTGAGCGTGCCGGTGGTGCCCGCCTGCTGCACACCGAAGCCTGCGAACAGCTTGCTCATCGGCGTCGGCGACAGGCGGATGTCATAGTCGGTGATGACCGACGGCACCCGCGCGTCGATCGTGATGTCGGAGGCGAGATGGCCGCCCGCAATATCGAAGCTGAACGGCGACAGCGTCATCAGGCTCTTGTTCAGGTCGAAGGTCAGGTCGACGTTCGAGATCGGGAATTTCGGATTCCGGAAATCCTTCACCTTATAGACGATGTGGGCATCATAGGTGCGGATCGATTCGATGCGCAGGGGGGCGTCGGGCAGGATGCGGGGCGTGCCCCCGGTCTGCGCGACCGCGGCCTGCGCGCCCTGCGCCGCCAGCGCCTGTGGATCATAGCCGATGAACGGCCCCACATCGATGATGTCGACGAGGTTGGAGTTGAGGTCGGCGCGCAGCAGCAGCCGGTCGTTCGGCAGGCTGATCGTCATCCGGCCATGAAGGTCGCTGGCGCCGTAGCGGCCGTTGATCCGGGTAAAGCGCCATTCGCCGCCCGCCTTGGTCAGCTTCGACGTGAAGCGATAGGCGCGCGTATCGGGCGCGGCGACGCCGAGGAAATCGAACAGCAGCCGGATGTTCGGCCCGCGCACCTTCAGGTTCAGGTCCGATCCCTCGATCTGGGTGGCGGCCGGCAACACCCCGTCGACGTCGAGATAGGTGGGCCCCGATCGGGCGTGCATCTCGAAATTGGTGCGGCCGAAAGTCAGCGTCGAATTGGGGGACAGCAGCGCCCCGTCCATGGTGAAGGGTTTGCCGCGCAAAGTGCCGGTGCCGGTGAACGGCACCTTGCCCTGGATGCGCCGGTCACCGGAGGCGATGTCGCCCACCTTGATGTCGGTGCGCAGGAACATCTGCGGGTCGACGTAGCGGACCTCGGTGTTGGTCACGTCGGCGCGGCCGATCACCGGCCACTGGAAGGGCTCCCCTTTCTTGTTAGGGTCGCCAAAGGTCCAGGTGTTGCGCTTCTGCCGGTCCCATTCGGCGTCCACCTTGCCGCCGTCCAGCACCAGCCATTCGGCGCGCCGGTTCCCGAACAGCGTGGGGATCGTCTTGATCCGGGTGGCGATGTGGCGCGCTTCGAAGAAATTGGGCCGGGCCGCCCATTTCGGATTGGAGATGGTCAGCCCGTCGGCCACGAAGCGCGCGTCGATGATGTCGAAATAGAATTGGAAATCGCCCGCCACCTTCACCTCGCGCTCGGTCATCCGGCTGGCGATCGATTCGAAGCTGGGTTTCAGGAAGCGGCCCTTGGTGACGAACAGGATGAACCAGGCGAGCACGATCAGCCCGACGATCGTCGCCACCACCGCGAATCCCGCCGCCAGCGTCCAGTTGGCGGGGTCGCGCCTTCGCCGCGCCGGTGGCGGCGTTTCGGCGCGGGGGGCCTCGATCGGCGGATGCGGTTCGACTACCATGACCCGGTGAAACCACCGGGATACAGGGCGGTTCCGCGCTGGGGCCGTCATGGGTTGCAATCGGGTGGGGACCCCCTTATAGGCCCGCGCTTCCGCGATTTGATGGACGGTCCGGCTGAATGGGCTGCCGTGGCTGTCTGCAAACGTCGCATATAAGGAGACGAAAATGCCCAAGCTCAAGACCAAGAGCGGCGTCAAAAAACGCTTCAAGCTCACGGCAACGGGCAAGATCAAGCATGGTGTCGCCGGCAAGCGCCACCGCCTGATCAGCCACAACGCCAAATATATCCGCCAGAATCGCGGCACCAGCGTTCTCGCCGAGGCCGATACGGCCCGCGTGAAGCTCTGGGCGCCGTACGGCCTGAACTGAGGAGGGCCGGTAGATGGCACGCGTCAAGCGCGGTACGACCACCAACGCCAAGCATAAGCGCATTCTTGGCGCGGCTAAGGGCTATTATGGTCGCCGCAAGAACACCATCCGCATCGCGCGTCAGGCGGTCGAGAAGGCCGGCCAGTACGCCTATCGCGACCGCAAGGTTAAGAAGCGCTCGTTCCGCGCGCTGTGGATCCAGCGCATCAACGCCGCGGTCCGCGCCGAAGGCCTGACCTACGGCGTGTTCATGCACGGCCTGAAGCTTGCGGGCATCGAGCTGGACCGGAAGGTCCTGGCCGATCTCGCCATGCACGAGGGCGCGGCCTTTAGCGGCATCATCGCCCAGGCCAAGGCCGCCCTTCCCGAAGGCGCCCGCGTCGCGGCGTAAGTCTTCGGACTAGAGACAGGAGGGGCGTGGTGGCCAGGGTCACCGCGCCCTTTTTGTTTTTCGGTGCGGCGCATACCCGAAGCTCCTCATTCCCGCCAGCGCGCGACCCTTGAATAATCCCGTCACTCCAAAGCCGTCATTCCCGCCCTTCGACTGCCTGCAAGGCAGGCGCTCAGGATAAACTTCGGCTACATGCCGAAGGCGGGAATCCATATTCTCTGAAGCTCGAACCTCTTGGCGGAAGGGGTTATGGATCCCCGCATCCGCGAGGATGACGCGTGTTGGGGGCGGGCGACTCTTTTCGCAAAGGTTCCGGCTGCGCGGGAATGACAGGGGGGATGTTGTGTGGAAAAGCAGCCGGTGGTCTACATCCTGGCCAGCGGAAAGCACGGCAGGCTGTATGTCGGAGTGACGTCCGATCTCCCAGGGCGGCTTCACCAGCATCGGGAAAGCTTGATCAAAGGCTTTACCAGCCGCTACGGGGTCACGCGTCTCGTCCATTTTGAGCTGTTCGGCGACATGATCATGGCGATCGCGCGGGAGAAGCAGCTCAAGGAGTGGCGGCGGGACTGGAAGCTCAATCTGATTGAGGCCTCCAATCCCGATTGGATTGATCTGGCGGAAGGGTTGGGTTTCGACCTTTCCGGCCCGGAATGACGAAGATTGTGGGGTAATGGTGTCGAACGAACAGGATCAGTCGCTTTCGGAAATCACATCGGCCGGCAGCCTCGCCGATCTGGAGGCGATCCGCGTCAGGACGCTGGGCAAGTCGGGCACGATCACTGCGCTGCTCAAGACGCTGGGCGGCATGACCCCCGAGCAGCGCCAGAGCGAGGGCCCGAAGATCCACGCGCTGCGCGAAGCCGTGACCAGCGCGATCGCCGACCGCAGGGCGGCGCTGGAAGCGGCGGCGCTCGACGCGCGGCTGGCGACCGAGACGCTCGACATGAGCCTCGGTGTCTCGGGTGGTGCGCAGGGGTCGGTCCACCCCGTCGCCCAGGTAATGGACGAACTGGCGGAGATCTTCGCCGATCTGGGTTTCGCGGTGGCGACCGGCCCCGAGATCGAGGACGACTGGCACAACTTCACCGCGCTCAACATCCCGGAGACCCACCCGGCCCGCGCGATGCACGACACCTTCTATTTCCCGGACCGCCCGAATGAAGCGGGGGAAGACGGGAAGAAGATGCTGCTGCGCACCCACACCTCACCGGTGCAGATCCGCACGATGATGAGCCAGAAGCCACCGATCCGCATCATCGCGCCGGGCCGCACCTACCGCTCGGATTCGGATGCGACCCACACCCCGATGTTCCACCAGGTCGAGGGGCTGGTGATCGATCGCGGCATCCATATGGGGCATCTCAAATGGACGCTGGAGACCTTCGTGAAGGCCTTCTTCGAGCGCGACGATATCGTGCTGCGGCTGCGCCCCAGCTTCTTTCCCTTCACCGAGCCCTCGGCCGAGGTCGATGTCGGCTTCACCTGGGAGAAGGGCCGCCGCGTGATCGGTGGCGATCCGAACGCGGCCAATGGCGGCTGGATGGAGATCCTCGGCTCGGGGATGGTGCATCCGCGCGTGATCGCGGCCTGCGGGCTCGATCCCGACGAATGGCAGGGCTTCGCCTTCGGCTGCGGGATCGATCGTCTCGCCATGCTCAAATATGGGATGGATGATTTGCGCGCCTTCTTCGACGGCGATCTGCGTTGGCTGAAACATTATGGCTTCGCCGCGCTCGACGTACCCACGCTGAGCGGGGGAGTCGGCGCATGAAGTTCACGCTGAGCTGGCTCAAGGAGCATCTGGAGACCGAGGCGAGCCTGGCGGCGATCCTTGAGGGGCTGACCAAGGTCGGCCTCGAGGTCGAGGGCGTCGAGGACCCGGCCGAGAAGCTGGGCGCGTTCCGCATCGCGCGGGTGCTCAGCGCCGCGCCGCATCCGCAGGCGGACAAGCTCCAGGTGCTTTCGGTCGATGTCGGCCAGGGCGATCCGCTTCAGGTGGTGTGCGGCGCACCCAATGCGCGTGCCGGGCTGGTGGGCGTGCTGGGTCAGCCGGGCGACTATGTTCCCGGGCTCGACGTCACCTTGAAGATCGCGGCCATCCGTGGCGTCGAGTCGCGCGGCATGATGTGTTCAATGCGCGAGCTGGAGCTGGGCGAATCGCACGACGGGATCATCGAGCTGCCCGCCGATGCACCGATCGGCCAGGTCTATGTCGACTGGGCGGGCCTCGCCGATCCCGTGATAGACGTCGCGATCACCCCGAACCGGCAGGATTGCATGGGCCTGCGCGGTATCGCCCGCGATCTGGCGGCCGCCGGCCTCGGCACCCTCAAGTCGCTCAACATACCGACGATCCAGGGCCAGGGCGAATGCCCGATCGAGATACGCACCGACGATCCGGAAGGCTGTCCCGCCTTCTTCGGCCGGGTGGTGAAGGGCGTCGTCAACGGCGACAGCCCGGACTGGCTGGCCCGGCGGCTGAAGGCCGTCGGGCAGCGGCCGATCTCGGCGCTGGTCGACATCACAAACTATGTGATGCTCGATCACGGCCGCCCGCTGCACGTCTATGACCTCGCCAAGCTGACGGGGCCGCTGGTGGCGCGCAAGGCGAAGCCGGGCGAGCAGGTGCTGGCGCTCAACGAGAAGACCTACACGCTAGACGAGACGATGACGGTCATCGCCGACGCAGAAGGCGCCGACGACATCGGCGGCATCATGGGCGGCGAGAAGTCGGGCGTTACCGGCGCGACCCGCGACGTGTTGATCGAATGCGCCTATTTCACGCCTGAAAGCATCGCGCGCACCGGGCAGAAGCTGGGCGTCACCTCCGACGCGCGCAGCCGCTTCGAACGGGGCGTCGATCCCCAGTTCCTGGGGCCGGGTCTCGCCATCGCGACGAAGCTGGTAATGGACATCTGCGGCGGCACGCCGACCCAGGCGGTCGAGGCGGGCACCCCGCCTTCGGGCACCAAGGCGCTGCGCTACGATCCGGCGCTGACCGAGAAGCTCGCCGGCCTCGCGGTCGAGGCCGATCGCCAGCGCACGATTCTAGCCTCGCTGGGCTTCGGGATCGATGCGGTGTGGAACGTCTCGGTGCCCAGCTGGCGCCGCGACATCGATGGCCCGGCCGATCTGGTCGAGGAGGTCGTCCGCATCATCGGCATCGACAACATCCCCTCGACGCCGCTGCCGCGCGGGGAGGGCGTCGCCCGTCCGACCGCGACCCAGGCGCAGATGATCGAGCGCCGCGCCCGCCGCACCGCCGCCGCGCGCGGCCTCAACGAGGCGGTGACGTGGAGCTTCATCTCGGAGGCGGAGGCCGCGCCGTTCGGCGGTGGCGAATGGACGCTGGCCAATCCGATCAGCGAGGACCTGAAGGTCATGCGCCCGTCGCTGCTGCCCGGCCTGATCGCGGCCGCGCGGCGCAACGCCGATCGCGGGGCCGGCAGCATCCGCCTCTTCGAGATCGGCCGCCGCTATCTGGCCGACCGCGAGAGCCTGACCCTCGGTCTGATTCTGGCCGGCGACCGGCTCCAGCGCGACTGGCGGACCGGCAGAGCGCAGCCGTTCGACGCCTATGACGCCAAGGCGGAGGCGGTGGCACTGCTCGCCGCGGCCGGCGCGCCGGCCGATCGGCTGCAATTGTTCGAGACGGTGTCGGAGGGGGTCTATCATCCCGGCCGCTCGGGCTCGTTGCGGCTCGGTGCCAAGACGGTGCTGGCCGAGTTCGGGGAGCTTCACCCGGCAATCGCGCGCGCCTTCGATATCGAGGGCTCGGTCGTGGCGGCCGAAATCTTCCTGGACGCGATCCCGGCGCGGCGCGGTGGCAACGATCATATGCGTGATGCTTATGCGCCCCCGGCGCTCCAGGCGGTCCGCCGCGACTTCGCCTTCCTGATCGCCGCCGACAAACCCGGCGACGAGCTGCTCCGCGCGGTGCGCGGCGCCGACAAGGCGGCGATCGTCGATGCGAAGCTGTTCGACATCTTCGTCGGTCAGGGCGTCGCCGAGGGCGAGAAGTCGGTCGCGATCGAGGTGGTGCTGCAGCCGTCGGAGAAGAGCTTCACCGATGCCGAGCTGCAGGCGATTTCCGAGAAGATCGTCGCAGCGGCGGCGAAGGTCGGGGCTCGACTGCGGGGATAGCCCTACAGCGGCATCTTGTCGGCCTTGGCCGCCGCAGCCCGTGCCGAATAGCTGTGCCAGGTGAAGATCGCGGCGGCGCCGCGATGCGGGCTCCAGGGTGCCGCCAGCCGCCGCGTCTCGCGCTCGCTGGGCCGCTCGGGCAGACCCAGCAGCCGGCCCGTCTCGATCTGCACCGCCAGGTCGCCCGCCGGCCAGACGTCGCCGCGTCCCTCGGCGAACAGCAGGTAGATCTCGGCCGACCAGCGCCCGATTCCCTTGATCGCGGTCATCCGGGCGATCGCCTCCTCATCGTCGGCGGGCAGCCGGTCGAAATCGATCGCGCCGCTGGCCACATGCTCGGCCAGGCTTTTGGCATAGGCGATCTTCTGCCGCGACAGGCCGGCCGCGCGCAGCAGATCGTCGGGCGCCGCCGCCACCGCTTCGGGCACCAGCCCGGCGCCCACCATCGTCTCCAGCTTCGTCCAGATCGACGAGGCGGCGGCGACGCTGACCTGCTGGCCGACGATCGTGCGGAGCAGGGTCTGGTAGCCGCGTGCGCGGATGCGGGGCTCGGGATAGCCGATCTGTTTGAGCATCCGTGCAAAACAGGGCTCGATCGCGGCGAGGGCGTCGAGGCCGTTGCGCAATTGCTCGGCGGAAAGGCTCATTTCGGTTCCTGCTCTTGATTTAACGTGGCGCGCACGACATAGCCGCCCCGAATCCGGATGATATTCTCGGGGGAGTGCTAATGCCCAAGTTGGTTGTCGTCACGCGCGAGGGTGAGGAATCGGTCCTCGACGTCGAAGCGGGTCTGTCGGTGATGGAGGCGATCCGCGACAACGGGATCGACGAACTGCTCGCCCTGTGCGGCGGCTGCTGCTCCTGCGCGACCTGCCATGTCTATGTCGACCCCGCTTTCTCCGGCCTGCTGCCGGACATGAGCGAGGACGAGAACGACCTGCTCGACAGCAGCGACCACCGCGACGAGCGTTCGCGCCTGTCGTGCCAGATCGCCGTCACCGACGAGTTGGACGGCCTGACCATCACCATCGCGCCGGAAGACTGATAGGTCCGGGCCCGGCCCCGGACCTCTCGTCTCTTGCTTTTTTGTTGGAGCCCTCAAACGCCGGGCCAGCATCCGCTGGCCTTGGCTTCCTCGCTATCGCTCGGACGCGCTGCACGCGCTTGCCTCTTCGAGCCTCTTAAGCTCTCATCCAGAGTTTGGCGTCGGGATGCATAGCATCCCGCAAGGCCAAGGGCCGCCCGAGCTTATGCGAGGATAGCAAGCCGGACGGATGTCCGGCGCCGGCGCTTGAGGCCCCAACAAAAGACAGCGGAGCTTCAGCTCCGTGTTGCTATCGCGTAGAGCGCGATGGCGGCGGCGTTGGAGATGTTGAGACTCTCCACGCGCGGGCTGATCGGCAGCTTGGCGAGTTCGTCGCAATGCGCCTCGGTATTCTGGCGCATGCCCTCGCCTTCCGCGCCCAGCACGACCGCGATGCGGGCGTCGCCCATCACCTCGCCCAATGTTCCCTTGGCATGGCCGGTCAGGCCGATCCGCCAGAAGCCCGCCTCGGCGACCTCGTCGAGCGCACGGGCGAGGTTGACCACGCGGACCCAGGGCACCAGCTCCAGCGCGCCGGAGGCCGAACGGGCAAGCGCGCCCGATTCCGGGGGAGCGTGCCGATCCTGGGTGATGATGCCGACCGCGTCGAAGGCCGCCGCCGAGCGCAGCACCGCGCCGACATTGTGGGGATCGGTCACCTGGTCGAGGACGACGAGCGGGCGGCGATTGCCCTGCGCTTCCTCCAGCAGGTCGCCCAGCCAGATATCGGGCAGCGGATCGACCTCGATCACCAGCCCCTGGTGGGGCGCGTCCTGTGGCACCAGCCGGCCGAGATCGGCGGCGTCCGCATAGGTCACCGGGATCACCGGCGGCAGGTCGAGCGCGGACAACGCCTCGCGCGTGCCCCACATCCGGCGGACCGTCCGATTTGGATTGGCGAGTGCCGCGATCACGGCATGGCGCCCCCAGAAGCGGGGGCGGCCCTGGACGGGCTGGGAAGGGCGATGGCCTCTGCGCATGGGTGCAGCCTTAGCGATGCGGATGGCTTTCAGGCAAGCATCGCGGCATCAGACATTTTTCGGTCGCCAAGCGTTGACAGCCGGGCTGCGAGCGGCCATGGAGCCGCCTCGCTTCAGGCGCCTCTGGAAGGGTGGCCGAGTGGTTAAAGGCAGCAGACTGTAAATCTGCCCGTGAAAGCGTACGCTGGTTCGAATCCAGCCCCTTCCACCATCATCATCACATCGACGGGATAGAGCCGGCCTCCGCGGCCGCGGCCTCCAGGGCCTGCAGCATCGCCTCGCCAAAGGCTTCCCCCGCATGGGTGGCGTCGCGTGCCAGCGAGGGGCGCAATAGGCCAGCCTCCCCGCGCAGCTGGCGTGGCACCTCGACATAGGCGCAGCCCAGTTCGTCACACAGTTTGCGGATCATTCGGCTCGCCAGCAGCCAGGTGCGGTAGCGCACGCCCGCGGGGGCGATCCCGAGCCGGTGATAATCGGGCTGCTCGGTGAAATAGCTCTCGGCGTGCGCCATGATCCATTCGGCGCTGCGCACCGGCGGCGGGGATTCGATGTGCCAGAACGGCCCCGCCACCGCGCGGAGCAGCCGCAGCCGGGTCATCTCCAGTTCCAGCCAGGGGAGGAGCCGGTCGCGGACCTCGGCCTCGCCGAGGATCGCCGCCTCCTCGTCGAGCGGCAGGGTGTCGCCGCCTGCGGTCTCGAAATCGAAGCGGTCGCGCGGGATCATCGCGAAGGCGGCATGGGCGTTGCCGCCGATCGCGGAGGCGATGATCGGATCGTGGCGGTCGATCTGGTCGCGGATCGCCGCCTTGAGCGCGGGGCCGAAATCATCCTCCACCATTTCCGGCGCGAAGGCCGGATCGAGCAGATAGATGGTGCGGGTGCGAGGGCGATCCGGATCGGCCGCGCGCCGCGCCATCGCCGCCAGCCGCAGCGCATGGATATGGCTGTGGCCGACGATCAGGATGTTGCGCGCCATGCCGGCGGCCGACGGCTTATTTCAGCGACAGGATATAGTCGGCGATCTGCGCGGCGGAAGCAGGGTTCTTGAGCCCGGCAAAGGGCATCCGGTTGCCGGGCACGGTCTTCCGGGGATCCTGAATGAAGGCGATCAGATTGTCCCGGTTCCATTTGATCTTGGAGGCCTTCATCGCGGGCGAGAAGGCGAAGCCCGGAACGTCGCCGGCCTTGGTGTTGCCGATGCCCCAGAGATTGGGGCCGATGCCGTTGGGCGCCCCCTTGTCGACCTTGTGGCAGGCGCCGCAAACCCCGAAGACGGGCGGCTTGGGCAGAGGTGCGGCGAGCGCCGGGGTGGCGAGCGAAATGGTCAGGAAAGAAGCAAGGAAAAGGCGGTTCTGCATCGATGACCCTTCCGAAGCGGGCGGCCGGCGTGGCCACCCATGGCGTCGGCCCCGTCTATTGCGGCGGACGATCTGTCGCAAGGCTGAACGCGGCGCGGTAACCCTTCGGGTCCTGTCCTTAACTTCGATTGATTTATTGACGTTTTTATAGCTAGATAGAGTCGAACGAGCCTGATGGGGCAGGCTTCGTCAATGGCGGCGGCCATCTGATGCCCAAAAAGCATTTGACGGTTTGACCATGACGTCGAAGGGGGTCGCTACGTGATCAGATCAGAGTTGGTGCAACTGCTGGCTCAGCAAAATCCCGATCTTTCGCCCAAAGAAGTCGAGAAGATCGTCTCGACCATATTCGACGCGATTACCCGCCGTCTTGCAGAAGGTGGCCGTGTCGAGCTTCGCGGTTTCGGTGCCTTTTCTACGCGCAGCCGCAGCGCCCGTGTCGGTCGTAACCCCAGGACTGGCGATACGGTGCCGGTTTCCGCCAAGCGGGTTCCCTATTTCAAGCCCGGCAAGGAAATGCGCCTGCGCCTCAACGTATGAGCCGCCGCCGGGCGATTCGCGCTTGGCGCCTCGCCGGTGGCTGGTTATGCAGCCCGGGCGGCGCTGCGGGCGTGGCGAAATTGGTAGACGCAACGGACTTGAGCCTCATCGAGTGCCCGGCGGGAAACCGGCGGTGCAGAACTGCTCAAACTCGGGGAAGCCTTCTCCTGGTGATCCCGAGCCAAGCCGGCGGAGCTTAGCTCCGACGGAAGGTGTAGAGACTAGACGGGCAGCGCCTACGTCCGCCAGCGGCGGATAGGGCGAAGGGATAGTCCAGACCACGAACGACACCGGTTTCGGCCGGTCCGGCGGCGAAAGCCGAAGTGGTACGAAAATCCGTAAGGTCGCGAGACCTGTGGGGGTTCGAGTCCCCCCGCCCGCACCACCGCTCCCTTATCCTTTGGTCAGGCCGGGCCGCGCCTGCCCGGCAAAAGCCGCATTCCACGGCTATGGACGCCGGTGACAGAACCGGGATGGGGCCGCGTGGCAATTGTCAGCAACTGCAAAGTCACGGTTTGCACAGGCTTTTTCTGTTTCACGCGCGGTGATTTTGGGGCACTTGTTATGCCAGCGTCGTCATATCGCGTCGGGCTGCCGGTCGGATAAGGCAGTAGCCCGGCGTTTTCGGCGCACCGGTTGCCTGTGGTGATGGGGCGGTGATGCGTATCAGGGGGACGATCAGGACGTTATCGGGGATCGCGGCGGTTGCCGTGCTGGCGGCTGCGCCGCTGGCCGCCGCGCCGCAATCGCCCGGGGCTTCGGGCACACCGGCGCTCAAGCCTTATCGGATCAATCCGGGCGACGAGATCGAGATCTATGTCTGGGGCGACGAACGGCTCCAGCGGGTGCTGAAGGTGCTGCCCGACGGCAGCGTTTCCTTCCCGCTGGTCGGTCGGATCGACGCACTCAACAAGCTGCCGACCGACCTGGAGGGCGTGGTGGTCGCCGGACTGGCGGACCAGTATCGCAACTCCGTCCCGCGCGTGACCGTGTCGGTGAAGAATCCCAGCGGGCTCAGCTTTTCCGTCGCGGGCAAGGTCCGCCAGCCCGGAGCCTTCCAGCCCGGCCATTATATGAACGTGCTCGAGGCGGTCAGCGTCGCCGGCGGGCCCACCGAATTCGCCGACCTCAGCAGGGTCAAGATCTACCGCAAGAACGGAGCGCAGATCCAGGTGATCGAAGTCCGCCTCGACACGGCGATGAAGGGATCGCCTTCGGCCGCCGACCTCCAGGGGGCGATCGTCGAACTGCAGAGCGGCGATACGGTGGTGGTGCCATGAGCCGGCACCTCCATCCGGTCGCCCTGGGGGGGCTCGCGGCGCTGGCGCTGCTCCATGCCGCTTCGCCCGCCTTCGCCAAGGCGGAATTCTCGGTCGAGAGCGAGGTGCGGCTCGGCTATGACGTGAACCCCTTCCTGACGGCGGGCAATGATCTCGCGTCGCCTTATGTGAAGGGCTCGGTCAATCCGAGGCTGACCCAGACCGACAGCCAGGGCCAGACCACGCTCGACGCCTATATCGACCGCACCGAATATCTGAAGCGCTATGGCGGCACCAACGAATATGGCGCCGAACTGGCGACCCAGCGCAAGGTGAGCCCCAAGCTGAGCGTCTATGGCTCGCTGCGCTACGACAGCGAGGTGATCGGCCTGGGCGACGACGAGGTGACCGGCCAGCCCACCGACGCGGTCGACGTCAACCTGATCGGCCTGCGCCGGCGCGCCGACACCTATTCCGCCAGCGGTGGCTGGGAATATCAGGCGACCCCCAAGGACACGATCTCGGCCAATGGGGGCTATACGATGACCCGCTACGGCAATTCCCCGGCCGGCAACGATACCGACAATATCGGCGGCAGCCTGGCCTGGAAGCATGCGATCAATGCGCGCACCAAGATCGGCGTGCGCGGGTCTGTCTATCGCATCGATTATGATACGCCCGGGCTCAGCACGCTGATCATGCAGCCGACGGTCACCTTCTCGACCCTGCTTAGCGCGACCTGGAAGCTCGATCTCTCGGCCGGCGTCACCTTCAGCGACCTGTCCGTGCCCGCCCCGCTGATGGACAGCAGGAAGACCGGCTTCGCCGCGTCGGCCCAACTCTGCCATACCGGCGCCAAGGATTATTTCTGCCTGTTCGGCGATCGCTCGGTCAGCGCCTCGGGCGTTGGCGGCACCGTTGTGCGCGATCAGATAGGTGTCACCTATCGCCGCTCGCTCGACGAACGGCTGGGCTTCGTCTGGAACGGCACCTATGCGCGCAGCCAGTCGCAGGCCGGCGGCATCGGCACCCGCCATTATGTCAGCGGCCGCGCCGGGCTCGACTGGCAGGTCGCCCGCAACCTCAAGATCGGCGCCGAAGGGCGCTATCGCGACATCTATGGTCAGGGCTTCCCGGTGAAGGCCGATATCGGGGGCGACATCTACGCCACGATCCAGCTCCAGGGCCGCTGATGAACGATCTTGCCGACACGATCACCGATGTCGAGTTGTCCGACGGGCTGCTGGCCTATCTCCCGCAAATCCTGATCCAGCGGCGCTGGTTCGTGATCATACCCTTTGCGGTGTGCATGGCGACCGGCGTGGGGCTCGCTTACGGCCTGCCTGCCCATTACCAGTCGTCGGCAACCGTCATCGTCGAATCCAAGGACCTGCCCGAAGCGATCGCCGCGACCGCCGTCAACGACCTGATCGACCAGCGCATCGCCCGGATCAAGCAGCAGATATTGAGCCGGCCGGGCCTGATCGAGCTGATCCAGCAGAACGACCTCTACCAGTCGGAGCGGCGCAAGAATTCGCTGTCGACGATCATCGAGATGATGCGCGGCGCGACCGCCATCACCCCCGTGACCGCCGATATAGACAAGCTCGCCGCGCAGCGCGGCAACAGCAGCACGATCGCCTTCTCGGTGTCCTTCACCTATTCGGATCCCGCCAAGGCGCAGGCGGTAACCCAGCAATATACCGAGAAGCTGCTCAAGCTGGACAGCACCCAGATCGCGGCGCAGGCCGATGCCACCGTCGGCTTCCTGCGCGATCAGGCCGGGCAGATCCAGGGACAGATCAGCGAACTGGAGACCCGGATCGCCGATATCAAGGCGCGCAACGGCCTGGCCCTGTCCCGGATCGGCGGCTTCATTCCCTCCACAGCCAATTATGACGTCCAGATCGCCCAG
The DNA here is from genome assembly GCF_002355275.1 of Rhizorhabdus dicambivorans. Classification (NCBI taxonomy): domain Bacteria; kingdom Pseudomonadati; phylum Pseudomonadota; class Alphaproteobacteria; order Sphingomonadales; family Rhizorhabdaceae; genus Rhizorhabdus; species Rhizorhabdus dicambivorans. Next base: position 5,012,972 of record NZ_CP023449.1, on the reverse strand, counting down.
CTCCAGCGTGAGAATACCGAGCTGCAGGGCCGGCTGAACAGCGGCAGCACCAGCGCCGACGAACGGGTCCAGCAGGCTGAGGCGGGGCTGGCTTCGGCGCAATCGCTCTATTCGGACAACCATCCCGACGTGATCGCGGCCCGGCAGCGGCTGACCGAGGCGCGCGCCGCCGCCAAGGCGAACACCGGCCCGCGCAACAATCCCGCGATCAGTGCCCAGATCGCCGCCAACCATCGCACGATCGCTTCCCTGAACAGCGCTAAGTCCGCCGATATGTCACGGGCCAGCGCGGCGGTCGCGGCGCAGAGCGGCGCCCCGCTGATCGAGGAAAGCATCCGCCAGCTTGAAGCCAAGGCCGATGGCCTGCGCGGGAATTACGACCGGATCTCGGGCAATCTTCTCGCGGCGGAGGCGGCGCAGAAGATGGCCGCCGAGCAGCGCGGCGAGCGGCTGGTGCTGGTCGACCCGCCGACCCTGCCCGATGAGCCCAATTCGCCCAACCGCACCCTGCTGGTGGTGGGCGGCTTCGCGGTCGGCCTCGGCCTCGGCCTGGCGCTGGCGCTGCTGGTGGAGCTGATGCGCCGTCCTATCCGGGGATCGGCGGCGCTGCAGACGCTGCTCGGTGTCGGGCCCCTGGTGGTGATCCCCACCCTGAAGCCCAAGATTCGCGGCAAGGCAGGCAGGGGCCGCAAGGCGAAGAAGAAGGCCGGTCTGTTCGGCCGGCGCAAGGCCGCGCAGGCATGAGCTTCGATCCGCCCCGGCACGGCCAGCCGGCCTATCCGGTGCCCGGCGAAGCGGACCGCGGCGTCAGCTTCGAGAGGCTGCGGGAAAGCGGCCTGTACGGCTTCGACAGCAAGGATGTCCGCTCGCGGCCTTTCACCCTGCTGCGCGCCCAGCTGCTGCGGATAGCACGGGCTCGGGGATGGAAGATCATCGGGGTGACATCACCCACCCCGAAGGTCGGCAAGAGCTTCGTCGCCTCCAACCTGGCGGCGGCGCTGGCGCGGACGCCCGATCTCCACACCTATCTGTTCGACTTCGACCTGCGCCGTTCGACCATCGCCCGCAACTTCAAGCTGGCAGGGGAGGTCGGCATCTCGCATTTCCTCGACGGCACGATCAGTGACCTGTCGCAGGTCGCGCGCACCATCCCGAACGAGCAGCTCACCATCTTCCCCAGCTATCCCAACGCCGCCGCGTCGGACGAGCTGGTCGGTTCGCCTCGGATGGATTCGCTGATCACGGCGATGCGCCAGCTGCCCGAGAAGACGATCTGCCTGTGCGATCTGCCGCCGGTCTTCGCCAATGACGATGCCGTAATCATCAGCCAGAAGATCGACGCCTATCTGATGATCGTCGAGGATGGCGCCACCACTCGCAAGCAGGTGCGCGACAGTTTCCGCCTGCTCAGCCCCGCGCCCTGCATCGGCACCGTGCTCAACCGCTACAATGCCGGGCTGGTGGCCGACGATTACGGCTATGGCTATGGCTATGCCAAGAGCTACGGCGGTTATTACAACGACTGAAGCCGCCGCCGTCGCGGCTGCCGACAGGAGGGGAAGGGCGATGGGCGCATGGAACCGTACCGGGAAGGCCGTCGCGCTGGCCGCGGCGCTCGGGGTGGCGGTCGCCGCCGCGCCGGGGACGGATGCCTTCCTCGAAGCGGGCTATCTCTCGCTGATCGACGTCGTCCCGCCCGCGCCGATCCCGCAGGAGGCGCGCGGCGTCGCTGATCGGCAGGTCTATCAGCTGACCCGTGGGCTGAAAGGCACCCCGCGCTGGGACATGGCCGTTGCCGACATCGCCGGGGACCCCGCCTCGATGATGCGCGGCTTCTCCTGCGCGACGCGAATCGCGATGACGCCCGCCAACGCGCCCCGCACGGCCGCGCTGCTCGAAAAGGCATGGCGCGACACCGGGCGGGAGACCAACGAGCTCAAGGCCTATTACAAGAAGCGGCGACCTTTCCTGCTCGATTCGGGCGAGACATGCGAACCGCAGACCCAGGAGATCGCGGCGAGCTACGATTATCCCTCGGGCAGCGCCGCCAAGGGCTGGACCTATGCGCTGATCCTCGCCGAGATAGTGCATGAGCGCGCGGGACCGATCCTCGCGCGGGGACGCGCCTTCGGCGAGAGCCGGCTGGTCTGCGGCATGCACAATATGAGCGCGGTGGAGGCTGGCCGGATGGTCGCCGATGCGACCATGGCGGTGGTCCGGACCGAACAGAGCTATGCCGATGCGGTGGCTGCCGCACGCGTCGAGCTGGCCGCCGTGCGAAGGACCGGTACGCCGCCATCGGCGCAGGCCTGCTCGGCCGAGGAAGCTCTCGTCAACCAGCCGCTTTTCCGCTGATTTCCGCCCGTTGCGGTCGTCAGCACCGCAAAAGAAAAAGGCCGCACCCGGAGGGTGCGGCCTTTGACTTTGCTTCGGCGGCCGACCAGCGGCCGCCAGCGCGATTACATCGCGTTCGAAGCGTTGTCGGCAACCGGAGCAGCCGCGTTCGAATCCGCCATCGCGGCGTTGGTGTCGGCCATCGCGTCGGTCGCGTTGTCGACGACGGCGGTGTTGTTCTCGGCCGGGGCTTCCTTCTTGGTGCAGGCAGCAACGGTCAGCGAGGCGGCGGCGATGAGCGAAAGGGCAACGATCTTCTTCATGATCGAATTCTCCGGAAGTGAAGTAGTGAAAAGAGAGTGGCTCGAACGATTCCAATCACGTTCAGGCTTGTTTCCCCCCGAAACAGGCTCGGACTTCTTACAGTTTTGCGCAGTGCGATGCAATGTCTCTTGTTCCGGTAGTTAATTCCGCCCGTTCGGAGCATCCGGAGCCACGGTTTCAGGGGTGTTCGGGGCCTCCACCGGGGGTGCGGGCGGGTTCTCCGCGCCAGGGGACGGAGCCGTATCGGTCCCCGGAATTCCTGCATCCGCGTCGGCTGCGGACAGCGCATCGTCGAGGGCGGGATTCGCCTCGTCGCCCTCGTCGGGGATCAGGTCCGCGGCATCGCGGTTGAGGATCTCTGCGCGCCGGCGCTGCAGATAGGCCGACCGCGCTGCGGCATAGGGATCCAGGCTGGACTCCAGGAAATTGTCGGCGCCCGCCTCGATCAGCCCGGCCCGGGTGCTGATCACCTCCGTCGCCGTCAGGGCGATCGGCAGGCCGTTCGGAAGATCGCAGTTGTTCAGACAATAGCGATAGGGATCGGCGACCTGCGACAGGCCGGTGCCGACGCCATCGCGCATCGTCGATGGCCCGAGCAGAGGCAACACCAGATAGGGGCCGCCGTTCATGCCCCAGGCGGCGAAGGTCTGGCCCAGATCCTCGGGCGCGGGCTGGATCTTCATCCGGCTGGCCTGGTCGAACAGCCCGCCGATGCCGATCGTGGTGTTGACGACGAAGCGGCCGAGGTTGCGGATCGCGCGGTCGCCCTTGCCCTGAAGGATGTTGTTGATGAAGGAGAAGGGCTCCCCGACATTGGCGAAGAAGTTGCGCACGCCATCGCGCGCCGGCTTGGGCGTGACCGCGCGATAGACCTGGGAGACCGGCTTCACGATCACCTTGTCGGCGCCGCGGTTGACCGCCCAGACGCCGCGGTTGAAGCCCTCGAGCGGGTCCTTTTCGGCCAGCCGGTCGGTGCCGACGCGGGTGGTGGTGCATGCCGAAAGCGCGAGGCCCAGCGTCACCACGCCGATCATCCTGGCCGAAGCCCGCCGCGAAATGCCCATGCTCGATATTCCTTTCGGACGGGGACGTCGCCCCCGCTGCCTGCCTTGAAACGCCGCGGAGTTCCGCGCCGCCACGGCATGCCGCGCGCGGCAATCAGGGGCAAGCGCCTTGACCACATATAAAGATTTCTTTATGTCTGCATATATGGCTTCCGATGCCCCGCCCGACGCTCTTGCCATCTTCCGTGCGCTTGCCGATCCGACGCGGCTGCGCATCTTCCATCTGCTGCGCGCGATGGAATTGTCGATTGGCGAGCTGGCCCAGGTGCTGGGCCAGAGCCAGCCGCGCGTTTCCCGCCATGTGAAGATCCTGGCCGATGCCGGGCTGGCCGAGCGGCGCAAGGAGGGGAGCTGGGTGTTCCTGGGCCTCGGCCCCGACGCCTGCGTCGCGCCGCTGTTCGCCGCGATCGACGATTGGAGCCGCGACACCGAGGATGCCTGGGCGGTTGCCGACCGTGCCCGCCTCGCCGCCGTCCGTGCCGATCGCGCCGCCGCCGCCGCCCGCTATTTCGCCGAACACGCCGAGGAATGGGACGCGATCCGCTCGCTCCATGTCCCCGAAAGCGCCGTGGAGCAGCGGATCCTGGCCATGCTTTCGGACGGAACGGTCGGCCGCATGGTCGATATCGGCACCGGCACCGGCCGGATGATCGAGCTGATCGGCGGGCAGGCCGCCTCGGCGCTGGGCATAGACCGCAGCCCGGAGATGCTCCGCCTCGCGCGGGTAAAGCTGGCCGAGGCCGGGCTCGACCATGCCGAGCTGCGCCAGGGCGACATGTATGCCCTGCCCCTCGGCGACGGCTCGGCCGATCTCGTCATCCTCCACCAGGTGCTCCACTTCGCCCAGCATCCGGCGGCGGCGATCGCCGAGAGCGGGCGGCTGCTGGCGCCCGGCGGGCGGCTGCTGATCGTCGATTTCGCGAGCCATGACGTCGAGGAGCTGCGCGCCCGCGACGCCCATGTGCGGCTGGGCTTCGGCGACGATCAGATCGCCGGCTGGTTCCAGGCGGCGGGGCTCGGCCTCGACCGGGTCGAAGCGTTGGTCGGCGAAACGCTGACCGTCAAATGTTGGTTGGGCGTGCGCGGCCAGCCCGCGCAGTTGAAGGCAGTATCATGACATCCGTTCCCCTGAACCAGCTCGAGGAAGCGCGCCGCGCGCTCGATGCCCCGCTGTTCGCCGATCTGGCCGGCGACGCCGCCGTCTCGTTCGAATTCTTCCCGCCCAAGAGCGAGAAGATGGAGGAGACGCTGTGGAGCGCGATCCAGACGCTGGCGCCTCTCAAGCCGCGCTTCGTGTCGGTCACCTATGGCGCGGGCGGCTCGACGCGCGAGCGGACCCACCATACCGTCGCACGCATTGCCAGCGAGACGGCGATTCCGGCCGCCGCGCACCTGACCTGCGTCGAGGCGACCAAGGCCGAGATCGAGGAGATCGCCCGCGAATATTGGGCGGCCGGCGTGCGCCACATCGTCGCGCTGCGCGGCGATCCGCCGACCGAGGGCGCCAGCTTCGCGCCGCATCCCGACGGTTATCGCAACGCCGCCGAACTGGTCGCCGGGCTGAAGGCGATCCACCCGTTCGAGATTTCGGTAGCCGCCTATCCCGAATGTCATCCCGAAGCGGCCAGCTTCGACAGCGACCTCGCCAATCTGAAGGCGAAGTTCGATGCCGGTGCGACGCGGGCGATCACCCAGTTCTTCTTCACGCCCGAGGCCTATTTCCGCTTCTGCGACAAGGCCCGCGCGGCCGGGATCACGGGGGAGATCGTCCCCGGCATCCTGCCGGTGTCCAACGTCGCCCAGACCCGGAAATTCGCCGGCATGTGCGGCGCCGCCATCCCGGCGTGGATGGACAGGCTGTTCGAAGGGCTCGACGATCATCCCGCGACGCGCCAGCTGGTCGCCGCGACGATCACCGCCGAGATGTGCCGCCGCCTCTATGCCGGCGGCGTCCGCCAGTTCCATTTCTACACGCTCAACCGCGCCGAACTCGCCTTCGCGATCTGCCACCTGCTCGGTTTGCGCGCCGAGGCCAAGGCGCTGGAGAATGCCGCATGACCCTGCACCGCAGCGAAGCCGCCGCCGCCCTTCGGGACCAGGCGAAGCAACGCATCCTGATCACCGATGGCGCCTTCGGCACGATGATCCAGAGTTACAAGCTCCAGGAGGCCGACTATCGCGGGTCCTATGACCTGACCAGCGACCAGAAGGGCAATAACGACCTGCTGGTGCTGACCAGGCCCGACGTGATCGACGAGATCACGCGGGCCTATCTCGACGCGGGTTCTGACATCGTCTCGACCAACACGTTCAACGCCAACACGATCAGCCAGGGCGACTATGACGCGGTCCATCTGGTCCGTGACATGAACCTCGCCGCCGCGCGGATCGCCCGCAAGGCGGCCGACGACTATGCCGCCAGGGACGGCCGCCCCCGCTTCGTCGCGGGTGCGATCGGGCCGACCAACAAGACGCTGTCGCTGTCGCCCGACGTCAACGATCCCGGCTATCGCGCCACCGATTTCGACACGATGCGCGATGTCTACCAGGATCAGGTGGCGGGGCTGCTCGACGGCGGCTGCGACTTCATCCTGATCGAGACGATCTTCGACACGCTCAATGCCAAGGCGGCGATCATGGCGGTCCTCGACGAGCAGGTGAAGCGCGGCAGCGAGATACCGATGATGATCTCGATGACGATCACCGACATGTCGGGGCGCAACCTTTCGGGCCATTCGGTAGAGGCCTTCTGGCACGCGGTGCGCCACGCCCATCCGCTGACCATCGGGCTCAACTGCGCCTTCGGCGCGGATCTGCTTCGCCCCCATGTCCAGGTGCTGTCGGGCATCGCCGATGCGCTGGTGATGATCTATCCCAATGCCGGCCTGCCGAACGATCTGGGCCAATATGACGAGCTGCCCGAGACGACCGGAGGCTTCATCCGGGACTGGGCCGACCAGGGACTGGTCAACATCGTCGGCGGCTGCTGCGGATCGACGCCGGGGCACATCGCCGCGATGGCGGCGGCGGTTGCCGGCAAGCCAGCGCGCGAACCGCATGCCCATGACCACCGCACCCGGCTGGCCGGCCTCGATCCCATGATCATGGCGGCCTGAACCCTCTACCCACCCGTTCGTGTCGAGCGAAGTCGAGACACGTTCCGTGAGCCAGCGTCCCTCGATTTCGCTCGGGACGAACGGAAGATTGAAGACAGATGACCACCACCTCCACCGCCCAGTTCGTCAACATCGGCGAGCGCACCAACGTCACCGGGTCGGCCGCCTTCAAGAAGCTGATCATGGGCGGCGACTATGTGAAGGCGATCGAGGTCGCGCGGCAGCAGGTGGAGAACGGCGCGCAGATCGTCGACGTCAACATGGACGAGGGCCTGCTCGACGCCGAGCTGGCGATGACCACCTTCCTGAAGCTGATCGCCGCCGAGCCCGATATCGCGCGGGTGCCGGTGATGATCGACAGCTCGAAATGGAGCGTGATCGAGGCCGGGCTGAAATGCGTATCGGGCAAGCCGATCGTCAATTCGATCAGCATGAAGGAGGGCGAGGAGGCATTCCTCGCGCACGCCCGCAAGTGCCGCGCCTATGGCGCCGCCGTGGTGGTGATGGCGTTCGACGAGGTCGGCCAGGCCGACACCAAGGAGCGCAAGGTCGAGATCTGCGAGCGCGCCTACAAGCTGCTGGTCGCCGACGGCTTCCCGCCCGAGGACATCATCTTCGATCCCAACATCTTCGCGGTGGCGACGGGCATCGAGGATCATGACAATTACGGCGTCGATTTCATCGAGGCCTGCAAGGAAATCCGCGCGCGCTGCCCGCACGTCCATATCTCGGGCGGCCTGTCGAACCTCAGCTTCTCGTTCCGCGGCAATGAGCCGGTGCGCAAGGCGATGCACAGCATCTTCCTGTACCACGCTATCCCGGCGGGGATGGACATGGGCATCGTCAATGCCGGCCAGCTGGACGTGTACGACACGATCGATCCCGAGCTTCGCGAGGCGTGCGAGGACGTCATCCTCAACCGCCCGGCGCGCACCCCCGGCGAAACCCCGACCGAGCGCCTGATCGCGATCGCCGAGCGCTTCAAGGGCAAGGACGCGGTGGCCGAGAAGGCCGCCGAGGAATGGCGCGGCTGGGACGTCGCCAAGCGGCTGGAACATGCGCTGGTCAAGGGCATCGACGCCTATGTCGTCGACGACACAGAGGAGGCCCGCCAGCAATTCGCCCGGCCGATCGAGGTGATCGAGGGGCCGCTGATGGACGGCATGAACGTGGTCGGCGACCTGTTCGGATCGGGCAAGATGTTCCTGCCGCAGGTGGTGAAGTCCGCCCGGGTGATGAAGAAGGCGGTCGCCTATCTGCTGCCCTATATCGAGGCGGAGAAGGTTGCGGGGCAGCGCGCCAAGGGCCGGATCGTGATGGCGACGGTCAAGGGCGACGTCCACGATATCGGCAAGAACATCGTCGGCGTGGTGCTCCAGTGCAACGGCTATGAGGTGATCGACTTGGGCGTGATGGTGCCCTGGATGGACATATTGAAGGCCGCCAACGAGAATGATGCCGACATCATCGGCCTGTCCGGCCTTATCACCCCCTCGCTCGACGAGATGGTGACGGTCGCGGCCGAGATGCAGCGCACGAGCATGACGATGCCGCTGCTGATCGGTGGGGCGACCACCTCCAAGGTCCACACTGCGCTGCGCATCGCGCCGGCCTATGCGGGGCCGGTGATCCATGTGCTCGACGCCAGCCGCGCGGTCGGCGTCGCATCGACGCTGCTGTCGGATACCCAGCGCGACGATTTCGTCACGAAGACGGCGGCCGATTACGAAGCCGTCCGCAAGGCGCGCGAAGGCAAGGGGCAGAATGAGCTGGCGACGCTGGAGGAGGCACGGGCCAACGCCTTCGTCGCCGATTTCGCGCTCAAGCCGGAGGCACCGAAGCAGCCCGGCACCCACAGCTTCGCCGACTGGCCGCTGGAGGACCTGCGCGACTATATCGACTGGACGCCCTTCTTCCGCGCCTGGGAGCTGGCCGGCAATTATCCGGCGATCCTCGACGATGCGGTGGTGGGGGAAAGCGCGCGCGGCCTGTTCGCCGACGCGCAGAAGATGCTCGACCAGATCATCGCGGAGAAATGGCTGACCGCCAAGGGCGTCGCGGCGCTATGGCCCGCCCGTTCGCAGGGCGACGACGTGCTGATCGAGACCGGGGCGGGCGAGATCCGCATGCCCTTCCTGCGCCAGCAGATCAAAAAGCGCGAGGGCCGCGCGAACATGTGCCTGGCCGATTTCGTGGCGCCGGCCGGCGACTGGATGGGCGGCTTCGCGGTCGGCATCCACGGCATCGATCCGCACATCGCCCGCTTCAAGGCCGATCATGACGATTATCGCGACATCCTGCTCAAGGCGCTGGCCGATCGCCTGGCCGAGGCTTTCGCCGAGCGGCTCCACCTCCATGTCCGCACCGATCTCTGGGGCTATGCCGAGGGCGAGCAGCTGACCAACGAGGCGCTGATCAGGGAGCAGTATCGCGGCATCCGGCCCGCGCCCGGCTACCCGGCCTGTCCTGATCACAGCCAGAAGCCGGTGCTGTTCGACATGCTGAACGCGGGCGAGACGGCCGGGATCACGCTGACCGAAAGCTTCGCCATGCTGCCGACGGCGGCGGTCTCCGGCTTCTATTTCGGCCATCCCGAAGCGGCCTATTTCGGCGTCGCCCGGATCGGCCGCGATCAGCTGGAGGATTATGCGGCGCGGCGCGGCACCGACCTCCAGACCGCCGAGCGCTGGCTGCGCCCGAATCTCGACTGACCGGGTTCTCACCTAATTGCATCATGCCGGCGAAGGCTGGCATCCATGTCGTTCACCGCATGCGGTGTCGTGGGGTATGACAGACATGGACCCGGCCCTGGCCGGGGAAACGGTGTGGCTATGTGGCGCTTCCTCTCCCTGCTGGCGGTTGTCTCGAGTCCGCTCTCTGCGGCGCCCTTCATCGTGGAGGAGACCGGTCAGTCCTATGGCAGGCTGGTCGATGCGGTGGTGGCGATCGGGGACGGTGCAGGGACGATCCGGATCGCGCCCGGCCGCTATACCGACTGCGCCGTGCAGGAGCGGGGGCGGATCACCTATCGCGCCGAACGGCCGCTGACCGCGATCTTCGCCGGCGGCATCTGCGAGGGCAAGGCCGCGCTGGTGCTGCGGGGGCAGGGCGCGGTAGTCGACGGGTTGGTCTTCGAGGATTTCCGCGTCGCCGACGGCAATGGCGCGGGCATCCGCATCGAGCAGGGGCCGCTCACCGTATCGAACAGCCTCTTCCGCAATTCGGAACAGGGCATATTGGGCGGGGGCGACGATTCGAAATCGGACATCGTCATCGACCGCTCGACCTTCAGCGGGCTGGGCCGGTGCGATCGCGGCCTGGCCTGCGCCCATTCGATCTATCTGAGCGGCTATCGTTCGGTAACGGTACGGCGCAGCCGGTTCGAGAAGGGCACGGGCGGCCATTATGTGAAGAGCCGCGCCGCACGGATCGAAGTGAGCGACTGCAGCTTCGACGACAGCCAGGGGCGCACCACCAACTATATGATCGACCTGCCCGAGGGCGCGACCGGGCGCATCGCCCGCAACATCTTCGTCCAGGGGGCGAACAAGGAGAACCACGCCGCCTTCATCGCGGTCGCCGCCGAAGGGCTGCGCAACAGCTCGAAGGGGCTGGCGATCGTCGACAATGATGCGCGTCAGGTGCCATCCGCCGGCTGGCCGACCGCCCTGCTTGCCGACTGGAGCGGCAGCACCAAGGCGATCCTGCGCAACCGGATCGGCGCCCGGATCGAGCCACACCTGGCGGTGAAGCCGGAAAATCCCGATTTTGTCGACAAGGTCGAGGCGCGGCTACGCTATTACGTCATGCGCTTTCGCGAGAAATACCTCTGAACGATGGCGTGATCATGTGCCGTGCGGTGAACAGCTACCGGCGCTCGGATTTGATCGAAGCCAGGCCTTCCGTCTCAAGCCGCTTCGCTTTGTTATCGTCGGCGATGGATAATCCCATCCGTTGTTTAAGCCGCGTGAGTTTTCTGCGAGTGACAAAGCCTTCGCGAATCTCCTCGACGCGCACGTTCCGTCCGTCCTGCTTGATGCGATAGATTATGATAGTATCGGGGGATTCCCGATACTCATATTCGACCCAGCCGCCGCGTTGCTCATAGCGGGACCATATGATGGGGTCACAGCCCGCGCCGTCGCAGATTGTGGTTTCCACGAGCCGAGCCTCACCGGCATGGACGGCGATTTCCATGCCACTGACATCGCCGGATTCTTCGTAATAGCGCACGTTGCCATAAATGCCCGGTTCAACCCCCCTTTCGGGTTTCGCGGCCTGAGCGGCAGTGAGTGCGAAGGATGTGAACATGAAGCCGGCCAAAGCGCTGGTAAAGCGGCTCATGTCGAACTTCTCCCCGAAGGTGCCGTCTGGATATCGTGATCGATGCCTTCCCGATATATCGCTTGAAGCCGTGCACGAATAGATATGCCGCCTATCAATCCGATGGTGGCTACGCGGTCCTGACCCACGACCACGTCGAAACTGTAGGAAGCCCAGCCCAGCTGGGCGCGGCCGGTCTGACCGAAATTCCTATTTCGGGCAGTTGCCGCCCAGATCGAGGCACTGGCCGTCGACGGGGACCGGCGGGGCGATGCCGGCGATCGCGGCCAGCGTCGGCGCTATATCCACAACCTGGGCCGGCGCGGCGCGATCCTGGCGCTTCACGCCGGGCCACCAGAACAGGATCGGCACCTGCCGGTCATGGTTCCAGACGCTGCCATGGCCCGCGACATAGTCGCCGGTCTTGCGCGGGATGCCGAAGCTCGATCGTTCCGCGAACACCGCGACGATGTCCGGCGAGCGCTCGCTGTCATAGCTGAGCTTGAGACGCTGGAGGTTGGTCAGCCGGTCGGGCGGCGTGCCCGGCGCAATGACCGTCGCCGCGATCTCGCCGCTGTCGTGGACTTCGCGGACCTCAGGCTGCTGGCGGAGCCAGGCGATCGCCGCCGCGCGGATTCGCGCCTCCAGCGCCTTGTCGGCGCGCGGGTCGATGTAGAGCTGTTCGGGATCATTGCCCAGGAAGGGGTCGAAATCGATGCCCAGCTGCTGCCGCAGGTCGGCGTCGAGCCGCTTCGCGAAGGCGGTGCGGTCGACCCGGGCCGCCTGCCCGTCATGATCATGCTGGCGCTCGGCGGCGTCGGTGCCGCCATGGTCGGCGGTGAGCATCACCATCACCGGCACGCGCTGGGCCCGGACCGCCTTCAGCAGCCGGCCGATCGCCCTGTCGACCGCTTCCTGCTGGACGCACATCTCCGCGCCGCCATTGCCGAGCCGGTGGCCGACATAGTCGGTGCCCGAGAAGCTGACCGCCAGCACGTCGGTCGCCGGGCCATGGCCCAGCCGTTCGCGCCGGATCAGGTCGATCGCGAAATCGGCGGTGAGGCCGTCCATCGTCGGGGAGACCCTGACGATGTCCTGGAAATGCCTGCTCTGGAGGAAATCGGCGCCATCGGTCGCGCCCGCCGCCATTTCGGGCGGGACCCGGCCGGTGATCGGCATCTCCCCGAAGACATAGGGCTTCTGCAGCGCGGCGCAGCGCTTCGAAGGCCGGGGCCAGAGCGTCGGCGGTGCGGCGCGCCACTGCGCGAACAAGGCGGCGTTGAACGCGCCGGCGGGGCCGGTCACCGCCGGGGTGGCGGGGCCTGCGGAGGGCGAGGTGGTGAAGCCGGTGCCATCCTCCCACCAGTAGACGCCGTCGGCATGCTTGCCGGCCATGGTGATGGCGGCCCGGTCCTTGGCCGAGACGGCGAAGGTACGGGCGCCCGGTTCGGCCGTCTTTATCCAGTCGCCCAGGGTGGTGACCCGCATATTCTGCGGGCCGCGCGCCTTCGGATCGGATTGGCCGGGCACGCTGACGCAATAGGTGTCGTTGCCGGCGGCGTCATACCAGGCATTGGCGACGATGCCGGTGCCGGCGGGATAACGCCCGGTCAGGATCACCGAGTGGCCGGGGCAGGTTTCGGTGCCGCCATGGCTCTGATAGCCGACCGGATAGGCGATGCCGCGCCACAGGGTGCGCAGGCCCTTGCGATAGGTCGGCCGGTAGCGGGCGAACAGCTCGGCAGAGAACTGGTCGACGGAGATGGCGACGATCAGCTTCGGCCTGGCCGGCGGCGGGCCGGCCTGGGCGGCGGCCGGGAGGGCGGCGAGCATGGCGGCGAGGATGAGCTTCTTCATAGGGCTCCGTTGCATGCCGGGCATGTCAGGATGATGAATTATTTCGCGACCCATATGCGTTTGCCGCCGATCCAGGTCTCGACCGGCTTCGCCGCGCGGATATCGGGCGCGGTGGCGGTGAAGATATCGCGGTCGAGGATCAGGAAATCGGCCATGCGGCCCGGCATCAGCGTGCCGATCCGGTCCTCGGCGAAGCCGGCGAAGGCCGCGGTCTCGGTGAAGGCGCGAAATGCCTGGGGCAGGGTGATCGCCTGCTGCGGCTGCCAGCCGCCGGCCGGCTGGCCGCGCTCGTCCTGCCGGCTGATCGCCGTGGCGAGGGCCGGGAAGGGATTGGGACTTTCGACCGGATAGTCCGATCCGAAGGCCAGCGGCGCCTTGTTGTCGAGCATCGCCTTCCAGGCATAGGCGCCCCCCAGCCGGTTCGGCCCGAGCCGCGCCTCCGCCATCAGGCGATCCGACGTCTGGTGGACCGGCTGCATCGAGGCGACGATGCCGTTGCGCCCGAAGCGGGACAGATCGGCGGGATCGACGATCTGGGCATGTTCGATGCGCCAGCGCCGGTCGCCCTTGTAGGTTGCGGCCAGCTCGTCGATGGCGTCCAGCAGCTGCGCGTTGGCGGCGTCGCCGATCGCGTGGACGGCGGTCTGGAAGCCATCCATCGCGGCGCGGCTCATCAGGTTGCGCAATTTGGCGTCGTCGAGGAACTGGAGGCCCTTCTGGCCCGGCGCATCGGCATAGGGCGCCTTGAGCCAGGCCCCGCGCGAGCCGAGCGCGCCGTCGTCGTAGAGCTTGACCCCGATCATCCGCAGCCGCCCGTCATAGAGCCAGGGCGTCGGCCCGGTGCCGGCGATCGAGAGCAGCGCCGGAATGCCACCGGCATAGGCGATGATCCGCAGCTTGAGCCGCCCGGCGTCGCCGGCCCGGCGCATCACCGCCCAGTCGTCGGTGCTGGTGCCCATGTCGGCGGTGGCGGTGATGCCGTAGGAGAGCAGGATATCCTGTGCCCTGGCGAGCGCGGCGTCGCGGTCGCGCGGCAGCATCGGCGGCACCGAGTCGCGGATCAGATGCTGCGCGGCATCGATGAACACGCCGGTCGGCTTGCCCTTCGCATCGCGCTCGATACGGCCGCCGGGCGGGTCCTTGGTCGCGGCGCTGATCCCGGCTGCGGCCATCGCCGCCGAATTGGCGAGCAGCGCGTGGCCATCGACCCGGTTGAGCACCACCGGCCGGCCGGGGGTGATCGCATCGATATCGGCGGCGGTGGGGAAGCGGCCGAGGCCCCAGCGCTCCTGGTTCCAGCCGCCGCCGCCGATCCACAGCGGCGTCGGCCGGTCGGCGGCATAGCGGCGCAGCGCGTCCTGCATCTCGGCAAGGCTGTTGGTGGCCGACAGGTCGAGCGACAGCGCGGCGGCGCCGAGCGCCATGACATGGCCATGCGCGTCGATCAGCCCGGGAATGACGGTGCGGCCCTTCGCATCGAGCCGGTAATCGAGCTTCTCGGGCCGCTTGTCGTTGCGGTCGAGCAGCTTCGCCACCTTGCCCTGATCGTCGATCAGCAGGCCGTTGAAGCGGACGAGCTGGCCCTTGCCGTCGAAGCTGTAGCCGTTGGCGTTGTCGATCAGCCCGTCGGCCAGCGCGGGGGAGGCGAGGAGGGCGAGGGCCCATAAACCCCTCTCCCACTTAGGGAGAGGGAGGGTGAGGGCACGTCGTAGCGAGAGAAAAGCCATGTCTTCAATCCTGAGCTTGCCCTCACCCTCCCACCGCTATGCGGCGGGCCCCTCCCTATCCCCTGAAGGGAGAGGGCAAAAAATCACGTCTTCGGCAGCCGCTTCACCACCGAGGAGATATCGAGCCGGCCGCAGCCCAGCGCCTGCGCCTCGCCATAGAATTGATCGGCCAGCGCGGCGAAGGGAAGCGCGGCGCCGTTCGAGCGCGCCTCCTCGATCGCGATGCTAAGGTCCTTGCGCATCCAGTCGACCGCGAAGCCGAAGTCGAAGCTGTCCTCGCTCATCGTCTTCCAGCGGTTGAGCATGTACCAGCTGGCCGCCGCGCCGCCCGAGACGGCCTCGAACACCTTGTCGAGATCGAGATCGGCATTCTGGGCGAAGCGCAGCGCCTCGGCGGCGCTCTGCATCGCGCCGGCGATGCAGATCTGGTTGACCATCTTGGTGGTCTGCCCCGCGCCCGGCCCGCCGATATGGACGATCCGCGACGAATAGGCCTGCATCAGCGGAGTCGCGGCGGCCATCGCCTTGTCGGAGCCGCCGCACATGATCGAGAGCGTCCCCGCCTCGGCGCCCGACTGGCCGCCCGAGACCGGCGCGTCGACCACCAGCAGCCCGCGATCCTTGCCCTCGACCGCCAGCTGGCGGGCGATCTTGGCGGAGGCGGTGGTGTGGTCGACGAACAGTGCGCCCTTCTTCATCGCGGCGAAGCAGCCGTCCTTGCGCAGGGTAACCGCTTCCAGGTCGCCATCGGCGCCAACGCAGGAGAACACTGCATCGGCATCCTCGGCGGCGGCTGCGGGGGTCGGCGCCAGCCGTCCGCCATGCGCATCCACCCAGGCCTCGGCCTTGGCGCGGGTGCGGTTGTAGACGGTGACGTCGTGGCCGGCTCCGGCCAGATGTCGCGCGATCGGGGCGCCCATCGCGCCCAGCCCCAGGAAGGTCAGTTTTGCCATAGGCTCCCCGCATAAGATGGATTTTCGAGCGATGCTAGGACTCCGGTGCGTTATCCGCTATGGCCCGGCGACTATGGCTAGCGTGCACAAGCAGAACGACGCCGAGGGCGTCCCGGTGACCATCGACGATGTCCGCGCGGCGCACGCGCGGATCGCGCCTTCGATCGTTCGCACGCCGATCATGAAGAGCCGTACGCTCAGCAAGATCACCGGCGCCAATGTCTGGCTGAAGTTCGAGAATCTGCAGTTCACCGCCGCCTATAAGGAGCGCGGGGCGCTCAACAAGCTGCTGCTGCTGTCCGACGAGCAGAAGGCGCGCGGCGTAATCGCGGCGTCGGCGGGCAACCATGCCCAGGGCCTCGCCTATCACGGCGCCCGGCTCGGCATTCCGGTGACGATCGTGATGCCCAAGCCCACCCCCACGGTGAAGGTCCAGCAGACCGAGGGCCATGGCGCACGCGTGATCCTGACCGGCGAGCGGTTCGACGATGCGAACGAAGCCGCGCTGGCGATGGTCGAGCGCGAGGGCCTGACCTTCGTCCATCCGTTCGACGATCCCGACGTGATCGCGGGCCAGGGCACCGTCACGCTGGAGATGCTGGAGGATGTGCCCGAGATCGACACGCTGGTCGTGCCGATCGGCGGCGGCGGCCTGATCTCGGGTGCGGCGGTGGTCGCGCGCGGGGCGGCGCGGCCGCCCAGGGTGATCGGCGTCCAGGCCGAGCTCTATCCGTCGATGTACGCCAAGATGAAGGGGCTGATCCTGCCCTGCGACGGCGACACGCTGGCCGAGGGTATCGCCGTCAAGCAGCCGGGCGCCGTCACCAGCGGCATCGTCCGCGCGCTGGTCGACGAGATCGTGCTGGTCGCCGAGCGCGATACCGAGACCGCGCTGTCGATGCTGCTCCAGATCGAGAAGACCGTGGTCGAGGGGGCCGGCGCCGTCGGACTCGCC
The DNA here is from genome assembly GCF_002355275.1 of Rhizorhabdus dicambivorans. Lineage (NCBI taxonomy): Bacteria > Pseudomonadati > Pseudomonadota > Alphaproteobacteria > Sphingomonadales > Rhizorhabdaceae > Rhizorhabdus > Rhizorhabdus dicambivorans. The sequence goes on along the minus strand of NZ_CP023449.1, from coordinate 4,996,319 downwards.
GCGCTGCTCAGCCATGGCAAGCTGTTCCGGGGCCGTAATGTCGGCGTGATCCTGACCGGGGGCAACATCGATACCCGGCTGCTGGCCAATGTGCTGCTGCGCGACCTTGCCCGTTCGGGCCGGCTCGCCCGCCTCAGCATCCGCCTGCAGGATCGCCCCGGCGCGCTGTTCCACGTTGCCCGCGTGTTCGACGAACAGCAGGTCAACATCGTGGAGGTCTATCACCAGCGGGTGTTCACCACCCTGCCGGCCAAGGGCCTGATCGCCGAGATCGAATGCGAGACCCGCGACGCGGCGCATCTCGGCCGCCTGCTCGATGCCCTCCAGCGGGAGGGTTATGAAGTGGAGACCGTCGAGGCTGCGTAGTTTGAGGGCTTCGACTTTAGTCGAAACGCCCCAAAAAGATTCAAGGTTAATGCTCTTTTCATGACGTTCATGCGTAGGCATAGTCAGGCCAGACCAGTGAGCGTTCAATTTGTAATGGGGCAGGGCTTCGAATGACGGCGCAGTTCCGCTTTCCGCGCTTCTTCGTGACGACCCCCGGCCCGTGCCCATATCTCGCCGGGCGGACCGAGCGTAAGGTGTTCACCGAATTGTCGGGCCCCAATGCGGCCGAGCTCAACGACGCGCTCGGCCGGATCGGTTTTCGCCGCAGCCAGGGCGTCGCCTATCGCCCGACCTGCGTCGATTGCCAGGCCTGTGTCTCGGTCCGCGTCGTCGCGGACGAGTTCAAGCCCAATGCCAGCCAGCGCAAGCTGATGCGCCGCCACGCCGATCTGGACGTCAGCGTCTGCAAGCCCTGGACCACCGAGGAGCAGTTCGCCCTGCTGCGCCGGTACCTGAAGGCCCGGCATCCGGGCGGCGGCATGGCGCAGATGGACGAACTCGATTTCGCCGACATGGTGGAGCAGACCCCGGTCAAGACCCACATCGTCGAATATCGCGAGCCTTCGGTCGGGGGCCGGCCGGGCAAGCTGATCGGGGCCTGCCTGACCGACAGCCAGTCCGACGGGCTGTCGATGGTCTACAGCTTCTTCGAGACCGAGGACGACAGCCGCCCTGGCCTGGGCACCTACATCATCCTCGAGCATATCCGCCGCGCGGCCGAGAGCGGTTTGCCCTATGTCTATCTCGGCTATTGGGTCGAGGGCTCGGCCCGGATGCAGTACAAGACCCGCTTCCAGCCGCTCGAGCGGCTGTCGGCCGGCGGCTGGCATCGCTTCGAAGCGCCGCCGCTTCCCCCCGAAAGCGGTGCGGCGAGCAGCTTCCCCGCGCCATCCAAGCTGAGCCAGCTGATCTGATTTAGCCCTCAGGCCCCGGCCTTGGTTTCACTCTAATCGAAAACTACCGCGGCGCGGCCGCGGTGACCCGCCAGACCTTGCCGCCGACATCGTCGGTCACGAACAGTCCCCCGCGCTTGCCGATCGCGACCGCGACCGGACGGCCACGCGCCTCCTCATCGGGGGACAGGAAGCCCGTCAGCACATCGCGCGGCTGGCCCATCGGCTTGCCCTGCGCGAAGGGCACGAACACGACCTTGTAGCCCGAGCGGGGGCGGCGGTTCCACGAGCCATGCTCGGCGATGAAGGCGCCGTCCGCATAGTCGGGGCCGAGGATCGCCCCCTCGGCGAAGGTCAGGCCCAATGCCGCGACATGCGGCCCGAGCGAATAATCGGGGCGGATCACATAGGATTGCAGATCGTCCTCGGGCTCGGGTACCCGCTTGTCGATCACGCCGCCCCAATAATACCAGGGCCAGCCGTAGAATCCGCCCAGCTGCACCTCGGTCAGATAATCGGGCACCATGTCCGATCCGATCATGTCGCGCTCGTTGACGACCGTCCACAGATCGCCGGTGGTCGGCTCGAACGCCATGCCGTTGGGATTGCGCAGCCCATAGGCGAAGACGCGGTCCTGGCCGGAGGGCAGCGAGATCTGGAGGATCGCGGCGCGCTTCTCCTCCTTGTCCAGGCCGCGCTCGCCGATGTTCGACGCGGAGCCGACCGCGACGAAGAGCGACTTGCCGTCGGCCGAGAGCAGCAGGTTGCGCGCCCAATGGTTGTAGCCGCCGGGCAGCTTCGCCACCACGGCCGGCTTGGCGTCGATCTTCGTCTGGCCGGGGGTGAAGGGGACACGGACGACCGCGTCGGTGTTGGCGATATAGAGCTGGCCATCCGCCCAGGCCATGCCGCTCGGCGAGTTGAGACCGCCGATCAGCACGGTCTTCAGCTCGGCCTTCCCGTCGCCATCGGCGTCGCGCAGCAGGATGATGCGGTTCGGCGACGGCACGCCGGCACCGGCCCGCGCCATCATCCTCTTCATGACGAAGCCGGTGATGCCGCCGCCGCCATTGTCCTTGGTGCGGGGCGGCGAGTTGCTCTCGCTGACCAGCACGTCGCCATTGGGCAGCACATAGATCCAGCGCGGATGGGTCAGCCCCTCGGCGAACGCCGCGACCGACAGCCCGGCGGCGGCGGCCGGCTTCTCGCCCGCCTTCCAGCCGACGGCCTTGGCGACGGCGACCGTCGGGATCAGCGTTTCATTCGGCTCACTCAGCTGGGGCCGGACACCCACCGTCTTCGCGAAGGGTAGCTGGGCCCGCTCGTTCGTCGCCAGCGCGTAGATACCTGCCAGCGCTGCCAGAACGAGAAGGACAGGCAGCGCGATCAGCAGCTTGGTCTTGGTCGTCACCGGTACTCTCCGTACTTCGTGCTGCGCCTATAGCGCATGATAACCGGATTCGTCATTCCGGAGAGGTCCGATATGCCGGTGTGGGAAGATCACCGGCATGCGAAGATTATTCGCCCTCCGCCTCATCCGCCACGGCCGGCGGATGAAGCAGCAGTTTCTTCACCCGGCGCTCGTCGGCATCGGCGATCTCGAGCCGCCAGCCGCTGGGATGCGCCAATATCTGGCCCGTCTGCGGCACCTGCCCGGCCAGGGCCGAGGCTAGACCGCCCAGCGTCTCTACATCATCCTCGATGTCGGCCAGGCGCGGGTCGATCAGACGGGCCACGTCCTCCAGCTCGGCGCGGGCGTCGGCGGACCAGATCGCGTCGCCGAGCGGGATGAGCAGGTCCTCCTCCTCCTCGTCATGCTCGTCCTCGATGTCGCCGACGATCTCCTCGACCAGGTCCTCGATCGTGACCAGGCCGTCGGTGCCGCTATATTCGTTGAGGACGATGGCGAGGTGGGTGCGCGTCTCGCGCATCTCGGCCAGAAGGTCGATGATCCGCATCGAGGAGGGGACATAGCGCGGCTGGCGTATCAGACCGGCGATCGTTTCCGGCTTCGGCGCGCCCGTGGCGATGATCCGGAACACATCCTTTACATGGACCATGCCGACGACATGGTCGAGATCCTCGCCATAGACCGGCAGGCGGCTATGCTCGGCCTCGGCGAAGCGGGCCACCAGATCGTCGAAGCCGATCGTCTCCGGGACCGCGATGATGTCACCGCGCGGGACGCCGATGTCACCGACATTGCGTTCGTCGAAATGAAGGATGTTGCGCAGCATCTCGCGCTCGGCGGTGGAGAGGTCGTCATCCTCGCCGCCCTCGGCGTCATGCTCCTCGATCGCTTCCTCGATCTGGTCGCGCAGGCTGGGTTCCTGCTCGGGCGCAAACAAAGCGCGCAGCCCGCGCCACCATCGTCCGCCGCTGTCCGCGGCGCTGCTACTACTGTCGTCGGGCATCGTCTTTCTGGTGCCGTTCCCTGTTCGCGCGATTCGCTAAACGATTTTTGGGGGCGGGAGCAATCATCTTCTCGGATCAGGCCGGTTCGATCACGAAAATCTCGCCATCGAAATCGACGATGTAGAGGTTGCCCGACTGGTCGACGCCGAAGCTCACCGGCATGCCGATTGTGCCGGCATTGGGGGCTGGATTGCGGATGGTGAACTGGCTTGCCGGTACCGTCTGGCCCAGGACGAAGCGCGACAGCGGGATCGACCAGATATTGCCGCTGATGAAATCGCCGAACACATAATGACCGCGCAGACCTTCGACCGGGCCGCGATAGACATGGCCGCCGGTCACGGTGTTGCCCTGGGTCGGCCCGCTGCCATGGCCATATTCGGCGACTGGCGGGGTGAAGGCGCTGCTGTTGGCGCCGCCATTATAGGCCTGGCTTCCCTCCCGCAGGTTCCAGCCGAAATTGGCGCCGCCATCGGTTGGCCGCATCAGATCGATCTCCTCGACCGCGCCCTGGCCGACATCGCCGATCAGCAGGAAGCCGCTGACGGGATCGAAGCTGTTGCGGAACGGATTGCGCAGGCCGAGCGCCCACAGCTCCGGCGCGCCGCCCGACGAGGCGAAGGGGTTGCCCGGGGGAATCGCATAATCGCGCGCGGGATCGCTGGAGAAGCCGTCGCTGCGCACGTCGATGCGCAGTATCTTGCCCAACAGCGAATTGCGGTTCTGCGCATTGCCGTTGGGATCGCCGGCGCCGCCGCCATCGCCGGTCGCGACATAGAGGAGATTGTCGGGACCGAAGCCGATCCAGCCGCCATTATGGTTGGAGAAGCCGGGGTGTGGCATCGAGAGGATGATGTCGCCGGAGGCCGGATCGGCCACGTCGCGATTTCCGGCGCTGGCGGTGTAGCGCCGCACCTCGTTGGTGCCCGCGCTGTTGGTCATGTAGATGAAGAAGGCGCCGCTGTTCGCGAAATCCGGGGCAGTGGCGAAACCCAGCAGGCCGCGCTCGCCATCGCTGGCGATGATGCCCGAAACATCGAGGAAGGGTTGCGCGGCAACGGCGCCGGTGGCGGGATTGAGGATGCGGACCAGACCGCCGCGCTGGACCACGAAGACGCGGCCGGAATTGTCGGGCACCGGGGCGACGAAGACCGGCTGGACGAAGCCGGTGCCGGCCCGGCGCACGCGGAACGCATCGTTGCCGCCGTTGGTGACGGTGATGCTGAGCGAGAGTGTCGCGGTCAGGCTACCGTCGCTCGCCTGGATGTCGACCTGATAGACATTGTCGCCATTGGCATCGGCCGGGGCCTCGAAATCGGGGCTGCTGACGAAACTGAGCGCTCCGCTTGCGCTGATCTGGAAGGCGTTGCGATCGGGCCCACCGACGAGCGAATAGGTCAGGCTGTTGCCGTCCGGATCGGTCGCGGCGGCGGTATAGACGGTGCCGCTGCTGTTCTCCGCGACGCTCGCTGTCGTCCCCGATGTGAAGCTGGGCGCCCGGTTGGCGCTGCCGCCGCCGCCCGAGGAACCGCCACCCCCACAGGCGGCGAGCATGAGGAGGATCGCCAGGGTCGGTGCGGTGCGGGCTGACATGGGGCTCTTCCTTCCTGGGGAGCGCTCCTGCAACGAGATTGCGGCAAACTCGTTCCCGGCGAAGCCTGCGCGGCTGTTCGGGGTATCAGCGACAGGCCAGTGGTTCGCCGGGCTTGATGTCTTCGAAGGCCAGCTCCGAAATCTTCAGGTAGCGAAAGGCATAGGGCCAATGCTCGACGCTCCGGAAGGATGCCATCACTGGACAGATGCTGGTCGGCCGTCCCTTGGCCAGCGGAGTGGCGTCGTTGGTAATCTCGGCCTTGAAGAAGATGCCCTGTTCATAGCCATTCTCGATAAACAGCAGCGTGCCGGGGCGGCCTTCCATTTGCTTCAAGGAGAAGCGGATGACATTCTTGGTGGGCTTGGGCAGGGGACCGTCGGGGCCTCCATCGATCGGGAACGTCTTGTCGGTCGCTCCCTGTGCGTGCGACACGTCGGCGGCCCGGCGCTCGAAACCGGTCTCCGGCGTTGCCGATATCGCCGTCATCGAATCGACGATGAAGCCAGGCAGGCCGTCCTCGCGCATCCTGACGACCACCGTCGTCCCGACCGGCATGCCCATCATCACCGATGGCTCGGCCGCCTGGAGGGGAAGCGGGCCGGCATGGAGGGTGGCGGCAACCAGAAAAGCCAATGTCCGGTGCGGCGCCATGCTCAATCTCCGTCGATCACATAGGGATCGGCGACGCCGAGTTTGGCCAGCGCCGCGCGCTCAATATCCTCCATCGCCTCGGCCTCGTCATTCTCGATATGATCATAGCCGACGAGATGTAGCGTGCCGTGGACGATCAGGTGGGTGGCATGCTCCTTCGTGGTCACGCCCTTCTCGGCCGCCTCGCGCTCGCAGACGCCGCGCGCCAGGATGATGTCGCCGAGCAGCACCTCGCCGTCGTCGCTATTGTCGAGGAGTTCGAGCAGGTCGTCCTGCACCATCGGGAAGCTCAGCACATTGGTGGGCTTGTCCTTCTGGCGATATTGGCGGTTGAGCGCGTGGACCTCGTCGTCGTCGGTCATCCGCACCGATATCTCGGCCATGTAGCTGGCGGTCAGGATCGCGGCATAGGGGGTGGCGTGCAGCGCGGCGGTGGCCGCCTCGATCGCCAGGGCTTCCCAGTCGGTGCCGTCGTCCCAGTCGGGCTCGGCCTGAACGGCGACTTCGATCATCGCATTCCTTACATGACACAGCCGTCATCCCGGACTTGGTCCGCGATACCGCTTCTTATTCAAGGTCGCCGAAATTCAAATCCGATCAACCTCAGGCGTCGTCGGGCCCTTCATAGGCTTCGACGATGCGGCCGACGATCGGATGGCGGACCACGTCGGCCGCGCCGAAGCGCACCGTGGCGATGCCCTGGATACCCTCCAGCCGGCCGACCGCGTCGGCGAGGCCCGACTTGCCGATATCGGGCAGGTCGATCTGGCGCGGATCGCCGCAGATCACCATCCGGCTGTTCTGGCCGAAGCGGGTGAGGAACATCTTCATCTGCGCGGGCGTGGTATTCTGTGCCTCGTCCAGGATGACGAAGGCGTCGCTGAGCGTGCGGCCGCGCATGAAGGCGATCGGCGCGATCTCGATCTCGCCCGAGGCGATGCGCCGCTCGACCTGCTCGGTCGGCAGCATGTCATAGAGCGCGTCGTAGAGGGGGCGGAGATAGGGATCGACCTTCTCCTTCATGTCGCCGGGCAGGAAGCCCAGCCGCTCGCCCGCCTCGACCGCAGGGCGCGACAGGATCAGCCGGTCGACAGTGCCCTGGATCAGCTGCTGCACAGCCTGCGCGACCGCCAGATAGGTCTTGCCGGTGCCCGCCGGGCCGAGCGCGAAAATCACGTCGGAACGGTTGAGCGCCTCCATATAGCGGATCTGGGTCGAGGAGCGCGGGACGATCGTCTTCTTGCGCGTGCGGATCATCACCTTGGGCGGATCGGCGACGTCGCTGCGGATGATACCGTCCAGGGTGGGCTCAGCCGACATGGCGATCACCGCCTCGACCGCGCCGCTGTCGATATCCTGGCCCTGCACGATCCGGTTATAGAGCCCGGTCAGCACCTCGCGGGCGCGTCCAGCGGCCTCCGCCTCGCCCTCGATCTGAAGCTTGTTGCCCCTCGCCGCTATATACACCCCCAGCCGGTTCTCGATCGCCACCAGATTCTGATCGAATTCGCCGAACAATCGGCCGAGCAACTGGGGTTTGTCGAAGAGGATCTCGAGCCGGGCGCGATCTCCGGCCTGCGCGGGGACTGGCTTGCGCGACATAGGGTGCGGGCGCTTCCTTTCCGTTCTGGTACCGGATGTGGATCATCCGACGACAACGATCCTACGCGCAATTGGACCCATGCGAAGGGGGAAAGCGGTAGGCCCCCGAACTTATCCACCGCCGATGTGGCAATCGGGTGACGATAAAAGATCCTCCCTATGCGGAGCATGGGGAGGATCTTCAGGTCACGCCGCCTTCTGCTCCGCCACCACAACCCCGTTCAGGCTGTTCGGCCCCGCTGCGACGATGTCCACCGTCACCAGCTCGCCGATCGCGGGGCCGTTCTCGACGATCACCGATTGCAGCCAGGGCGACTTGCCGATGCGCTGGCCGGGCTTCTTGCCGTCGCGCTCGATCAGCACGTCGCAGCGGCGGCCGACGGTGGCGAGGTTGAAGCCATGCTGCTGTTCGTTGAGCAGCGCCTGGAGCCGCTGCAGCCGTTCGTCCATCACGGCGGCGGCGATCTGGCCGTCCATCGTCGCGGCGGGGGTGCCGGGGCGCGGGCTATACTTGAAGCTGAAGGCCTGGGCGTGGTTCACCGCGCGGATGATGGTGAGGGTTTCCTCGAACTCGGCCTCGGTCTCGCCGGGGAAGCCGACGATGAAGTCGCCCGAGATGGCGATGTCGGGGCGGACGGCGCGGACCCGATCGATCAGCTCCAGATAGCTGGCCGCGTCATGGCTGCGGTTCATCGCCTTCAGGATGCGGTCCGATCCCGCCTGCACCGGCAGGTGGAGGAAGGGCATCAGCTTCGCCACCTCGCCATGCGCGGCGATCAGGCCATCGCTCATGTCATTGGGGTGGCTGGTGGTGTAGCGGAGGCGGGCAAGGCCGGGCAGCGCGTCCAGCGCGCGGATCAGGCCGTCCAGGCCTTGCGGCCGCCCCGCGCCGTCCTCGCCAGCCCAGGCATTGACGTTCTGGCCGAGCAGGGTGATCTCACGCGCTCCGGCATCGACCAGCGCCTTCGCCTCGTCGACGATCGCGGCCCAAGGACGCGAAATCTCGGCCCCGCGCGTATAGGGCACGACGCAATAGGTGCAGAATTTGTCGCAGCCTTCCTGCACGGTCAGAAAGGCGGTCGGGCCCTGGCGGCGGCGCTTCGGCAGCGCATCGAATTTGGAGGCGGCCGGCATGTCGGTGTCGAGCGCGCGCTTGCCCTCGGCCGCCTCGGCGACGAGCCGGGGCAGGTTGTGATAGGCCTGCGGCCCGACGACGATGTCGACCGCGGGCGCGCGGCGCGGGATCTCGGCACCCTCGGCCTGCGCGACGCAACCGGCCACCGCGATCATAGGCTTGTCGCCCTCGGCCTTCTTTACGATTCGGCCTATGTCCGAATAGACCTTCTCGGCCGCCTTCTCGCGGATGTGGCAGGTGTTGAGGACGATCAGATCGGCTTCGTCGGCGCTTTCGGCCGCGCTCATCCCCTGGCCTTCGAGCAGCTCGGCCATGCGCGCGCCGTCATAGACGTTCATCTGGCAGCCGAACGACTTGACGTGGAAGCTCTTGGGGGCGGGGCGCGACATCGCCGCGCCTATAGGCGAAGCGGCGACAAATAAAAAGCGCCGCAGGCGCGCGCCTATAGGGGAGGAGCGCCTAGATGTGGAGCCTCAACAGGTTATTCATTGGCTGACGTAGTCGGCTGATGGGCGGTTGTGATTGTAAGCTGCCGTGGGGGCGGTGCCAGTTATAATTATGGAGCCATGGACTGAGGGCGCGTTTGCGGTGCTCGGAGGTTGGATAGGCGCGAGCATATGCCCATTCGCGTAAGCTGGTCTGGATGAAGCGTTCGGCCTTGCCGTTAGTCTTGGGCGTGTAGGGTTTGGTGCGGATGTGCTTGAGGCCGAGTGCTTTGCAGGCGTCGCGGAAGGCGAAGCTTTTGTAGCAGGCGCCGTTGTCGGTCATGACGCGCGAGACAGTGATGCCGAGGCTTTGATAATAGGCGATGGCGGCGAAGAGGAAGGCGGTTGCGCTTTCCTTCTTTTCGTCGGGGAGGATCTGGCTGAAGGCGATGCGCGAGGCATCGTCGATGCAGACGTGGACGAACTCCCAGCCCGCGCCGTAGCGCTCGCCAGCACGGCTGCCGCGAGTGCTGCTCTGCTTTGTCCGATTGCCGGTGATGCGATGGCCGACGCGTTCGAAGCGGCCGAGCTTCTTGATGTCGATGTGGATCAGCTCGCCGGGGTGCGCGCGCTCATAGCGACGGATGGGCTCGGGAGGATCGAGATCGCGCATTCGGCTCAAGCGTGCGTTGCGCAGTATCCGGCTGACAGTGGCTGGCGAGAGCTTCAGCGTGGCGGCGATCTGCTTGCCGCAGAGGCGCTGACGGCGCAGGGCGATGACCTGCTCGATGCGGTCGGCGGGCGTGGCGCGGGGCATGGCGTGTGGGCGCGAGCTGCGGTCGACGAGACCGGCTTCGCCTTCGATCCGATAACGTGCCAGCCACTTGGCTACGGTTCGCTCCGAGACGCCCAGGGCGGTCGCGACCGCCCTGGGCGTCTCGCGCAGAACCATCACGCGCCGGACGATCTCGGCTCGACTGAAGGGCGTGGTTCGGGCATTCTTGTGGATGTTCATCCGGTCGTTCCTCCAGACCTGACGTGTCGCAACATCAGTCTGATCCGGTCACGCCGGATGAACAACCTCCTGAAAGCTCACACCTAGAGCGCCAGCGCTGCGGTGATCGCGGCCTGGGCCCGCGCGGCAAGCGCCTTGCGGTCGTCGCACGGGGGAAGCGGATCGAGAAAGCGCAGGGTGCAGCGCAGGGGACCGGGCCGTGCCAGCACTTTCTTCGCATTGGGGCCGAGATCCTCGTCGCCGGTCCAGGCGATCTCGGCCGCCGCCGCGTCATAGTCGATCGCCACCGGCTGGACCGCGATGCCGGGCGGCGGAGGCGCCACCGAGGCGAAGAGGGCGGGGCGGAATGGGAAGAGGCTGCGGCCATCCCCGGTCGTCCCCTCGGGGAACAGGGTGACGGGGTGATGGCCGAGCAGCGCGGCGCCCAGCTGGTCGACCTGGCCGCGCGCGGCGCGGCGGCTTTCGCGGTCGATGAAGATGGTGCCGCCGATCCGCGCGAGCATGCCGACCAGCGGCCAGCCGCTCACATCATCCTTCGAGACGAAATAGGTCGGGGTCGCTCCGCCCAGCGCCAATATGTCGAGCCAGCTGACATGGTTGGCGACGTAGAGCACGTCGCGGCCGAGCGGTCGGCCCTCGACATGGACATCGAGGCCCATCGCCTCGCCAAACCACTGCAGGAAGAAGCGCGGCCAGCCAAACCGCTTGCCGAACGGCCTGCTCAGCGCATAGCCGGCGAGGCAGAAGCCGAGCACGAACAGCGCCAGGGCCGTGCGAGCGATCGTCCTCAACCGCTCCACGCCGTGTTATTTGGGGCGCTGGGCCGAGACGCCGTAGAGTTCGAGCCGATGGTCGACCAGGCGGAAGCCCAGCTTCTCGGCGATGCGGCGCTGCAATTCCTCAAGGTCGCGGTCAACGAATTCGATCACTTCGCCGGTTTCGACGTTGATCAGATGATCGTGATGGGTTTCGGGCGCAGCCTCATAGCGGGCGCGGCCGTCGCCGAAATCGTGGCGCTCCAGGATGCCGGCATCCTCGAACAGGCGAACGGTGCGGTAGACCGTGGCGATCGAGATGCCCGGATCGATGGCGGCGGCACGCTGGTGGAGAAGCTCCACGTCGGGATGGTCCTCGGCATCGGAAAGGACCCGCGCGATCACCCTGCGCTGCTCGGTGATACGGAGGCCCTTGTCGGCACAGAGTTGTTCGATGTCGATCTTGCCCGGCATGCCGCCTTGTTAGCCGTATTGCGGTTGCGAAGACAAGGTCGCGTGTCAGCTTTGTGCATCGGGGGACGGATTTCGCCGCCCCCCGCGCAAATTCAGCGATCAGCTGGTGCGGCGCTTGGTGCCCAGGCCGATCTTCTTGGCCAGCGAGCGGCGCTGCTCGGCATAGTTGGGGGCGACCATCGGATAGTCGGCCGGCAGGTTCCACTTGGCGCGATACTGCTCCGGGGTCAGCTGATAATGGGTCATCAGGTGCCGCTTCAGCATCTTCAGCTTCTTGCCGTCCTCCAGGCAGACGATGTAGTCGGGCTTGATCGACGCGCGGACGGACACCGCCGGCTCCTGCTTCACGACCGGCGCGGCCTGCTCGTCACCCAGGGTGGACAGCGCGTTGTGCACATTCTGGATGAGCTGCGGCAGATCGGAAACCGCGACGCTGTTGTTGCTGACATGCGCGGAAACGATGTCCGCGGTCAAAGCAATCAGAGTTTCGGCAAGCCCTTCATTGTCCGACATGGTGTAGTCCTTATTCATCAACAGAGGTAAAATCTTGTCTTGGAAAGCCACAGCAAACGGCATTCGATCGGCGCGCTCTGCGCCCATTCCAATAGGAATGCAACCGTGATTCGGAGTAAGGCGACTGATCAGGCCGGTTGAACAACACTAGACAATGTAAGCGCGTCGTGAATCTGCCCGTCAATTCCGTGGTAATAGCCGGGCCGCCGGCCGATCAACGTAAAGCCGGCCCTTTTATACAGTTCGATCGCGGGGTTATTATGCCGTACTTCGAGATGGAGCCGATGTCCGTTGCGGTTTCGTAACAGGGCAAGGGTCCGATCGATCAGGGCCAGGGCGACGCCCTGCCGCCGGCAATCCGGCGCAACGGCGAGCAGCAGCAGTTCGGCCTCGTCGGCGATCTGGCGGTTCAGCGCGAAGCCGGCCGGCCGCCCGTCGATCCGCGCGAGCGACAGCCACACGCCGGGCAGGACGAGCATCGACAGCGTCTGGGATTCGGTCCAGGCCTCGCCATAGCCAGGGTCGAACGCCGCGGCCATGATCGCCATGACCGGGTCGAGCTCGTCGATCCCGATCTCGGTGATGCTGATCGCGCTCATCCGCCCGGCCCCGCCTTGGCGTCGGCGTCACGGCCGTAGATCGGGCTCGGCGGCAGCGCGGACAGCGCGGAGGGCAGCAGGCGCGCATCGGCGGCGCGGGGAAGGGCCGGGTGCGCGGTGCCGTTGCCGCGCGCGGCAATGAGCTGGGCCGCACCCGATCCGACTATCTCGGTATCGGAGAGCGCGAGCGCGGCATCGGCCGGCACCAGTGACCGGAGTTCGGACAGCGGGGCGAGCGGCCGGGTGGCGTAGCGCTGGACGAACAGCTCGCCATGGCCGCCGATCAGGGCGATGCCTACCGTATCGCCCGAAGCGGACGCGGCGGTGGCAAGGACGGCCGTCGAGCTGTAGCCCGAGACGGGCACGCCCCAGCCTAGCCCCAGCGCACGCGCGGCCGCCAGGCCGACGCGTACGCCGGTGAAACTGCCGGGACCACAATCGACCAGGATCGCATCGGCGCGGCCGCCATCGGGCAGCGCCGCGATCATCGGCATCAGCCGTTCGGCGTGGCCGCGTCCCACCTCCTCATGCATTTCGGCGATCACCGCGCCGTTCGCGATCAGCGCCACCGAGCAGGCGGCGGTCGCCGTATCGATCACCAGGGTGCGCGGCATCGGCCGTTTTCAGGCGATCTGGGTGAACTCCTCGAACGAGGGACGCGGCAGCCGATCGAAGATCGACGCCGGATCGCCATAGCCGAGGGTCGAGAGGAAATTGGACTTGGTATCGGTGCCAGCGAAGAATTCGCGGTCCACCGCGTCATTGTCGAAGCCCGACATCGGCCCGGTGTCGAGACCGATCGCGCGGGCCGCCATGATGAAATAGGCGCCCTGCAACGAGCTGTTGCGGAACGCGGTCGGCGCCGCGTGCGCACCGGGCTTGCCCTCGGCATCGACGAACCAGCTGCGCGCGTCGGTCACCGGAAACAGCCGCGCCGCGTGATCGTAGAATTTCGTGTCCATACCGATGATCGCGGTGACCGGGGCCTTGAGCACCTTGTCATGGTTGTTGCCCGACACGAGCTTGGCGAGCCGCTCCTTCGCGTCCTGGCTGACGCACCAGACGACCCGGACCGGGAACAGATTGGCCGAGGTCGGGCCGTATTTCATCAGCTCCCAGATCTGGCGGAGCTGGTCCTCGCTGACCGGCTTGTCGAGATAGCCATTATAGCTGCGCGCCTTGCGAAACAGCGTGTCGAGCCCGGCATCGGACAAAGGTTCGGCCATGGATGGAAATTCCCTGATTATTCGATGGTTTCAGCAGGAACTCAGGCAGCCCTGACTTCGGTGACCTCGGGCACATAATGCTTCAGAAGCGTCTCGATGCCCTGCTTGAGCGTCGCCGCCGAGGAAGGGCAGCCCGAGCAGGCGCCCTGCATCGCCAGATAGACGGTGCCGCGCTGGAAGCCGCGATAGACGATGTCGCCGCCGTCCTTGGCGACGGCGGGGCGGACGCGGGTGTCGATCAGGTCCTTGATCTGCGCGACGATGTCGGCATCGGCGGGATCCTCCTCGAAGTCGGAGCTGTCGTCGATCGCGATCCCTGCCGCGGAGCCGGGGTTGAACAGCGGTGCCTCGGACGCGAAATGATCGAGCAGCACGCCGAGCACCTGCGGCTTAAGGTCGCGCCACTCGGCGCCCTGCGCGGCCGTGACGGAGACGAAATTCTGGCCGAAGAACACGCCGGTGACGTCGCCGAGCGAGAAAAGCGCGGCCGCGAGCGGCGAGGCATCGGCCTCCTCCGGGTCGATGAAGTCGCGGGTGCCCGCGCTCATCACCGTCCGTCCCGGCAGAAATTTCAGGGTCGCCGGATTGGGCGTCGGTTCGGTCTCGATCAGCATGAGCGCCATTTGGGGACAGATCGGCAGCGGATCAAGCCATTCCTTCTTTACCTTGGACGCCTCTGGCTTGATTAGGGGAGCCGCGCTGGCTGGCGAACGTCGTTGGCGGACTGGGGGGCCGATGTTTCTCTGGAAGAACGCCGTGGTGCTGGTCGGGCTGCTGGGCGTCGCCACCCTGCCGATGACGATGCTCGTCCGCGAGCGCTGGGAGAAGCGCTATATCGCCCGGCTGGTGATCTGCGGCGCCCTGATCGCCTGCCTCGCCAACTCGGCGCTGCCCATGCTGTGGACGCAGCTGGTGTTCATGGTCCTGCTCGTCGCCTGCTTCGACCCGCGCGTGCCGATGGCCGGAACCTGGCTGTTCTTCTCCTTCTGGACGCCGGCGGCGGGATCGCTGCTCGCGGTGGCGGGCGCCTATATCGCGCCCATCACCCCGTTCGTCTTCTTCTCGCTCGCGCTGCTGCTCGGCTTCCTGATCCATCCCGAGAACCATCTGCGCCGCCGGTTGGCGATGAGCGACATCTACATGCTGCTGTTCATCCTGGCCTATTGCGTCTGTATGTCGCTGCGCGCGCCGCCGACCACGATCGCGCGCAACATCTTCACCTATTTCATCCCCTATCTTCTCACCTACCAGCTGATTTCGCGGATGAAGATCGTGCGGCCCGAGCTTCTGTTGCGGCTGATGCTGTTCGGGGCGGCGGCGGCCGGGCTGCTCTGCCTGTTCGAGACAGTGCGGCAATGGCCGCTCTATTCGGGGATCATGGGCGTGAAGGCCGATCTCTGGACGATCGATTCGCCGCGTGTCTGGCTGCTGCGCGGCGGGATATCGCGCGCCTATGGGCCATTCGCCCACCCGCTGACCGGCGGGGCGATGCTGGGTCTCGCCGCGATCGGCGCCTGGGGGCTGTGGCAGCTGCGCGGCCGATCCGGCCCGCTCGCCTTTCTTTCCGTCGCGGTGGTCGCGGGGCTCGCCGCCACGCTGTCGCGCTCGGGGCTGGTCGCGCTCGCCGTCGGCATCATGGTCTATCAGTTGCTGCGCGGCCGTTATCTGCTCGCAGTGGCCGCCCCGGTCGCGGGGCTCGCGGTGCTGGTCGGCCTGCCGATCCTGGGCGGCGCCGATGCGCAATTCTCGACCGACTACCGGCTCGGCCTGATCACCGGCGTGCCGGAGGCGCTCGGCAGCCGGGTGTGGCTGGGCTATCGCGAGGCGATCAGCGAAGGGCTGCTCGACCGCTTCATCCAGGGCCAGGGCATCGTCGATCTGGTCAATGTCTATCTGGCGCTGATCGTCGAGGGCGGGCTGGTGTCGCTCGCCTTCTACGTCGTCTTCCTGCTCTCGGCCTTTCCCCATTATCGCGCGATCCGCCGCCTCGATCCCGATCCCGCCCATCTCACCCTCGCGCGGGTTCTGATCTCGATCCAGGCGGCGTTGCTGCTCTCGCTCGCGCTGCTCAGCAGCTGGGTCGCGCCGATGCAGATCAGCTTCGTGGTGGTGGCGCTGCTGGTGGCGCTGCGTACCGAGCTGACCGCCGCCCATCGTGCCGCCAGGCCCGTGGCCGCGCCGCTCGTCGCAACCCTGCCCGTCGACCAGGGCGAGCGGCTACCCGCCCTCCGATGACCGCCGCCGCGCTTCGCGCCTGGGCGCACCGGCTGATGCGCAGCGAGGCGGGGGCGATGCTGATCGCCTTCACCGCCGCCACGATCCTGCTGCGGCTGGGCGGCAATGTCGTTCTCACCCGGTTGCTCGATCCGCACGCCTTCGGCGTCGTCGGCGTGATCGTCTCGGTGATGATCGTGCTGACCATGTTGTCCGACCTCGGGGTGTTCGATTTCGTGATCCGCCACGCCAAGGGCGCCGATCGCCGCTTCCTCGACGTGATCTGGACGATCCGGCTGGGGCAGGCGGGGCTGCAGTCCGCGGCGATGCTGGCCGGGGCCTGGCCGATCGCGGCGTTCCTGGGCAAGCCCGAGCTGGCCGTGCCGATCGCGGCGACCGCGCCGCTGTTCCTCGTCAACGCGCTCTGCCCGATGTCGCTGCTGCTCGCCCAGCGCGAGGGGCGGGTGCGCGCGACCTGCGCGGTCGAGCTGATCGCGCTCGCCATCCAGATCGTCGCCAATCTGGCGCTGACGCTGGTGATGCCCGACTACCGCGCGCTGGTGATCGGCCTCTATGTCAGCGCGGTCGCGCGGATATTGCTCACCTTCACCATCATCGGCGGCGGATCGCGCCCGGCCTGGGATCGCGGGCTGGCGCGCGAGTTCCTCGGCTTCTCGCGCTGGATCATCGCCTCGACCCTCATCACCCTGCTGATCACCCAGTCGGACAAGATATTGTTCGCCAAGCTGTTCAGCGTTGCCGATTTCGGCGTCTACATGCTGCCCGCCAACCTCGCGCTCGCGGTCCAGCCGTTCGGGCGCAACTATGTCGAGCGCTATTTCTTCCCGCTGGTCTCCCGCGCCTGGAACGAGGCGCCGGCGAGCCTGGCCGGGATATTCTACACCGCGCGGACGCGGCTCTATCTGCTGCTGTTCGCGGGCATCGGCTTCGGCATCGGCGTCGCCCCGGCACTGTTCCGGCTGCTGTTCGACCACCGCTACGAATATGGCTGGATCTACCTGTCGGTGCTGCTGCTGCGCATGGCCTTCGATCTCGACGGCTTCACCAACGTCCAGACGCTGCTGGCTATGGGCCGCACCCGGCCGATGCTGGTCGCCAATCTGATCCGGCTGCTGTTGTTCGCGCTGTGGGTGGCGGCGCTGTACCGCCCGGTCGGCCCACTCGCGCTGCCGCTTGCGCTCACCCTCGCCGAGGCCGGGGCGCTGCTCTACACCATTGCCCTGCTGCGCGGCGCCGGCTTGTTCCGCAGCCAGATCCACATGCTTTATTATGCGATGATGCTCGGCGCGGCCGCGGTGGGGGCGGGGATCAGCCTGTATCTGGCGCCGCAGGTGATCGGAGCGGGGCTCGCGGTTATCGGCTAATCCCGCTCGGTCCGCACCCAGCGCCTTTCGGGGCGAAGCAGTGCGGCCCCATAGAGCGGCAGTTTCCAGATGATGTAGAAGGGGATCAGCAGCAGCCGCCCGGCGGAGATCTGCGCCCGCCCGAAGCGGAACCAGCTCAGCAGCAACAGGCTCGCGAGCAGGCCGAGGATCGCGGCAAGGATCGCGAAGGGCAAAGGCGCGGCGAAAAGCAGCAGCAGCGCCGCCAGTTCGATCAGGGCCAGCAGCGCGAGCGGCGGCACCATCAGGTGGAGGCCGAGCCAGCTTCCCTTGCCGAGCAGCGGCAGCGCCTGACGCAGGGCGGTGCGCAGGAAACCCTGTTCCCAGCGCGATCTCTGCGCCAGCGTCGCCACTCGCCGGGCCGGATCGGACCATGTCGTGACGTCGGGCAGGAAGGCCGGCGGCAGGCCGGCGCGGGTGAGCGCAATGCCAATGCCGAGATCCTCGGTAAGGTCGTCGCTGTCGAGCGGCGCGGCCACGAAGGCGGCCCATGGGAAGGCCATGCCTGATCCGGTCAGCAGCACCGGCGCGCCGAGCCGCGCCAGCCCCCGCTGGCGAACGAGGTTGCGCAGCAGGAAGGCAAAGCCCGA
The DNA here is from genome assembly GCF_002355275.1 of Rhizorhabdus dicambivorans. Taxonomy (NCBI): domain Bacteria; kingdom Pseudomonadati; phylum Pseudomonadota; class Alphaproteobacteria; order Sphingomonadales; family Rhizorhabdaceae; genus Rhizorhabdus; species Rhizorhabdus dicambivorans. The sequence continues at coordinate 4,978,428 of NZ_CP023449.1, read as the reverse complement.
CAGTCCCACCATCGCCCCATGCCCGGGCCGGGGGCGCATCAGATAGACGGACTGGACCGGCCGCCCGAGCGTCCAGGCGGCGGCGGCGAGGCGGGGAATGCTGTCGCCTTCGATCGCACAGTCGGCGTCTAGGACGATCACGACGTCGGGCGGATCGGCGGCGAGATGATCGCGTCCGAAGGCCAGTGCATGGCCCTTGCCGCGCCGGCCGGGGTCGTGCCGCTCGATCGTCTCCGCACCCGCTTCGCGCGCCAGGGCGGCGGTGCCGTCGCCGCAATTGTCGGCGACCACCAGCAGCCTGCTGCCTTCGGGCCCCCTGAGCGCGGCGATGGTGCCGGCAATCCCCGCCGCCTCGTCATGGGCAGGGATGAGGATGGTGATGCGCGGCTGGCCGGCCGCCGCGATCCGCCGCGCCGGCAGCTGGGCGGCCGCCAGCTCGACCGCCAGCACCAGCGCCGGCCATGCCGCGAGCAGCAGCAGCACCCAGGCGGCGGCCTCGATCATCGCGCCTTATACTCGATCAGCCGGGCCTTTCGCCCGAGGCGCCGGTCGCGATGATAGCGCAGCAGGCCGATCATCTCGGCATATTTTCCGATCGCCAGGAACAGGCTGTGCGCCCAGGCCCGGCGCGGGGGGTGATGCCGCATCTCGCGCAGCGCGACCCGCGCGATCTGGAAGGCGAGGAGGAGCAGTGCCGCCAGCGCGAGCAGCGTCCAGCGCCGGTCGGCGATCACACCCAGCGACAGCCCGGCCACGGCGGCCACCGGCACGGCGCCGGCCCAGAACAATATGCGCAGCTCGTTGCGGGCGAAGTGGTGAAAGGGCGAGCCGGGATGGAGATCGACCAGTTCGGCAAAGGCATGGCCCGCGCGCACCGTCCGCCGCCACCATTGGCCGAAACGGGCCATCGACGAATCATGGATCGCCATCGTCTGGGCCAGGCAGAGCAGGTGCCAGCCGGCCGTCCGCATCCGGATCGCGAAGTCCGGATCCTCGCCGGCGATCATCCCGGCGCGGTAACGGCCGGTGTCGCGCAGGGCCTGGGCGCGAAACAGCACGTCGCCGCCGAAGAATTCGGCCGGGCCCGGCGTCGTCGCCCATTCCACGTCGCACATCCAGGCATAGATGGAGAGGTCGGGATCCTGCTCGCGCAGCCTGCCGAACACGCCGCCTACCCCAGGATGGGCGTCGAGCGCCGCCACCCCCGCCGCGATCCAGCCGGGATCGAGCGCGCAATCCCCATCGAGCACCTGGACAAAGCCGATGTCCGGATCGTCCAACGCCCGGTCTATCCCGGCGTTGCGCCCCCGTGCCGCCGAATAGCCGTCCAGTTCCTCCAGCTCGATCAGCTCGACCCCGGCCGCGCGGGCGCGTTCGGGGCTGCCATCGGTCGAGCCGGAATCGACATAGATGGTGCGATATCCGCGCGCCGACGCAAGACTGCGCTCCAGCCGGGCCCCCTCGTTGCGGCCGATCACCACCACTGCGACATCGGTCCGGCACATTGTTTACGCTTTGCCCTATTGCCTGCGTTCGCGCACATGGCTGTAATCGAGCGGAAAGGGGCGGCTGGCAAGTGATGGCTTCGGTGGTGGCACGCAGGGTGGCGGCAGCGGCGTTGCTCGCGCTCGCCGCCTGCGGTTCGCCCGAGCAGAAGGCGGAGAAGGCGGCGGTCCGCTCCGACCTCTATTATGGCCATCGCGATCTCTATTCGGCGCGGGTCGAGATCAAGCGCGCGATCGGCGCGCAGGACGACGTTCCCGAATATTGGGCTAAGCTCGCCCGGATCGAACTGGCCGACGGCCATTATCTGGAGGCCTACCAGGCCTATGCCCGCGTCGTCGAGATAGACCCGGACAATGAGGAGGCCACCCAGACCATGGCCGAGCTGTCCTATCAGGCCGGCTCGTTCGAGGATGCCGACCGGCTTGCCGACAAGATATTGAAGAAGCAGCCCCGCTCGCTGCGCATGCTGCTGGTCAAGGGCGCGGTCGCCGCCAGCCGGCGCGATGTGCCCGGCGCGCGCGGGATAGCCGAGCAGATGCTGGCGATCGATCCCGGCAACGAAGGCGCCAAGATCCTGCTCGCCCGGGTGATGAACATGAGCGGAGAGCGCGCTCCCGCCATGGCGCTGCTCGAGGAGTCGATCGCGAAGGACGGGGAGTCGGTTGCCAAGCTCATGGCGCTGCTCGACCTCTACAACAGCCGCGAGGACTTCCCGCGCGTCGCGCGCACCTTCGCCCGGCTCTTCACCCTCCAGCCCGGCAATGCCGAGCTGCGCCTGGAATATGCCAAGCTGCTCTATGAACGCGGCCGTCCCGATCGCGCGCTGGGCATGCTGGCGCGCCTCGCCCGGCGCCACCGCCACGACCCCGCGATCGAGCAGAAGATCGTCGACCTGTGGACCGAGGTGGGTAGCGACCGGGTGGATGTCGACGGGCTGCGGCGCTTCGTTACGACCAGCGGCGACAAGCAGATGAAGATCGCGCTCGGCCACCTCCTGCTCGACCAGAAACGCCATGCCGAAGCCGAGGCGCTGCTGCGCCCGTTGATCGACACGGGCGACGTCACCGCGGCGAAGGTCGAGGCCGACGTGCTCTATGCCGGTGCCCTCGCGGGCCTCGGCCGCGGCGGCGAGGCACAGGCGCTGGTCGACCGCGTCCTGAAATTCGACCCCGCCAACCCCCGCGCGCTGCTGATGCAGGTGCAGGTGGCGATCGCGACCGGGGACCTTGCCAGTGCGTTGCGCGACGCGCAGGCGCTGGTGCGCGACAATCCGGCGCTGGCCGAGGCGCGGGTGGCGCTGGCCGACATCTATGTCCGCCGCAAGGAGCGTGTGCTCGCCGATGCCTCCTTCGCCCGTGCGCTCAACGAGGTTCCCGACAGCGGGCCGATGCTGACCGCCTATGTCGCCTATCTGCGCGACACCCAGCGCGAACCGATGGCGCGCGAGGTGGCCAAGCGCTTCACCCGCTCCAATCCCCGCATGCTGGCCGGCTGGAAGGTGCGGGCCGAGCTGTGCCTGGCCGCCGACGACAAGACGTGCCTGGTCGAGACGCTGCAGGCGCTGGACCAGGTGGCCGGCAGCATGAAGCTGCGCCGCCGGATCGAGGCGCACTCGCCCGGCTTCGCCGCGGCCGTCGCCGCCGCAGTGGCGAAGCGGGAGGGCGAGGAGAAGGAACGCGGGGCGGCTGGGCAAGCCAGGCCTTCCTGTGGCACCACGGGGGCGGGATGCTGAACATCGTCGAGGGGCAGATCGCGGCCGCCGAACCCCGGTCGCGCAAATATCGCTTCACTTCCAACGTGATCGCGACGATCATCGTTGGCGTAGACCTGTTCTGCCTGATGCTCGGCGCGCTGCTTGCGCCGGTTGCCTATGAGCTGATCCTGGGCCCGCAATATTTCATCGAGCGGCACGTCAACGTCGCCGTGATCATCTCGGTCAACTTCTTCCTGATCCGCCTATCCCGCAACAGCTATGCCCATCCGATGGGCCGCGGCGGCGACAGCGACCAGTCGGTGGCCTTCGAATTCCTGCTCGCCGCGCTGCTCGTCTATGCCACGGTCTGGCAGCTCGGCGTCGCCAAGCCCTTCTCCACCGGCCTCGCGCTCTGCTATCTCACCATCACGCCCAGCCTGCTGTTCGTCAGCCGGTTCGTCGTCCGCAAGCTGGTCTGGTATCTCGTCCAGGCCGGTTTCATCGGCCAGCGCATCGTCATCTACGGCGCCGATCAGGCGAGTTCGGAACGGGTGCTGCGGCTGCTGGAGCTGGAGCGGCTACCCTATGTCTCGGTGGTCGGCATCGCCGACGACCGCACCACCCGGATCGAGCGTGACCGGCCCTGGCAGGTGCCCTTCCTCGGCGGGCTCGATGCCCTCGTCGCGCGGATCGCGCGCGGCGATGTCGACATGGTCGTGATCGCGCTGCCGATGATCAGCCAGAGCCGGCTCGACCAGATCACCGAACGGCTGCAGCAAGTGTCGGTGGACATCTGCCTGATGCCGCGCGAGGCGCTCGACCTGTCGCAGCAATATACGATGCGCTTCATCGGATCGCTGCCGCTGTTCGCGCTGTGGCAGCGGCCGATGCGCGACTTCAACCGGCTGCTCAAGGCGATCGAGGACCGCACCCTGGCGATCCTCGGGCTGGTGCTGCTCTCACCGCTGCTGCTGTTCACCGCGCTGGTCATCAAGCTCACCAGCCGGGGGCCGGTGCTGTTCCGGCAGGAACGGTTCGGCTTCAACAATGTCCGGATCAGCGTGCTCAAATTCCGCTCCATGTATGTCGACCGGCAGGATGTGAGCGGCGCCGAGCGGACGACGCGCGACGATCCGCGCGTCACCCCGTTCGGCCGGATCATCCGTCGCCTGTCGATCGACGAGCTGCCCCAGCTGTTCAACGTGCTGACCGGCGAGATGTCGATCGTGGGGCCGCGCCCGCACGCGACGCAGATGAAGGTCGGCGACGAATATTATTTCGAGGCGGTGCGCGGCTATGCGGCGCGCCACCGGGTCAAGCCCGGCATCACCGGCCTTGCCCAGGTCCGCGGCCTGCGCGGCGAGATCGCGACGATCGAGCGCGCCAAGCGGCGGGTCGAGTACGACATGTACTATATCGAGAACTGGTCGCTGCTGCTCGACCTGCGCATCATCCTGGAGACGGTGTGGCGGCTGATCTGGGATAGGAATGTGTATTGAGGAAGAGGGGGAAAACCCTCCGTCATGCCAGCGCAGGCTGGCATCCATGTCTGACTCCAGGCTCGGTGTCGCCTATGGCGAAGGCAGACATGGACCCCAGCCTGCGCTGGGGTAACTCGTCGGCTTCTACTTCTTCGCCTGCGATGCCTTGATCGCCGACTTGTCCGGCTCATAGCCCGGCTGATACTGGATCTCGGCGGTCGAGCGGGCGCGGGCGACCTGGGCCTTGCTTTCGGCCACCAGCTCCTTGCGGCGGACCAGCTCGGCGGCGGCGGCCTTGGCGACCGGGGTTGGCGTCGGCGTGGCATCGCGGCCGACGATGACGCTGGCGACATATTGGCCGTTCGACGGCAGCACGAAGGGCTCGCCCGGCGGCAGCTTGTTGATCATGTCGATCAGCTGCGGATCGAGCCGGCCGGTATCGATCACGCCCTTGCCGCGCGACATCGGCAGGCCGAGCCGCTTCACGCCCGCGGCGAGATCCTCCAGATTATGGGCGTCGCGCAGGGTCAGCAGCTGCTTGACGTCCTTGGGCGCCCCGAACTGTATCTGGTCGAGCAGCAGCCGTTCGCGCCCGCTGAACTGGGTGGGGTTGTCGGCGATATATTGGGTGATGTCGCGATCGTCGGGCATCGGGACCTGCGACGCGATCTTCTGGCCGAGCAGGGTGACGAGGAGATTCTCCTCCATCCGCCGCTGCTGGGTGATGAATTCGGGGGTCTTGTCCAGGCCCTGCTCGCGGGCCTTTTGAACGATCAGCTTGCGATCGATCAGCCGCTGGAGGACCTGCCTGCGCAGCACCGCGCGGTCGACCGAGTCGGGGACGCGGGCGCCCTGAAGCTCTGCATTGAGTTCCTGAAGCGAGATTTCCTCACCGTTGACGATGGCGAGAATCTGGCCCTTGGGTTCCTTGTGGCAGCCCGTTACCAGCATGGCGGCAGCAGCGATCGCGCCGCCCAAAAGTGCAGCCTTTACCTTCACTTCCCATTCCCCCGACGCCTGTGCGACATATGCCGCTACGAACTGCTACATGATTGTCAGCACTCGGGACAAGCCTGTATGGCACCATTTCGGGGCGGAGGGCATTGATTTGGAAACAGTTTACGATTGGGTCACGGTCGCGATCTTCGCCGGCTTGGTCGTTTTGTTCCTGCAGCGGTCGGCCGGCTATCGACCGCCGGGCGATTCGATGCTGCATTATCTTCTCGCCTCGGGCGGGTGCGCGGTGGCCAATTATTTCGGCAATGAGGCGGTGGCCGGGGGCGGTCTGGTCTATCATCTGATCGCGATCGCGATCATCGCCGCGACCCTCGCCTTCGTCCACATCGTGCTGCGGCCGCTCGACAAACCGCCTCGGTAAGCTCAGCCTCTGGGGGCCGGCGCGCCCGCCTCGCCGAACAGCAATCGCCGCGCCTTGGGCGAGAGCTGCCGGAACAGCGGGCCGATGAAGCGCCGCAGGGTCCGGATCGCGGTCTCGTCGTCGGGGGCGGCGGTGGAGAAGCGGATCAGCACGCCGTCGGGCACCCGCCCCTTCAGATTCTCCTTCGCCACCGACCAGTGCTGCTGCCACCAGCGCACGGGAAAGTCATTGCCGATCCGGGTCCAGTAGATCATCTGCTCGTGCCGGCTGGTGCTGCGCGCCGCCAGATAATGGCCTGGCACCTCCACCCCGCCGCCGGCATCGAGCGGGATGAAGCGGTCATGCTCGATCTGATAGCCCGCCGCCGGGTAGCAGACCTCGGGTCGATGAACCTGCAGCATCCCGTCCTGCACGCCATTATAGGCCACCAGCATCATCACCGGCAGGTTGGTGGGCGAGGCGTAGTAGCGGGTGATGATGGCGTTGTAGAGCCGATCGCTGAGCTGGTCAGGCGGCGGCAGCACCAGCCCGCTGCTGGTCTGATATTCCCAGTCGGCGATCTTCCAGGGGAAGAGCGGGTTGAGGCGGGGCTCCGCCTCCGGCAGCATCTTGAAAGGCTCGTCCGGACGCCGCGAATTGGCGATGCCCGCCGCGCCGAGCAGCAGGCCGCCGGCGATCATCGAGCGGCGCGTGATCAGCGGCATGCCCTTTTGCTCGTCGCTCATGCCGGGTTGCTCCTGCGCGCCAGCCGGTGCCGCAGCGGCGAGGCCGCCGCATCCACGGCGAAGATGCCGAGCACCGAGAAGAGGAACATCGTCATGCCCGAAAAGCCGTGGAGGAAGCCCTGGGCCGCCTCGTCGCCCAGATAATGGGTGATCAGGATCAGCGCGAGGACGCGCGTGAAATTGGCGAGGATCGCGACCGGCACGATCGCCAGCATCAGCAGCAGTGCATAGCGCCAGTTCGCATTGTGGCGGATGTAGATGTAGAACAGCCCGATCGCCGACAGGCTGATCAGCGAGTTGAGCCCTGCGCAGGCCGCCGCGATCAGCAGCTGATACTGGCCGATGACGATCATCACGCCCGATCCCGCGATCGGATAGCCCAGGCCATAGAGCAGATCGATCGCCGCCTGTGATATGCCGATCTTGAGCGGCTGGGTGACCATCGCGACCACCGTGTCGGGCGGCGGGAAGATGAACAGCATGTAGACGATCGGGAACCACATCGCGCGCAGCGGGGGCCAGCCGATCAGCCAATAGGCGGTGACCAGCAGCAGGCCGTACATCATGAAGCCCTCGACCTCGATGATGTTGATGATGCGCGCCACGATGTAGATGGGCGCGACGATCAGGAAGGCGGCCAGCGCGATCCGGGTGTCGCCCGGCCGGGCCAGCGCCCGCACCTCGCTCCAGCGGCGCCAGAACAGCCATAGGGCGGTCGCCAGGACGATCGGGCCGTGCGCGCCCTGCTCGGTGATCCAGCTCTGGCTGGCGACGCCGTAGAGGGTGGGGCCGATCAGCGCGGCGGCGCCGATCGCGAGCAGCCAGTGTCGGCGCAGGGCAAGCGCCAGCGGTTTCATATCGGCCAGGCCGTACCGCTCCACCCGGGCACCCGCCTGCCGTTCCCTGCTGTCCTTCGCCAACTCGCTCAAGGATATACGCCGTCTCTACGTCTATCGCCGCGCGCCTTTTCCGGCCGCCGCCCCAGCATGGCCATAGCGGATCGGCGGGCGGGGGCATAGCCGGTTGCACCGTCCCGGCCGGTCCATGTTGCACATGTTTACCGGGGCGGTTTTGTAGTTGTTGGAAATATATGATATCAGGCGCTACGCGCCATTGCGCGGGGGTATTGGGGTAGTTCTTCATGTTGAAGGAAGCAGTTGCGTCTAAAGCGGCCAAGTTGCTGATGACCTGTGTCTGTCCGGTCGCGGGCACCACGGCGTTGAGCCTTGGCGTTCCTCAGGTCCGCGATGCGGTGCACAAGGCCACCCAGCCGCGCCAATATGCCAAACCCAAGACGCGCGTCCGCGCGACGCCGATCGCCGAGGAAGGCGTCCAGGTCGCTTCGGCCGACACGCCATGCCCCACGGTCACGCCGTTCGCGCTGTCGAACCTGCCGCAGCAGACCCCGGTTCCGATGGACAGCCCGCCGCTCCAGGTGGCCGAGGCCCCGCCGCCGGATCCGGCGGTGCCGCTGACCCCGACGATCTTCGTGCCGCCGACCACCGGCACACCGCCCAGCGAGGACATGCCGGGCGTGCCCGAACCCTCGACCTGGGTGCAGCTGATGCTCGGTTTCGGCCTGATCGGCGGCGTCGCTCGCGTGACGTACAGGAAGAACGGCACCGCGCCGGATCAGGAGCCTGAAGCGCAGGCTTCCTGACCGAATTTTCGACGAACTCTAAAGTGCGTCAGCCTGGCGCAGGCTGGAGTCCAGGTCTCTCGTCACCTGCGGTGGCATCCGAGCAGAAAGCAGACATGAATGCCAGCCCGGGCTGGCATGACGGTGTGCGGAGGCTGGGCTTCCCCACAATTCTCAGAACGGCTCTTCCCCTATCACGTTGCCGCCTTCGCTGTAGCGGCAGACCAGGAAATCATCCTCCTTGCCGTGCGCCACGGCGCAGCCCACCGCGCGCGAGCTGCGCCAGACGACCTGGGTGTAGTGGGCGACATTCTCGAGATCGCCGCTCAGGCTGTTGTTGGGGAAAATGCCGGCCTTGAAATCCTTCTTCTCGTCGATCCACAGCCCGACCATCTGCTCGGGCCCGTAATAGCCGTGGGTGCCGGCCCATAGATTCTCGCCCTGGGGCTCCACCTCATTGGGCTCGTCGACCGAATGTTCGAGATAGCCGAGCTGGGCCAGCTGCTGTGCATAGAGCCGCGCGTCGCGTTCCAGCAGCTCGTTCCAGGCGAGCGGTGGGATGCCGAGGCTGGCGCGTTCGCGGTTGTGGCCGGCGAGCAGCCGATCCTCCAGATTATTGCCGATTCCGGTAGCGCCCTGCGTCAGCGGCGACAGAAAAGCGAGCGCTAGCGCTCCTGCGATTCTCGCCACTTTCGTCTGTCCAAGCCCGAAAGACATGCCTGTGCTCCAACCATTCGACCCCCCGGACGCTAGGAGCTACGGTTTGAAACCGGGTTTTGGTTATTGGTGAGGAAAAAATTCATCATATTGCCGCGCGACATGCGATCGGGCGCCGGATGGAGGGATCGTTGGCGATGGGAAGCCAGCAGGCGGGACTGCGGTCCGGTCCCCCCGGCTCGGGATCGGCGGGACGCCTGATCCTCGATTTTACCGCAGCCACCACGTCCTGCTCGCCGTTGCCGGACTTTCACCGGCGCATTCCTCTCCCGCGAGAGCTCCGCTATATGTGCGGATGTCTCCTGCTGACGTAGCGCAGTCGATCTATCGCATCACGAAGGGCACGGCCAGCACGCTCGCCGCACGTCGGAGATTCCGGTCCGACTGTTGCAGAGACGTCACGCTTTGCGCGCACTCAGAAGCGTGCGTCCTCGTAGACGCGCGACATGTCGCCGCCCCAGGCGCCATGATAGAGGTCGAGAAGCTGCTCGGCCGGGGTCTTGCCCTTCGCCACGATCTCGCGCAGCGGCGCCAGATAGCCGGTCTCGTCGTCGCCCGCTCCATTGAGCCGGGCGCGGGCCTTGAGGCCACCCGCGGCGATGTCGAGCACGATGCCGGCCAGCTCGAGCAGGCTGCGACCGCGCGGGCCGCGTGCCCGGAGGCCGAGCCGGGGCACCTCATCGCGGATGCGCTGATGGTCCTCGATGGTCCAGTGCTTGACGAGGTCCCAGGCGGCGTCGAGCGCGCTGTCCTCATAGAGCAGACCCACCCAGAAGGCGGGCAGCGCGCAGATTCGGCCATGCGGGCCGCCATCGGCGCCGCGCATCTCCAGGAAGCTCTTCAGCCGCACCTCGGGGAAGGCGGTCGAGAGATGATCCTTCCAGTCGCTGATCGTCGGCTTCTCGCCGGGCAGGACGGAAAGCTCGCCCTTCAGGAAGTCGCGGAAGCTCAGCCCGGCCGCGTCGACGTAGCCGTCGCGGAAGGCGAAATACATCGGCACGTCGAGCATATACTCGGCATAGCGCTCATAGCCGAAGCCGTCCTCGAACACGAAGGGCAGCATGCCGGTGCGCTTCGGATCGGTGTCGGTCCAGATATGACTGCGATAGCTGAGATAGCCGTTGGGCTTGCCGTCGAGGAAAGGCGAATTGGCGAACAGCGCGGTCGCCAGTGGCTGCAGCGCCAGGCTCAGCCGGAACTTGCGCACCATGTCTGCCTCGCTCGCATAGTCGAGATTGGTCTGGATGGTGCAGGTGCGCAGCATCATGTCGAGGCCGAGCGTGCCGACCCGCGGCATGTGGCGCAGCATGATGTCGTAGCGGCCCTTGGGCATGATCGGCAGTTCTTCGCGGCTCTTGTCGGGCCACAGACCCAGGCCGAGGAAGCCTATGCCCAGCCGCTCACCGATCGCCTTGACCTGTTCCAAGTGGCGGCCGGTCTCGGCGCAGGTCTGGTGGAGATTGTCGAGCGGCGCGCCCGACAGCTCGAACTGGCCGGCGGGCTCCAGGCTGACATTGCCGTCAGCGCCTTCGAGGGCGATGATGTTCTCGCCTTCATAGACCGGCTTCCAGCCATATTTGGTCAGGCCGATCAGCAGCGCGTGGACGCCACCCTTCTCCTCATAGGAGGGCGCGCGGTGCGAATCCTCGAAGAAGATGAACTTCTCGTGCTCGGTGCCGATCCGCCACCGATCCTTGGGCTTCTCGCCCTCGGCGAAGACCGAGATCAGGTCCTCGATCGTCTCGATCTGGGGGTCTTCGCCCTCGGCGGCCTTGCGCGTGCTCATGGCCCGCGCCCATAGCGGACCGATCGGTACGTGGCTAGTCTCTCGCGTGGTCATGCTGAACTTGATTCAGCATCCATTGCCGCAGCGCTGGATGACGGCCGGCGCGCAGGCTTACCTCCAATCCCCGGCCAGCCCCATCCACAGCGATACCGCCGCCGCCATCGCGGTATCGGCGCGCAGGATGCGCGGGCCCAGCGAGACGCCCACCGCCTGCGGCACCGCCTTGATCGCGGACCGCTCCTCGTCGGTGAAGCCGCCTTCGGGGCCGATCAGGATCGCGGCGGGGCCGGGCTTCACCGCCTGGGCCATCGGCACGCCGCCTTCCTCGTCGGCGAAGATCAGGGCGCGGCCGGCTGGCCAGTTTCCGAGCAGCTTCGCCAGCTTCATCGGCTCGTCGAGGATCGGCAGCGCGGTCCGCTCGCACTGTTCGGCCGCCTCGATCATATGCGCGCGCAGCCGATCGAGGTTGAGCTTGTCGACGATGGTGCGGTGGGTGATGACCGGCTGCCAGCGCGCCACCCCCAGTTCGCAGGCCTTCTCCGCCACCCAGTCGATCCGCCCCTTCTTGATCGGCGCGGCGACCAGCCACAGGTCGGGAACATCCTCGCGCTCGCGCAGCCTGGCGGTGACGCGCAGCTGGACGTGGCGCTTGGCGACCTGCTCGATCTCGGCGCGCCATTCGCCGCTGACATCGTCGAACAGCGCGATGGCGTCCCCCGCCTTCAGCCGCATCACGCCCGACAGATAATGCGCCTGCCCGCCCTCGATCAGGATGGTGATGCCGTCGGCCAGCGGCTGGTCGACGAACAGGCGGGTGAGGCTGGCCGGGGGCCATGCGGGGGTCTGGGCCATGGGACTTCCGAAGGCTGGTCTTTTGTCCTACCTGCCGCCCATGGCGAAGGAAGTCGAGCAGATCGTACCCGACAGCGAGCGCAGGCGGCTGGCGCTGCGCGTGCCCGAAGGCGTGCGCCCCTATTGGCTGCTCGCCCGCTTCGACCGGCCGATCGGCAGCTGGCTGCTGTTCTGGCCCGGCGCATGGGCGATGGCGCTGGCGGGGCATGCGGTCGACCGCTGGGACCTGATCCTGTGGTTCGCGCTGGGCGCGGTCGCGATGCGCGGCGCGGGCTGCGTCTATAACGACATCGTCGATCGCGATCTCGACCGGAAGGTGGCGCGCACCGCCGCGCGCCCGCTTGCCAGCGGCCGGGTGAGCCTCAAGGCCGCCTGGGCGTGGCTGCTGCTGCTGTGCCTGGTCGGGCTGGTCGTGCTGCTCCAGCTCAACGGGACCGCCGCGATTGCCGCGCTAGCCAGTCTCGGTGCGGTCGCGGCCTATCCCTTCATGAAGCGGATCACCTGGTGGCCGCAGGCATGGCTCGGCCTCGTCTTCTCCTGGGCGGCACTGGTCGGCTGGCCGGCGGTGACCGGTGGCTTCGCGCCGGCGCTGTGGTGGCTCTACGCCGGCTCGGTCTTCTGGGTGATCGGCTATGACACCATCTACGCCCTGCAGGACATCGAGGATGATGCGCTGGCGGGTGTGAAGTCCTCGGCCCGCGCGCTGGGGGCCCGGGCGAGGCTGGGTATCGGGCTATGCTATGCGGTGGCGCTTGGCTGCTGGATGATGGCGCTGTGGCAGGTTCGGCCGCAATGGCTCGCCACGGCGGCGCTGCTGCCGGTCGCGCTCCATCTCGTCTGGCAGGTTGCGGGGCTGAACCGCCATGACCCCGCCGATGCGCTGATGCGTTTCCGCTCGAACCGCATGACGGGGCTGCTGATGGCGCTCGCCTGTCTGGTGGTGGGCCAGACCGCCTGAACCCGTTTCATCGGCACCAAGGGTTTGACCTTCGGCATCCCGATACCTAAGTCGCCGGGATGCTGAGCCTCTCCGAAGCCGAAAGCCGTACCGCCGATCTCGTCGCCGCCGCCCGCAAGGCCGGGGCCGACGCGGCCGACGCGCTCTATGTCTGCAACAATTCGACCCAGATATCGGTCCGCCTCGGGGCGCTGGAGGATGTCGAGCGGTCGGAGGGTGAGGAGATCGGCCTGCGCCTGTTCGTCGGCAGCCGCTCGGCGAGCGTCTCCTCGTCCGACCTGTCGGCCGATGCGCTGGCCCAGCTGGTCGTGCGCGCCGTGGCGATGGCGCGCGAGGCCCCCGAGGATCCCTATGCGGGGCTCGCCCCCGAGGATCGGCTGCTGCGCGGTCCCGCGCCCGATGTCGATGGCGATGACGGCGCCGATCCCTCGCCCGCCGCGCTGCGCGAGCGGGGCGAGGCGGCCGAGGATGCGGCGCGCGCCGTCAAGGGCGTCACCAACAGCGAAGGCGCGGGAGCTTCGGCGAGCCGCAGCGTCATCGCGCTCGCCACCAGCACCGGCTTCGCGCGTGGCTATTCGACCAGCGGCTATGGCTGCTCGGCCAGCGTGATCGCGGGCGAGGGCGCCAACATGCAGCGCGACTATGCCTATCATTCGACCCGCCACATCGCCGATCTGGAGGATGCCGCCGCGATCGGCGCCCGCGCCGGCGACCGCGCGGTCAAGCGGCTCAACCCCGGAAAGCTGTCGAGCGGGGCGATGCCGATCGTCTACGATCCCCGGGTCAGCGCGGGGATGCTGGGCCATCTTGCCGGGGCGATCACCGGCGCGGCGGTGGCGCGGCGGACCAGCTTCCTGCTCGACAGGCTGGGCGAACAGGTCTTCGCCAGGGGCATCACCGTGCGCGACGATCCGCTGCGGCGGCGCGGTCTCCGCTCCAAGCCGTTCGACGGGGAAGGCCTGCCCACCGCCGCGCGCGATATCATCGCCGACGGCGTGCTGACCGGCTGGATCATGGACTCGGCCTCCGCACGCCAGCTCGGCCTGGCGCCGACCGGCCATGCGACGCGCGGCGTCGGCGGCCCGCCGGGGGCGGGGCTGACCAACCTCTATCTGGAAGCGGGCGCGCTTTCGCCGGAGGAGCTGATCGCCGACATCAAGCTGGGCGTCTATGTCACCGAGCTGATCGGCCAGGGCGTCAATGGCGTGACCGGTGATTACAGCCGGGGCGCATCGGGCTTCGTGATCCGCGATGGCCGGATTTGCGAGCCGGTCGCGGAAATCACCGTCGCCGGCAATCTGAAGGATATGTTCCGCGAACTGACGCCCGCTTCGGATCTTGTGTTCCGCCGCGCGGTTGATGCCCCGACGATCCGGATCGAAGGAATGACGGTAGCCGGTGCCTGAAACGCTTCTTGATGCGGTGAGCGCGGTCGCGGCCGAGGTCGGCGCGATGGCGCACGCCTCATGGCGGGGCGATTTCAAATATTGGGACAAGGTGCCGGGCAGCCCGGTCTGTGACATCGATCTTGCCGCAGACGCGCTGCTGCGCGAGCGGCTGATGGCGCTCGATCCCGAGGCCGGCTGGCTGTCCGAGGAGACCGCCGACAGCGCCGACCGGCTGAATTGCGTGCGCGTATGGGTGGTCGATCCGATCGACGGCACCCGCGATTATGTGCGCGGGCGCGAAGGCTGGGCGGTGTCGATCGCGCTGGTCGAAGGCGGCCGGCCGGTGATCGGGGTGCTCGATGCCCCGGCGCGCGGCGAGCATTGGCGCGCCCAGGCCGGGCGCGGCGCCACCCGCAACGGCGAGCCGGTTCGCGCGTCGCGGCGGCTGGAGCTTCCGGGCGCGCGGGTTCCCGCCGATGTCCTGCCGCGTGCCGATTCCGACCTCGTGATGGTCGGCAAGCCCAATTCCATCGCGCTGCGCATCGCGATGGTCGCCGCCGATCAGGCCGATCTGCTGGCGACGCTGCGCTGGGGCAATGAATGGGACATCGCCGCCGCCGCGCTGATCGCGCAGGAGGCCGGCGCCACCGTCACCGACGCGCTCGGCCGGCCGCTGCGCTATAACAGCACCAAGGGCGAGCAGTTCGGCGTGTTAGCGACCGCCCCGGCGATCCACGCCCATGCGGTGGAACGGCTGGCGGATCGCGCCGCGAAGGCGGTTATCCGCTGAGGACCTGCGTCAGAGCCCCAGCCGGGGTATCTCGATCTTCGGGCAGTGGTCGACCACTGCCTTGAGGCCGGCGGCCTCGGCGCGGGCCACCGCCTCGTCATTATAAACGCCCAGCTGGGTCCACACGGCTTTGGCGCCCACCGCGATCGCTTCATCGATCACCGGGCCGGCGGCGGCGGAGTTGCGGAAGATGTCGACCAGATCGATCGGTTCGCCGATCTCGGCAAGGGTGGCGACCACGGGCTGGCCGTGGATGCTCTGCCCCGCGAGCTGCGGGTTGACCGGGATCACCTTGTAGCCCCGGCCGAGCAGGAAGCGCATCACGCCGAAGCTCGCCCGGTCGGGCCGGTCGCTCGCGCCGACCATCGCGATGGTCTTAGTGGCGCGCAGCAGGTCGGCGATTTCGTTATCGGCGGTGAGCGGCATGGGGGGCTCCTTGGATCATGGTCCCCCTAAAATGATGCGGGCTTGGCCGGGTTCAACCAGTCGGCGATCTTTTGCGCGAACGGCGCGAACACCGTGTCGCCTTCCTCGGCCGCCGGCGGGCGTCCCGCGTCCGACGCGGTGCGGATGCCGATGTCGAGTGGTACCCGGCCGAGGAAAGGCAGCTGCATCGATACCGCGGCCGCCTGCGCGCCGCCCTGGCCGAAGGGATCGGAAACCTCGCCGCAATGCGGGCAGGCATAGCCCGCCATATTCTCGATCATGCCGATGATCGGCACCTGGCTCTGGTTGAAGAAGTCGATCGCGCGGGTCGCATCGATCAGCGCGAGGTCCTGCGGCGTCGAGACGATGATCGCGCCGGCCGGCTTGAACTTCTGTACCATGGTCAGCTGGACGTCGCCGGTGCCCGGCGGCAGATCGAGCAGCAGCAGATCGACGTCGCCCCATTCGGCGTCGACCAGCTGGCCCAGCGCATTGCCCGCCATCGGGCCGCGCCATGCGATTGCCTGGCCGGGGCGGACGAGCTGCGCCATCGACAGCATCGGCACGCCGAAGGGGGAGATGACCGGGTCCATCTTTTGTCCCTGCGCGGTCGGCCGCATGCCTTCGGTCGAGAGCAGACGGGATTGCGAGGGGCCATAGATATCGGCGTCGACCAGCCCCACCTTCTTGCCCATCCGCTTCAAGGCGACCGCGAGATTGGCGGACAGGGTCGACTTGCCGACCCCGCCTTTGCCCGATCCGATCGCGATGATCTTGCGCCCGCGCTTCTCGGCGGTCATCGCGACGCGCACCGTCTCGACCCCCGGCACCGCGATCAGCGCCTGTTTGACCGATGCTTCGAGCTTGCTGCGGGCATCGCCCGACAGGCCGGTCACATCGATCACGACGCTGACCGTTCCGTTGTCGAAGCGGGGTTCTGCGGCGCGTCCGGAGGCGATGAGGCCCTTGCCGCTGATGGGGTCTGCCACGCTGTCGAGCGCGGGGGAGAGCGATTCCGTCATGTCCATGGCGGGTGCAAATAAGGAGTCTGCGGGGAAAGGGCACTGTTTTTCCGCCGATCCGCTCCTATAATGATCGCATGAACCATAGTGACAGCAGCGAATTGGCGCCCCGCCCCCTGCTCAACGAGGGCGGACCGTGGGGCGGTGGAGGATCGGGCGGCGGAGACGGGGGCGATTCCAACCCCTGGAACCAGCCCCCGCGTGGACGGCCGGGGTGTGGCCCTGCGGGCCGTTCGGCGATCGACGAACTGCTCCGGCGTGGCCGTGCGCGCTTCGGCGGACGCGGCGGGCCCGAGCCCGAGGCGGGCCGCCTCATCTTCTGGGCTGCGGGCGGAATCCTGCTCCTCTGGATCGTCTGGACCAGCAGCCACATGATCGATCCGCAGGAGCGCGGCGTCATCACCCGGCTCGGTTCCTATGCCCGCACGCTCGATCCCGGCTTCCACCTCAGCTTTCCCGCGCCGATCGACGTCGTCACCAAGATCAACGTCGAGGAGATCCGGGTGAAGGACATCCCGGAAAGCGGTGGTAACAGCCAGAATCTGATGCTGACCGGCGACCAGAACATCATCGATCTCGCCTATTCGGTGCGGTGGAACATCCGTGATCCCGAACTCTATCTCTACGAACTGGCCGAGCCGGACGAGACGGTGGCCGAGGTCGCCGAGAGCGCGATGCGCGCTGAGATCGCGGGGGTCGCGCTGAACGACGCGATGGGCTCGCAGCGCAGCCAGATCGAAGGCCGCGTCCAGCAGCGCATGCAGGAGATACTCGACGGCTATCGTGCGGGCATCACCGTGCAGGGCGTCGCGATCAAGCAGGCCGATCCGCCGGCCGCGGTCAACGATGCCTTCAAGGAGGTCTCGGCCGCGCAGCAGCAGGCGCAGGCCTATCTCAACCAGGCGCGCGCCTATGCCCAGCAGCTCGGCGCGAAGGCCGAAGGCGAGGCGGCGGCCTTCGACAAGGTCTATGCCGAGTATAAGCTGGCGCCCGAAGTGACGCGGCGGCGCATGTATTACGAGACGATGGAGCGGGTTCTCGCCAAGACCGACAAGACGATCGTCGAGGCGCCCAACGTGATCCCCTATGTCCCGCTTCCGCCGCAACCCCCGAAGGCCCAGCAATGAACGTTTCCGACAATCTCGCCAGCCGCAACATGATCGGCGGGGCGATCGCGGTGATGATCGTCCTGGTCGTGCTGAGCAACATCTTCTCGGTGGTGCCCGAAACCAAGCAGGCGCTCGTCATCCGGCTGAGCAAGCCCTACAAGGTCTACAACGCCTATCGGCCCAATGAGGACTTCGGGCAGACCGGCGCCGGCGTGATCGCCAAGATCCCGTTCGTCGACAGCGTCCACTGGATCGACAAGCGGGTTCGCGATTTCGACATGGAGCGGCAGTCGGTGCTGTCGACCGATCAGCTCCGGCTCGAGGTCGACGCCTATGCGCGCTACCGCATCATCGATCCGCTGCAGATGGCGATCTCGGCGGGCAGCGAGCGCCGCGTCGAGGACGCGCTACGCCCGATCCTCGGTTCCTCGCTGCGCAACGAGCTCGGAAAGCGGCCCTTCGCGTCGCTGCTCAGCCCCGAGCGCGGCGCGGTGATGGACAATATCCAGAGCCGGCTCAACCGGGTCGCCAGCCAATATGGCGCCGAGATCGTCGACGTCCGCATCAAGCGCGCCGACCTGCCCGACGGCACTCCGCTCGATTCCGCCTTCAACCGGATGCGCACCGCGCGCCAGCAGGAGGCGCAGTCGATCCTTGCCGAGGGCCGCAAGCAGGCGCAGATCGTCACATCGGAAGCCGACGCGCAGGCGGCCGGCGTCTATGCGGAGAGCTTCAACAAGGATCCGGATTTCTACAATTTCTATCGGGCGATGCAGTCCTATCGGGTCACGTTCGGCACCGATGGGACCGATGCGCCCGGATCGTCCAACGCGATACTGTCGCCCGATAACGAATATCTGCGCGAATTTCGCGGGCGCCGATAAGAGGTAAGGAACGGCGCCGTTCAAGCGGGGTTCAGCGACCGGGACGGAGATAAATCGCCCGGATCATCATCGGCAACGGCAGGACAGGAGTTTTAAGGAGTTGGCCAAAGTGCGTTATGCCTATGCGATCACCGCGGCCTTGCTGGCGGGTGGTGCCACCGCAACTCTGACGATGCAGCAGCCGGTCGGCGCGCAGGTCGCGCAGAATGCCCCGGGCTCGATCAACGCCGAGGCTCCGCGCCCCGGCGCGCCGATGAGCTTCGCCGATCTTGCGGCCAAGCTGCAACCGGCGGTGGTCAACATATCGACCACCCAGAAAATCCAGGTGCGCAGCGGCGGCAACGCTTTCTCCGGTACTCCGTTCGAAGAACTGTTCCGTCGCTTCGGCGGCGGTGGCGGTGGCAATGAGAATGGCAGGCCGATCACCCGCGAGGCGACCTCGCTCGGTTCCGGTTTCATCATCTCGCCCGACGGCTATGTCGTGACCAACAATCACGTCATCTCGGCCTCGCCGGAAGGCGGCAGCGGGGCGGTGGTCAGCTCGATCACGGTCACGCTCCCCGACCGCAAGGAGTATAAGGCGACGATCGTCGGCCGCGACCAGACCTCGGATCTGGCGCTGCTCAAGATCGATGCGAAGAACCTGCCCTTCGTCCAGTTCGGCGATTCCACGCGCACCCGCGTGGGCGACTGGGTAGTGGCGATCGGCAATCCCTTCGGGCTCGGCGGCACCGTGACCGCGGGCATCGTCTCGGCGCTGCATCGCTCGATCGGCATCAACGGCCCCTATGACCGCTACATCCAGACCGACGCGTCGATCAACCAGGGCAATTCGGGCGGCCCGATGTTCGATCTCCAGGGCAATGTGATCGGCATCAACACCGCGATCTTCTCGCCGACCGGCGGCAATGTCGGCATCGGTTTCGCGATCCCGGCCGAAGAGGCGAAGCCGATCATCGATCAGCTGCGCACCGGCGAGCGGATCAAGCGCGGCTATCTGGGCGTCGGTATCCAGCCGATGACGCAGGACATCGCCAGCAGCCTGGGCCTGCCCAAGGACCGCGGCGAGATCGTCGCGCGGGTCGAGCCGGGCGAGGCCGCGGCGCGGGCCGGCATCCGCCAGGGCGACGTGATCGTGAAGGTCAACGGCCAGGACGTCACCCCCGATAACACGCTGTCCTACATCGTCGGCAAGACGGCGGTGGGATCGCGCCTGCCGATTGAGCTGATCCGCGAGGGCCAGCGCAAGACGGTGACGGTGACGCTGGGCGAGCGCCCCCCCGAGGACC
This sequence comes from Rhizorhabdus dicambivorans, assembly GCF_002355275.1. Taxonomy (NCBI): domain Bacteria; kingdom Pseudomonadati; phylum Pseudomonadota; class Alphaproteobacteria; order Sphingomonadales; family Rhizorhabdaceae; genus Rhizorhabdus; species Rhizorhabdus dicambivorans. Next base: position 4,958,785 of record NZ_CP023449.1, on the reverse strand, counting down.
AGCTGGCCAACAGCGGCGACGGGGACGAGGATCAGGATGACGGCGCGGGCAGCGCCCCGATCGCGCCCGACCAGGCGACACGCAACGCCATCGGCCTGGGCTTCCAGACGCTGACCCCGGACCTTGCCCGTCGCCTCGGCGTCGCGGCGACCCTGCGGGGCGTGGTGGTAAGCTATGTCGATCCGTCGAGCGATGCGGCCGCCAATGGCTTCCAGCCGCGCGACATCATCCTGCAGATCAATAATGTGCCGGTGGCCACGGTACAGGCCGCCGCCGCCCAGATCGCGGCGGCCCAGAAAGCCAAGCGGCCGACGGCGCTGCTGTTCGTGCAGCGCGGTAACAATCCGCCGCGCTATGTCGGTGTGCAGCTGAAGAACTGAGGCTGCATCCACAGCAACCAAAAAAGGGGCCGGAAGCGAAAGCTTCCGGCCCCTTTTCTTTGCGTTGCCGTGTCGATCAGAAGCGGTAGCTGGCCACCGCGCGGATCGAGTGGAAGGCGAACTTGCTGAAGCTCCGCTTGAAGTCGACGCCTCCAGCGTTCTGCGCGATGAACGGGTTGGCCGGATTGGCCACGAACGGCGGGCCGAGGCGGACCAGGCTGTCGTTGTTCTTCAGCGCGGTGAAGGTGTAGAGCGTACCGATCGAGAACTTGCCGACCTGCTGCTCGATACCGCCACCATAGACCCAGCCCCAGGCGTTCTTCTTGGGGTCGGTCACCGAATTGGCGTTGACCGTGTTCGAGGTCGAGAAGGTGTTGGTGATCTTGCCGAAGGCGGCGCCGCCCGTGGCGTAGATCAGCGTGCCGGTGTCGAAGGCATAGCCGCCGCGCGCACGGATCGCGCCGTCGCTCTTCAGGGTCGCCTGCATCTTGTAGACGGCGGGCGTGGTGCTGAAGGCGGTGACGTTGTCGTACAGGTACGACTTGCCATATTCGACGACCGCGCCGACGACCCAGGTGCCGGATTCGCCCAGGCTGAAGCCATAGTCGTAGCCCGCGTGAATCTTCCAGTTGGTCGAGTCATTGTCCTTGGTGCAGCCGGTGCTCGGAACCGCCGAAGTCGGCGCACCGCCGCACATGCCGCCGCGGCCGAGCGCGTTCGGCTGGAAGTTGACGAAGGCGTCGCCGAAATTGCCGTCCAGATTGCGGTCGAAATTGACGATTTCGTCGCCGTCCTTCGGCTGCCAGCCATAGCCGAGCTGGCCGCCGACATAGAAGCCGGTCCAAGCCGCGGCGCTGTCCTGCGCCGAGGCAGCGCTGGCGCCGAGGACCGCGAGGCCGATGGCCGCGGTGGTGGGGAGGAGGTTTCGCATAAATACTAGCCCTTTCTGCTGCCGTTACGGCGGAGCGGAAACGGTTCCGATACTAAAACGATCCCGGAAGCAAGTCGGTTTGTATGCTCTGATGCATAATTGCCACGGTAACGAACAAAAATTTCGTACTGCTAACAACAGTGTCTATTGTCCGAAATCAGGTTCCGCCGCCCTCGCCAATGCTTCGCGCGCCGCCGCGATGAGCGCGCCGGACTTGGCTTCGCATTCCCGCTGTTCATAGACGGGGTCGCTGTCCGCGACGATGCCCGCACCGGCCTGGACGTGCATCACGCCGTCCTTCACCACGGCGGTGCGCAGGACGATGCAGCTGTCCATCGATCCGTCGGGGGAGAAATAGCCGACGCCGCCAGCATAGGGGCCGCGCGTCTCGGGTTCGAGCTCGGCGATGATCTCGCAGGCACGGACCTTGGGCGCGCCGGAGACGGTGCCCGCCGGGAAGCCGGCGAACAATGCGTCGAGACCGTCCTTCGCCGGGTCGAGCCGGCCGACCACGTTCGAAACGATGTGCATCACATGGCTGTAATGCTCGACCGTATAGCTGTCTGTGACCTCGACCGTGCCTGCGGTCGCCACCCGGCCGACATCGTTGCGGCCCAGATCGAGCAGCATCAGATGCTCGGCGCGCTCCTTGGGATCGGCGAGCAGGCTGTCGCGGTTGGCCGCGTCCTCGGCGGCGGTCCTGCCGCGCGGGCGGGTGCCCGCGATCGGACGGATCGTCACTTCCCCGTCGCGGGCGCGGACCAGTATCTCGGGCGAGGAACCGATCAGCGCGAAGCCGGGCAGATCGAGGAAAAAGAGGAAGGGCGACGGGTTGATCCGTCGCAGGGCGCGATACAGATCGATCGGCGGCAGTGCGAAATCCATCGCGAAACGCTGAGCCAGCACGACCTGGAAGATGTCCCCGGCGGCGATATAGTCCTTCGCCCTGAGCACCATATCGGCATAGCGGCCGGGGGCCAGCTGTGGCACCGGCTGCAGGGTCGCGGGGTCGATATCGCTGCGGTTGCGCGGCGGCAGCGGGCCGGCCAGCATGGCGGCATGCGCCTCGATCCGCTCGATCGCACCGGCGACCTTGGCGTCGGGCGCGCCGGCCGTGTCCGGCCAGAGCGGCGCGACGATATAGAGCTGGTCGGCCAGCCGATCGAAGACCAGGATCAGCGTGGGCCGCGCGAACAGCATGTCGGGCAGGTCAAGCGGATTGGCAGGCGGCCGGGGGAGCTTCTCGACCAGGCCGATCGTCTCATAGGCGAAATAGCCGACCAGGCAGGCGAGCGCGCGCGGCAGCCCTTCCGGCACCGGCATGCGGCAGGCGACGACGAGCTTGCGCATCGCCGTCAGCGCGTCGTCCTCGAGCGGTTCGAACGCCTCGGGATCGGTGGCCCAGCGGCGGTTGACCTCGGCATCGCGGCCCCGCGCGCGGAACATCAGGTCGGGCGCCAGGCCGAGCAGCGAATAGCGCCCGCGCACGGCGCCGCCCTCGACCGATTCGAGCAGGAAATCGCCCCGGCCCGGCCGGATCAGCTTCAGGGCCGCCGCGACCGGCGTTTCGGTATCGGCGACCTGGCTGCGCCAGACCAGCGCGGGTTCGCCCCGCGCCAGCGCCTCGCGGGCGGCCTGGTCCTGCACGTCGGTCATGCTGGGCCTATTGGCCGGCGATCTGGCGCTTCACCGCCGCGATCGCGTCCGGGTAGCGCTTGATCTTCACCTCGGCACCGGCGGCGCGGATGAACTGCTCGCCAAGCTCGGGAGTGAGCACGCGTTGCAGGTCGCCCCGCATCTGCTGGAGAAGCTGGGGATTGGTGGCCAGATCGCCCGGGATGACATTGTCCAGCACCGTGACGAACAGCGCGTCGCCCCGATCGCTGGGAATCAGTTTCGCCTTGCCCTTCTGCAATGCGAACAGGGCCTGGACCGGCGGCGGAATCTGCGCGCCGCCCTGCTGCGCGCGGGCGATTTCGATCTGCTTCGCGCGGGCGGGGGCGGGCGGGGGCAGCCTGACGCCGGTTTCCGCCATCGCCTTGGCCAGGGGGACGCCCCGGTTGACGGCGGCAGTCACCTTTTCGCCGATCGCCTTGGCGCGCTGGGCGGCGCGCTTGGCGATGATGTCACGCATCACCAGCGGCTTGACCTGGGCCAGCGGCAGGGGCGTCGGCGGGATGACGCGGGCGATCCCGAGCAGCGCGAAACGCTGCTCCTGAATGACCGTCTCGACCGTCGGCCGATCGGAAGGATCGCTCTCGAAGCCGGTCTTCAGCAGGGCGTTGAGTTCAGCCGGAGGCGTCCAGCCGGCGGGCGCCGACACCGGCTGGCCGTTCGCCAGGATCGGCGGGGTCTCCACGACAGTCAGCTTGTTGTTGGCCGCGATCTCGGCCAGGCTGCCGCCATCGGCGATGGCATCCTCGATCCGGCCGGCAAGGTCGGCCAGCGCCTCCTGCGACTTCCGGGCCGACAGCAGCGTGACGATCTCGGGCCGGGCCTGCTCCAGCGAACGGGCCGGCGTGCCGGTGACGGTATCGACCCTCACCACATACCAGCCGAACGATCCCTTGATCGGGCCGGCCAGCCCTCCCTTGGCCGTGGCGAACACCTGGCCCGCCACGGCGGCGCCGGCGGCCTTGGCATAATCTTCGCGGCTCTGATTGGCGATGCTCACCGCCTCGAGGCCGGCCTTGGTCGCGGCGGCGGACAGCGATGCACCGCCCTTGGCGGCCGCGGCGATCGCGCGCGCCTGCGCTTCGTTGGGGGTGATCAGCTGGGTGAGGCTGCGGGTCTCGCGCGCGGCATAGGTTGCGGCGTTCTCGCGATAATAGGCGGCGATGTCGGCTTCGGTCGGCGCGGCGGATGCGGCGACCTGCTCGGCACCGAACAGGGCATAGCGCAGCACCCGCGCTTCCGGCCGGGTATAGGCCGCGATATCCGCCTTGTAGGCCGCGGCGATCTCGGCCTCGCTCGGCGGGCGCGGATCGGCGAGCGCGGCGAGCGGGATGATCCCGACCGATCCGATCCGCTCCTCCAGCATCAGCGCTGCATAGGGGCGGGCGACCTTGACCGGCGGGATGGCGATTGCCGCGACGGGCGTGAGGATCTGGTTGCGCAGCAGATCGCCGGCGATGTTCGCGCGCATATCCTTTTCGCTGATCCGCGCCTGCGCCAGCATGTTGCGCATCACATTCTCGTCGAACTGGCCGGTGATGCCCCGGAAGGCCGGGTTACCGGCGATCTCCGCATCGATCAGCCGCTTGCCGACCGCGAAGCCATGCTCCTTGCCCCAGACCTCGACCGCGCGGCCCCCGATCAGGCCTTCGGTGACGCCTTCGAAGCCGCCCTGGGCCAGGAATGTCTTCTGATCGAAGCTGGGCTGCTGGCGGCGGATGCCGTCGATCTGGTTCTGGATGAGGCGGGCGAGTTCGGCGCCGCCGATCCTTTCCCCGCCGACCTTGGCGATCGTGCCGCCGCTGGTGCTGCCGCCACCCATCATGCTGGGGCTTTCGACCCCGGTGATGATGAAGGCGATCATGACCAGCGCGAGGATGCCGAGGGCGATCCACGACGACAGCGCTTTACGGAAGAAGGTGATCATCGGTGTTCCGTCTGAGATCGGGAAGGGCGTTGCGTTGCCATAAGGGGCTAAGCCCGGCATCGCAACGGGCGGACGGTTGCGGGGGGCGACTTTGCCTCTTAAGGGCGGTCGCGAACGAGAAACGAGGGTCAAGATGGCATTGCGCAAGCTGGTCGCCGGAAACTGGAAGATGAACGGATCGCTGGAGGCGCTGGCCGAACTCGATGCGATCGCGGCAGCGGCGCGGGAGCAGGCCGGGGTCGACGTCGCGGTCTGCCCGCCGTTCACGCTCATCGCCCCCGCCGCGCAGCGCCAGCCGGGCCTCGCCATCGGCGCGCAGGATTGCCACGGCAACGCGAAGGGCGCGCACACCGGCTGCGTCAGCGCCGCGATGCTGGCGGAGGCGGGCGCGAAGCTCGCCATCGTCGGCCATAGCGAGCGCCGCGCCGACCAGCACGAGACCGATGCCGAGGTGCAGGCCAAGGCCGTCGCCGCGATCGGCGCCGGGCTGACCGCGATCGTCTGCGTCGGCGAGACCGAGGCCGAGCGCGACGCGGGCCGCGCGGTCGCGGTGGTGGAAGGCCAGCTCGACGGCTCGATCCCGCGCGACGGCAAGGCCGCGACCCTGGTGGTCGCCTATGAGCCGGTCTGGGCGATCGGCACCGGCCGCACGCCGTCGACCGCCGACGTCGCGGAGATGCATGCCGCGATTCGCACGAAGCTGGGCGCGCTGCTGGGTGGCGAGGGCCCGGGCGTGCGCATCCTGTATGGCGGCTCGGTGAAGCCCGACAATGCGCGGGAACTGCTGGCCGTCGCCGATGTCGACGGCGCGCTGGTCGGCGGCGCGAGCCTGACCGCGGCGCAGTTCGTGCCGATCATCGAAGGCGCGGTGGCGGCATCGGCCTGAGGAGCGCAAGGCGCCAAGGTTGAACCTTGGCCGCCGATGCACTAGATGCGCGGCAATTCCGCAATTGAAAGTTCGCGATGTTCACCTTCCTGCTCGTTGTCCACATCATCGTCGCGGCGGCCCTGGTCGCCGTCATCCTGATGCAGCGGTCGGAAGGTGGCGGACTCGCTTCGGGGGGCAACCCCTCGGGCCTGATCAGCGCGCGCGGCGCCGCCGATTTCCTCACGCGGGTCACGTCGATCCTTGCGACGGTCTTCGTGCTGCTCTCGATCATCCTCGCGGCGCTGGCCTCGGTGGAGCGAGCGCCGACCAAGATCGACACCTCGCTGGTCGGCAAGACCGCGAGCGGCAGCGCGGAGCCGGCAGGCCCGCCGCCGGCGGCCGATCCTCTCGCCGCCGCCGCCGCGCAGGGCGGCAGCGCGCCAGCCAACGGCGCGACGCCGCAATAAACAAACAAGATCAGTAGGATGAGGGACGTTGCCGCTTATGGCGGGGCGTCCGTTCGTCCGTTCGTCCACAATTTTTGTCGAAAATCAGGAGGTTCCCACCTTGCTCTTCGCCCCCTCGCGCGGTTAAGCCCATCTTCCCATGGCGCGGTTCATTTTCATCACCGGCGGCGTGGTCTCCTCGCTTGGCAAGGGTCTCATGGCGGCAAGCCTTGCCGCCCTCCTCCAGGCGCGCGGCTACAGGGTCCGTATCCGTAAATTCGATCCCTATCTGAACGTCGATCCGGGCACGATGTCGCCCTATCAGCATGGCGAGGTCTACGTCACCGACGACGGGGCGGAGACCGACCTCGATCTCGGCCATTATGAGCGCTTCACCGGTGTTCCCGGCCGTCAGTCGGACAACATCACCTCGGGCCGGATCTACCAGACGATCATCCAGAAGGAGCGGCGCGGGGACTATCTGGGCGCCACCGTCCAGGTCATCCCGCACGTCACCGATGCGATCAAGGAATTCGCCCGGGCCGACGTCGACGACCTCGATTTCGTGCTGTGCGAGATTGGCGGCACCGTCGGCGATATCGAATCGCTGCCCTTCATGGAGGCGATCCGCCAGCTGCGGAATGATCTCGGCCGCGGCAATTCGATCTTCGTCCATCTGACGCTGGTGCCCTATATCGCGGCGGCCGGCGAGCTGAAGACCAAGCCGACCCAGCACAGCGTGCGCGACCTGACCTCGCTCGGCATCCAGCCCGACGTGCTGGTCTGCCGCTGCGAGCGGCCGCTGCCCGACAATGAGCGCGCGAAGATCGCGCTGTTCTGCAACGTGCCCAAGGAGCATGTCATCCCCGCACTGGATGCCAGCAGCATCTATGCGGTGCCGCTGCAATATCATGAGGAAGGACTGGACGAGGCCGTCCTCTCCGCCTTCGGGATCGAGCCCAAGGAAGAGCCTGAGCTCAGCCGCTGGACCGAGATCATGGACCGGCTGGAGAATCCCGAGGGCGAGGTGACGATCGGCGTCGTCGGCAAATATGTCGGCCTGCTCGACGCCTATAAGTCGCTGCACGAGGCGCTGGTCCATGGCGGCATCGCCAACCGGGTGAAGGTCCACATTCGCTGGATCGACGCGGAACTGTTCGAGCAGGACGAGGCCGAGATCGCCGCCCAGCTGGAGCCGATGAATGCGATCCTCGTCCCCGGCGGCTTCGGCGAGCGCGGATCGGAGGGCAAGATCGCCGCGGTGAAGTTCGCGCGCGAGCGCAAGGTGCCCTATTTCGGCATCTGCCTGGGCATGCAGATGGCGTGCATCGAGGGCGCCCGCAACACCGCCGGCATCGCCGCCGCCTCGACCACCGAATTCGGCCCGACCGACGAGCCGGTGGTCGGCCTGATCACCGAATGGATGACCGAATCGGGCCTGCAGAAGCGCGAGGCGGGCGGCGATCTGGGCGGCACGATGCGGCTCGGTGCCTATGATGCGGTGCTCTCCGGCAACAGCCATGCCGCCACCATCTATGGCGGCATCGCCATCTCCGAGCGGCATCGCCACCGTTATGAGGTCAATGCCGGCTACAAGGACGCGCTGGAAAAGGGCGGTCTGGTCTTCTCCGGAATGTCGCCCGACGGCGAACTTCCCGAGGTGGTCGAACGGCCCGACCATCCCTGGTTCGTCGGCGTCCAGTTCCACCCGGAGCTGAAGAGCAAGCCGTTCGATCCGCACCCGCTGTTCGCGAGCTTCATCGAGGCGGCGGTGAACCAGAGCCGGCTGGTCTGAGGGCCGACCCCGCCTGCCGTGCGTCCGCCCGGGAACGGACGGGACGGGCGGCGGGGAGAGGGGTGGCGGTGCCCTATTTGATGAACAGCATCGCCATATTCTGTTCGGAAAGGCTCGCCACGCCGTCGCGGTTGACGTCGGCCATGTCGAACAGGCCCAGCGGACGCGCCACCGCCTCGGCCTGGCTCACCCGGCCGTCGCCATTGGTGTCGCATTTGTCGAACCAGCCGCGCCCGATGCGGGTGAGGCCCCGGCCCTGGTCGGGCTGGGCGTTCTGGATTTCGCGATAGCGCTCGAACTCCTGCGGACTGACCGTGCCGTTCCGATCGGTGTCCATCTGGGCGAACTGCTTCTTGGCGACGCTGATCACCTCGGCCCGGGTGATGGGTCGCTCGCCGAGCTGGAGCGCGGCCTGGGCGGTGCCGGCGCCGGCGACGACAAGCATAAGCGAAGCTGCGAACATCAATCTCTTCATCGGTCCGTATCCCAAATTGTCAGCGGGGCATTGGCCGGGATCAACTGACCGAGGCGTGAATGGGTTTCACCGCTGCCGGATGACGCCCAGCTGGAAGTCGAAGAGGATGCGCACCCATACGCCCATCTGGGGCTTGCCGCCGATCCGGGGCGGCCGGACGCGGAATTGCCAGGAGGCCTGGCGAAGCGCGCCCGCCAGCCCCGATCCGCTGGGCGATTCCCCCATTTCCTGGCAGTCCTCGACACGGAAGGCCGGGGCGGTGCGACAGGCGATCATGGCCCAGCCGGCCTGGCTCCTGCCCTTCAGGTAGAAGGCCATCTCGGCGGTGGTCGGCTCGCGATACCAGTCGGCCGGGTAGAGCTTCTCGCCTCCGGGGCCTTCCCCCGGCCCCTGCGCCACCTCGCTGCCGCCGCCGCCGTTGCCCGTGGCGGCGTCGGCCTGCTGCGGACGGATATTGGCGATGTCGCTCGCGCGGAACTGGTCCGAGGTCATCAGGATCATGTTCGGGGGCAACTGGGGCACCGGGACGGGCGTCTGCGGCTGCGGCACCGGCTCGGTCCGGCGGCGGGGCGCATCGGATCGGGCGGCCGGCTTGGGCGCTGGCTACTCCGAATAGGACATCAGCGGGAAGCTTTTCAGTTCCGGCGCGATCCGGCGTACCATGTCCGGGGCCAGCGACAGCAGCAGCAGGAAGCCCAATATATGGACGACCGCCATCGCCGCCATGCCGATGGCCCGGCGCCTCAGCAGATCGTGCCGGCCCGGGGACGGCCCTTGCGCGGGGGGCGGCTGCATCGCTGCGTCTGACGGCCTGCCGGTTGAACGCGCGTTGAACGGTTCGAACGCGTTCAGCGCGCGTCGATCAGTTCGTCGCCGCCGAGCGACTGGTAGAGGGTGACGAGGTTCTGCGCCTTGAGCAGCCGGGTCTGGGCGAGGCTGCGGGCGGCGCCATAGGCGGTGCGCTGCGCGTCGAGCAGGTTGAGATAGGGATCGACTCCCTCGCGGAAGCGGGCATTGGCCAGGAACAGGGAATCGCGCGCGGCGGCGTCGAGCCGGGTGCTGGCGGCAAGCTGCCGATCGATCGTCGCGCGGCGGGCGAGCGCGTCGGCAACGTCGCGGAAGGCCGACTGAATCGCATTCTGGTAGGTGGCGAGGGCAAGGTCGCGTTGCGCCCGGGAATAGCGCAGGTTTCCGAGATTCGCGCCGCCATCGAAGATCGGCAGCGTGGCGGACGGCGCGACGCTCCAGTTGAACGCGCCATTGTCGAATAGGCTGGATAGCGCGCTGCTGGCAAAGCCGGCGAGCGCGGTGAGGCCGATGCGCGGGAAGAAGGCCGCGCGCGCGGCGCCGATCCGCGCATTGGCGGCGCGCAGCCCATATTCGGCCTGTACCACGTCCGGCCGGCGCAGCAGGATCGACGAATCGAGCCCGGCCGGCGCTTCGGCGAGCGTGCCGTCCAGGCTTTCGATCGAGGCCGGCAACAATTCGTCGGCCACCGGCGCGCCGACCAGCAGCTCCAGCGCGTTGCGGTCCTGGGCCACCGCCGTTTCGAGGCTGGCCTCATCGGCCTCGGCCTGCGACAGCACCGTTTCCGCCTGGCGCAGGCTGGTGCGCGGGGCGACGCCGCCCTGAAGCAGGGCCCGGGTCAGTTCGACACTCCTGGCCGCGCTTGTCCGCGTATCGCGCGCGACAGCCAGCAGGCTGCGGTCGGCGGCGAGCGTCAGCCAGGCATTGGCGACGCCGGCGACCACGCTCAGCTTCGTGCCCCGCCGGGCGGCATCGGTGCCGAGATACTGGTTGAAGGCGGCGTCGTTCAGGCTGCGCAGCCGGCCGAACAGGTCGATCTCCCAGCTGACGCCCAGATTGGCGCTGTAGCTGGTGCGCCGGCCGCCCGTGCCTCCGCCGCCGGCATTCCCGTTGCCGATATTGCCGCGCGTCGCGTTCGAGGAGTCCCCCGTCGTAACGCCGGCATTGGCGTCGAGCTGGGGCAGCAGGTCGGCACGGGTGACCGTCACCAGCGCACGCGCCGATTCGACATTGGCGAGCGCCGCCTTGAGGTCCTGGTTGTTGGCCAGTGCCTGGTCGATCAGCGTGGCAAGGCGCTGATCCCGGAAGACGTCGCGATAACTGAGCGAGGCGGGGGCCGGCTCGGCGGTCTGGCCGGCGTCGGGCAGCGCGGCCGGGATCGCGGGGGTTGGGCGCTTGTAGGCGGGCGCGAGGCTGCAGGCCGGCAGCGCCAGCACCGGCAGCAGCAGGACGGCGCGGCGGATCATGGTGCGGCCTCCGCCATCGGCGGCTGGGCATGTTTCTTCTTGCCGAACAGCTTGCGCACCAGGACGAAGAATATCGGCACATAGAAGATCGCGAACAGCGTGGCGGTCATCATCCCGCCAAGCACCGCCGTGCCGATCGCGTTGCGGGCGCGGGCTCCGGCCCCGGTCGAGATGGCGAGCGGCAGCACGCCGAACATGAAGGCGAAGCTGGTCATCAGGATCGGCCGCAGGCGGATGCGTGCCGCCTCCAGCGCGGCTTCGACCGCCGTCTTGCCCTCCTTCTCGGCCTGCTCCGCGAACTCGACGATCAGGATGGCGTTCTTGGCGCTCAATCCCATGGTGGTGACCAGGCCGACCTGAAAGAAGATGTCGTTCTCCAGCCCGCGCAGGGTCACCGCCAGCGCGGCCCCGATCAGGCCGAGCGGGATGACCGCGACCACCGCGAGCGGGATCGACCAGCTCTCGTAAAGCGCGGCGAGGCACAGGAAGACGACGAGCACCGACAGCCCATAGAGGATCGGAGCCTGTCCGCCCGAGAGCCGCTCCTGATAGCTGAGTCCCGACCAGCCTATCGAGGTGCCCGGGATCTCGGCGGCCATCTCGGAAATCCGCTCCATCGCGTCGCCCGAGCTTTTGCCCGGCCCGCCCTGGCCCGAGATGGTGAAGTTGGGCACGCCGTTGAAGCGGGTCAGGACATTGGGAGCCTGCGCCCAGTGGATCGTCGCGAAGGCCGAGAAGGGGATCATCCGCCCGCTGCTCGAGCGGACGTGCCAGCTCGCCAGATCCTCGGGGCGGCTGCGGAAGGCAGTGTCGCCCTGCACATAGACGCGCTTGACCCGCCCGCGATCGACGAAGTCGTTGACGTAGAGGCCGCCCCAGGCGGCCGTCAGCGTCTGGTTGACGGCCGCCTGGCTGATGCCCAGCGCGCCTACCCGTTCGTTGTCGATGTCGACCGTCAGGGTCGGCGTGTCCTCCAGCGTGTTGAGGCGGACATTGGCGAGGTCGGGATCGGCGGCGGCGGCGGCGAGCAGCTGGTCGCGGCGCGCCTTGAACTCCTCACGGCTGAGATTGCCGCTGTTGAGCAATTCCATCGAGAAGCCGGTCGATTGGCCGAGGCCGGGAATCGACGGCGGCGTGAGCACGAAGATCTGCGCATCGCGGATCGAGGACAGCCCCATCGAGGCGCGGCGCGCGACTTCGGCGGCGCTGTTCTCCGCTCCCTTGCGCTCGTCCCACGGCGCGAAGCGAAGGAAGCCACGGCCGGTGTTCTGGCCCTGTCCGGCGAAGCTCGCGCCGGCGAGCATATAGGTGTTGGCGATATTCCGGGGTTCGTGCTTGGCGAGATAATCCTCGACCTCCCGAATCACCTTGTCGGTGCGGTTGATGGTGGCGCCGGGGGGAAGGTTGAACTGCAGCTGGGCGATGCCCTGATCCTCGTTCGGGACGAAGCCGGTCGGCAGGCGCATGAAAGCGAAGACCAGCGCGACGACGACCAGCACGAACAGGATCAGGGCCTGGCGGGTATAGCCGAACAGTCTGGAAACCGTTTCGCGATAGCGATCCGAAACCCGTTTGAACCAGCTGTTGAAGCGCTCGCCAAGGCCATAGGCCCGACCGACGAAACCGCCCCGTGCGATCTTGGCCTGCTTGTCGGATCGCTTGAGCAGCGATGCGGCCAGGGCCGGGGACAGCACCAGCGCGACCAGCACCGACAACGCCATGGACGAAACGATGGTGATCGAGAATTGGCGGTATATCACGCCGGTCGATCCGCCGAAGAACGCCATCGGCAGGAACACGGCGGACAGGACGAGCGCGATCGCGACGAGCGCCGTGTTGATCTCGCCCATCGACTTGATCGTGGCTTCGCGCGGCGTGATGTCGGGGTCCTCCTCCATCACCCGCTCGACATTCTCGACCACGACGATCGCGTCGTCGACGAGCAGGCCGATGGCAAGCACCAGGCTGAACAGGGTCAGCGTATTGATCGAGAAGCCGGCCGCCGCGAGCACGCCGAAGGTGCCGAGCAGCACGACGGGCACCGCGATCGCCGGGATCAGAGTCGCGCGCCAGCTCTGCAGGAAGATGAACATCACCAGCACGACCAGCAGGATCGCCTCGAGCAGGGTGATGACCACTTCCTCGATCGACAGCTTGATGAATGCCGTCGCGTCGTTGAGGAACTGGTGCTTGTAATATGCCGGGAAGCGGGTCGAGGCCTCCTCGACATAGGCGCGGACCAGCTCGGACGTCTTGAGCGCGTCGGCACCGGGCGCGAGCAGGATCGCCATGCCGGCGCCGGGATGCCGGTTGACCCGGCCGATGACGTTGTAGTTCTCGCTGCCCAGCTCGACCCGGGCGACGTCCTGGAGCAGCACGCGCGCGCCGTCGCCCTGCGGCTTGACGATGATCTTGTTGAACTGGTCGACCGTCGTCAGCCGCGATCGGGAGGTGACGATCGCGTTGAGCATCTGCTTGTCGGAGGACGGCACGCCGCCGATCTGGCCGGCCGCCACCTGCGCGTTCTGCGCCTGGATTGCCGAGATGACGTCGTCGGGCGTCAGTCCGACCCCCGACAGCTTGTAGGGATCGAGCCAGATGCGCATCGCATAGGGGGCGCCGAAGACGTTGAGGTCGCCGACGCCGGGAATGCGGCCGATACCGTCCTGCAGGTTCGAGATCAGATAGTCGGCGATGTCGCGGTTGGTGGAACGGTCGCTCTCGTCATAGAGCGAGACGACCATCAGAAAGTCGCTGTTGGACTTGGTGACGACCAGACCCTGCTGCTGCACCTGCTGCGGGAGCCGGGGAAGCGCCTGCTGTACCTTGTTCTGCACCTGGACCTGGGCGATGTCGGGATCGACGCCCTTGTCGAAGGTCACGGTGATGTCGGCGCGTCCCGCCGAGTTCGAGCTGGACGAGAAATAGAGCAGCCCGTCGATACCGGTCAGCTGCTGTTCGATGATCTGGGTGATGTTCGATTCGATCGTCTCGGCCGAGGCGCCCGGATAATTGGCGCGGATGTTCACCGAAGGCGGAGCGATATTGGGATATTGCGAAACCGGCAGGCTCACCAGGCCGCCCGCACCGAGCAGCATGATGATGATCGCGATGACCCATGCGAAGATGGGACGATCGATGAAGATGCGCGAGATCATCGATCCGGCTCAGCCGGCCCTGGCCTGGCCGCCCGGCTTCTTCGGCAGCGGTGGCGACCCCGCCGGTACCGGCCGGATCGGCTGATCGGGCTTGATCTTGCCCAGCCCCTCCACGATCACCCTGTCCCCGGCCTTGAGGCCGGCGGTCACCAGCCATTTGTCGCCGACCGTGCGGTCTGCGGTGACGGGGCGCAGCTCGGCCTTGTCGTCCTTGCCGACCAGTATCACCGTCGCCTGGCCTCTGGGATTGCGGGTCAGGCCAGCCTGGGGGACCAGGATCGCCTCCCGCGCCGTGATTTGCGACAGGACGGCGCGAACATACATGCCGGGCAGCAGCAGCCCGTTCGGATTGGGGAAGCGCGCGCGCAGGGTGACGGTGCCGGTGGCGGGATCGACCATCGCCTCGGCGAACTCCATCCGGCCTTTCAGTGGATAATCGCTGCCGTCTTCCAGCCTCAGACTCACCGTGGCGGCCGACGGCATCGCGCCCCCGCCCGCAAGCTGGCGGCGCAGCGCGAGCAGATCGGCGCTGGACTGCTGTACGTCGACGAAGATCGGGTCGAGCCGCTGGATCGTGGTCAACGGATCGGCCTGGCCGGCGGTGACGAGCGCGCCGGTGGTGACCAGCGACCGGCCGATGCGGCCGGTGATCGGGGCCGGGACATTGGTGAAGCGCAGGTTGATCCGCGCGGTTTCCACCTGGGCCGCATTCTGTGCCACTGCGGCGTTTGCCTGCTTCGCGGCGGCGGCGGCATCGGTATAGTCCTGCTTGCTCACCGCCTCGATCTGGGCCAGCGGGCGGAAGCGGTCGGCGCGCGCCACGGCGGCCTCGCGCTGGGCACGGGCATTCTGCAGGTTCGCAGCGGCCTGGTTGAGCGCTGCCCGGTAGAGGCTGGGATCGATCTGGTAGAGCGTCTGGCCGGCGCGGACGAGGCCGCCTTCCTCGAACAGCCGCGCCTTGATCACGCCGGTCACCTGGGGGCGGACCTCGGAGCTTTCATAGGCGGCGGTCCGGCCCGGCAACTCGATATAGAGCGGCACGGCTTCCGTTCTTACGACAATGAAGCCGGCTTCGGGCGGGGGCGGCTTGGGCTTGTCCTTCGAGCAGGCCGCCAGTGCACAGATGGCCAGGACAAGTCCGCTGCTGCGGGCGACTGCAGGGAATTTCATCCGATGACCTTCGCGAACCGCGGCGAGCATATGTTGCTGCTACCCGTACCGACCAGTCAAAACAATCACTGGCGTTCGCGGTTGCGAAGTTTTTTGCGTGTCAAAACTGTAATATTACGGGCTCCTTCCCCCCGAATCCGGGAGGAAGGCTGCCGCAGTGCAATATCAAAGGGTCAGCGACAGACCCGGACGCGCTGATGGCGGTGCCATTCGGTCCAGCAGTGCACACGGTGACGGCCCCAGTGGCGACGGCGATCCCAGTGACGTCCACGATCCCAATGGCGATCGCGGTGCCAGCGCCGATCATGATCCCAACGGCGATCGTCGCGGTCATCCCAGCGGTCGCGCGCTTCGGCCGTGCCGCTGACGCCCAGGGTCGCGACCGCCAGGCCGATGGCGGCGAACATCGTCTTGATTTTCATCATCCTTCTCCTCTCGCCCAGCCCCGCGGGTGATCGAAGAATAAGCGGCGCCAGCCTTAGCTTCGCTGAACGGGGGCTTCATCGGCCGTACAGGAAAACGGGTTCCGCCTTCGGAACGTGTACGTAATAATGCGGCATGGTCCGAGTCGCGGGGCGGGCGCATGGCTCGGCGGTTCGTGCTGGAGGGGTGCGCGGGATGCTGATCGAGCGTCGGGAGATGTTGCGCGGCGGGCTGCTGCTCGCGGGCACGGGGCTGCTGCCCTCCGCGCTGTGCGCCGCGCCGGCCGGGAAGCGCTACGGCATGATCGAGATATCGGCGAGCGGCATGACCGTGTCGGTCTATCAGCTCAGCCGGGAGATGCTGGGCGGCGACAGCGGCATGTCGGGCTTCGAGCGGCTTGCGCCGAAACGCGACGGGGAACCCTATTCGGTGCTGGCCAGCCCGCTCGAATCGGGCACCGACGAGCAGGCGGCGATACGGACGGTCGATCTCGTCGCCGATCATATCGCACGGCTGAAGGCCGATCGCGGCGTCGCCGACCAGGACCTGACGATCGTGGCGTCGAGCGGGGTGGCGAGCTTTTCGGCGCCGTTGCTCGCGATCATCCGCGATCGGCTCGCGGGCCGCACCGGCCACCGCATCGACGTGGTTTCGCCCCGCGACGAGGCGCGGCTGGCCTTCGACTGGATCGTGCCGCGCCGCCGCCGTGGGGACGTGCTGCAGCTCGATATCGGCAGCGGCAACACCAAGGGCGGCTATTATGACCGCCGCGGCCGCAACGCCCATTATATCGACATGTCGGTGCCCTATGGCACCAAGACGATGGCCGGTGCGGTGAAGTTCCGTTTCCCAGCCGCGCGGACCTATGATTTCGGGCAGCATGCCGACAGCTTCTATGCCGACACCGTGGCGCCGCTGTTCCAGCCGCAGCTCCAGGCGGCGCCGGCGACGATGTCGATGCCCAGCGTGTTCCTGACCGGCGGCATCGTCTGGGCCACGTCGGTGATCCTCTATCCCCAGGCGATGGCCGAAAGGCGCAGCTGGGTCGCGCTCCAGCCCGGTGATTTCGCGCGGCTCGGCAAGCTGATCGCCGATGGGACGCCCTATGGAGCCGGCCTGCCCGCCACCCTCTCGCCCGAGCATCGCGCCGTCGTTACGAAGACGCTCAGTGCGATCCGCAACACCTTCAATCCGCACCAGCTGGCGGCGGGGGCCTCGCTTGCCGACGGCGTCGCGCGCCAGTTCGATTTCGCGCGCCGCAGGACGCTGCTGTTCCCGACCTTCGCGAACAATGGGTGGATATCGCAATATCTGATCGAGAAGTTCGTCGACGGGCGGATCGCGCAGGTCGCGTGACAAATGGGGAGAGGGGCCGGGCCATGCCGAACAGGATCGCCATCCACACCCTGCGCATGATCGCACTGCCGCTGGCGGGCTTGCTGCTGGGCGCGGCGGGGCCGCAGGACAGGCTGGCCAATTTCAGGGAGCGCGTCCTCGCCACCCACAATGCCGAACGGGTTCGCATCGGTGTTCCGCCCCTCGTCTGGAGCGATGCGCTGGCTTCCAACGCGTCCCAATATGCCGTGCACCTTTCGAGGCTGCCGGTGCTGGAACATGATGCGTCGCTCGATGTCGAGGGCGAGAATCTGTGGCGCGGCACCAAGGGCGCCTATTCGCCCGAGGACATGGTGACGCTGTGGATCGACGAACGCCGCGTGTTCGTGAACAAGCCCTTCCCCGAAGTCAGCACCACCGGCGATATCGAGGATGTCGGCCACTATACCCAGCTCATCTGGCGCTCGACGGCGCTGGTCGGCTGCGCGGTCGCCGATGCGGGGGAGGATGAGGTGATGGTCTGCCGCTATATGGAAGGCGGCAACGTCATGACCGAGATGACCTATTAGATGGAAGCGCGGTGCCGGCCCGCTCCCCCACCCAACCTCCCGACATGGTATTCTGATCGGGAGGTTGGGTGGGGGAGCGGGCCGGCACCGCCCGTTTCAGCTCTGCTGAAACCCGGTCAATCCACATCCTCGACCTCGACCGTCTCGCCCGTCACGCGCTGCGACAGGGCGGCGGCCATGAAGCGATCGAGGTCGCCGTCGAGCACGTCGGAGGGCGCGGTCGAGGTGGTGCCCGTGCGCAGATCCTTCACCATCTGATAGGGTTGGAGGACATAGGAGCGGATCTGGTGTCCCCAGCCAATCTCGGTCTTGGCGGCATAGCCGGCCATTGCCTCGGCCTCGCGCTTCTGCAGCTCCTGCTCGTAGAGCCGGGCCTTCAGCTGCTTCATCGCCTCGGCCTTGTTTTTATGTTGCGATCGCTGGTTCTGGCAGGCGACGATGATCCCGGTCGGCACATGGGTGATGCGCACCGCCGAATCGGTGGTGTTGACGTGCTGCCCGCCCGCGCCCGAGGAGCGGTAGGTGTCGATCTTCAGGTCCTTCTCGAGCACCTCGATATCGATGTCGTCGTCCACCTCGGGATAGACCCAGACGCTGGCGAAGCTGGTATGGCGCCGCGCGGCCGAGTCATAGGGGCTGATCCGCACCAGCCGGTGAACGCCGCTCTCGGTCTTGGCATAGCCATAGGCATTCTCGCCGCGCACCAGCAGCGTCGCGGATTTGATGCCCGCCTGCTCGCCGGCGTGGTAGTCGATCAGCTCGACCTTGTAGCCGTGGCGCTCGGCCCAGCGGCTGTACATGCGCTGGAGCATCCCGGCCCAGTCCTGGCTTTCGGTGCCGCCGGCACCCGAATTGACCTCGATATAGGTGTTGTTGGCGTCGGCCTCGCCCGCCAGCAGCGCGCCGATCTTGTCCTTCTCGGCCCGCTCGGCCAGCGCCGCCAGCGCGGCGACGCCATCGTTCACCAGGCCCTCGTCACCCTCGGCCTCGGCCATCTCCATCAGCTCGACGGTGTCGTCGCGCTCCTGCTCGATCGACTTGACCGCCGAGATCGCCTCGTCGAGCCGGCGGCGTTCGCGCATCACCTCCTGCGCGGCCTTGGCGTCGTCCCACAGCTTGGGGTCCTCGACCCGGTTGTTGAGCTCGTCGAGCCGGCGCAGCGCGCGGTCCCAGTCCAGGAAGCGGCGGACGAGCGCCATCGCCTGGTTGATCTGATCGACACTGGCTTGCGCTTCGGCGCGCATAACGAATTCCTTCTCGAACGCGATGTGGAGAGCGAACCACATCAATCCCGTCATGCTGAACTTGTTTCAGCATCCACCGGGCCACAGGAGCGACGCTCGGGTTGAAGAGTGGATGCTGAAACGGGTTCAGCATGACGGCAATTCTGATGCCGCCGCCCTAGTAAATTCCGTCCTGGCTTTGCAAGAACTCGCTGTCGGTGGTCGCGCGGCGCGCGGGGGCGGCGCGCTTCGCGATTTCGTCGCGGCGGATGGTGCGGCGCGGCTCGCTCTCGGGCTTGAACGCTTCCCATATGACCGAGCTGTAATAGCTGCCGTCGGGCCAGGCGCCGAACACGCGGCGGCCGGTCTTGCGATCGATCCGGATCATGCGGACGCCCGCCGGGGCCTGGAAGGGGACGACGTCCATGTCCTTCATCGCCTTGCCGGCGAAGCTGCGGAAGATCGGCGCGGCGATCGTGCCGCCTTGCGCGTAACCGCCCATCGAGCGCGGATTGTCGTAGCCGAGATAGAGGCCGCCGACCATGTCGGCCGATCCACCGACGAACCAGACATTGGTGGGGCCCGACGAGGTGCCGGTCTTGCCGAACATCGGGCGGCCGAGATCGCGCAGCACGGTCGCGGTGCCGCGTTCGACCACGCCCTCCATGATGTGGAGCATCTGATAGGCGGTCATCGGATCGATCACCTGGCGCGAGCGAAGGCGTGGGCGCGGCATCGGCTTGCCGTCATATTTGGCCATGTTGCAGCCCTCGCAGGGGCGCTTGTCGGCACGCCAGATCAGCTTGCCGTTACGATCCTGCACATAGTCGATCAGCGTCGGCGTGAGGGCCCGGCCCTGGTTGGCGAACATCGAATAGGCATTGACGATGCGCAGCACCGTCGTCTCCCCGGCGCCCAGCGAATAGGCGAGATAGGGCGGATAATCGCCGATCCCCATCGCCTTGGCGGTCTTGACGACCTTGTCCATGCCGATCTGGCTGGCGGTGCGCACCGTCATCAGGTTGCGCGATTGTTCGACACCCCAGCGCATAGTCTGCTGGCCGGCATTCTCGCCCGAGAAATTCCGGAAGCATTTCTGGCCGAGCCGAGCCGACTGGAACACGCAGAAGGGGCCATCGATGATGATCGAGGCCGGGGTCATGCCGTTGTCGAGCGCGGCGGCATAGACGAACGGCTTGAAGGTGGAGCCGGGCTGCCGCATCGCCTGGGTAGCCCGGTTGAACGAGGAGCCGCGCGAATCGAAGCCGCCCTGCATCGCCAGCACCTGGCCGGTATGCGGGTTCTGGACGACCATGCCGCCCGAGATGTTGGGGATGCTGCGCAGGGAGAAGGCGTCGCCTTCGCGCCGCACGACGATGACGTCGCCGGCCTTCAGGAAATCGAAGGCGCGGCCGCCGATCCCCGCCTTGGGCATCGTCGCCCCCCAGCTGGGCAGAACGCCCCTGGTGCCATTCTCGAAGCCGATCTCGGCCTGTGATCCGCTCTTCGACAGGACCACCGCCGGATACCAGTTGGCATAGCCGGCGCCGACATTGAGCGCGGCAAGGTCGCGCGCCCAATTGCCGTCGACATCGACCTTGCCGAGCCGCCCGCGCCAGCCGGCCGCCGCCTCGAAGCGCACCAGCCCGTCGCGCAGCGCACCCTCGGCCGCATCCTGGACCTTGCCGTCATAGGAGGTGCGGATCCACAGGCCGCCCGAATAGATGCCGTTGGGGCCGTCCGTCGCGGTCTGGCCGTATCGCTCGATCAGCTGGCGGCGGACCTCCTCCATGAAATAGCCGCCGACGCTGGGCCGCGGCGCATAGCGCGGCACGATCCCCAATGGCGCGGCGGCGGCGGACTGGCGCTGTTCCTCGGTGATGAAGCCATTCTCGGCCATCTGGTGGAGGACGTAGTTGCGCCGGTCCAGCGCGCGCTCTGCGTGGCGCTCGACCGTGTAATTGGACGGCGCCTTGGGCAGGATCGCCAGATAGGCGATCTCGGGCAGGGTCAGCTCGCCGACATCCTTGCGGAAATAGGCGCGGCTGGCCGATTGCACGCCATAGGCGTTGCGGCCGAGGAATATCTGGTTGAGGTACAGCTCCAGGATCTGCTGCTTGGTCAGCGCGTCCTCGATCCGGAAGGCCAGGATCGCCTCGCGCACCTTGCGCGCGATCGAATAGTCGTCGCCGACGATCAGGTTCTTGGCGACCTGCTGGGTGATGGTCGATCCGCCCTTGGCGCGGCGGCCGCTGCCGAACTTGGTCGCATAGTCGACCACCGCGCCGGCGAGGCCGCCGATGTCGATGCCCGGGTGGCTGAAGAAGGTCTTGTCCTCGGCCGAGATGAAGGCGTTGATCAGCAGCGGCGGATATTCGCCATAGCTCAGCTGAACCCGCCGCTCGCGGGCGAAATCGGCGATCGGCTCGCCATCGCGGTCGCGGACATTGGTGGGGAGCGGCGGCTGATAGGCGAGCAGGGCATCGGCCGAAGGCAGGCCGCGCGCGAAGAAGAACCACAGCAGCAGCCAGAAAAGGGCGAGCGACCAGAACAGATAGCCCGACCAGCGCCAGACCCGGAACTGCTTGAGATGGCGCGTATGATCGCGCCATTCGCGGATCGGGATATGGAGAGAGGGCAGTTTCGGCACGGCGGCGCTCTACTCCAGATCGTCATTCCCGCGAAAGCGGGAATCCACGGTCACGGCCCGCAGGAGGCTCAGCAGTGCCGCCGTCCATGGATTCCCGCTCTCGCGGGAATGGCGATGGAGAGGGCCCTCCACTATTCTCCCGCCAGCCGTCTCGCGAAATGGATCTCCACCGCCCGGCGCACTCCGCTGGCGATGTTGCGGCGATATTCCTTGGACAGCAGCAGCGCGAGATCGTCGTCATTGGAGATATAGCCGGTCTCCAGCAGCACCGAGGGTACGTCGGGCGCCTTCAGCACGATCAGTCCCGCGAAGCGATGGGCGTCGTCCTTGAAGTGGATGGTCGGGGCCATTTCGCGCTGGAGGAGTGCCGCGAACTGCGAGGAGATGTTCATCGTCTCGCGCTGGGCGAGGTCGAGCAGGATCGAGGAAACCTCATTGTTCTCGCCGCCGAGATCGACGCCGTTGAGGATATCGGCGCGGTTCTCCTTCGCGGCGAGCTGGGCCGCCACCCGGTCCGATGCGACCTCCGACAGGGTGTAGATGCTGGCGCCGCGCGCCGCGCGGTTCTCCGCGCTGTCGGCATGGACCGAGATGAACAGGTCCGCCTTCAGCCGTCTCGCTATCTCGCGCCGTTCGCCGAGGACCAGGAAACGGTCGGTGTTGCGGGTGAGCGCGACGCGCACCCGGCCCGAGGCCACCAGTTCGTCGCGGATCGCCTGGGCGATGCCCAGCGCCACGTCCTTCTCGCGATAGCGGCCATCGGCGGATTGCGAGCCCGGATCATGGCCGCCATGGCCGGCATCGATCACCACCAGCGGCCGGTTGCTGCCGCGCGCGCCGGTGACGGCGGGGACCGGCAGCGGGCGGGGCGGATCGAGCGGGACGGTGATGCCGCCCCGCTGCGCGGCCTTCGGATCGACCGGCTTGTCGTTGAGCCCGAACAGCTGCCGGCCCCTGCGCACCGCGCGGGCGAACAGGCTCTCGGTGACGGGCTTCAGCGTCAGCGTCAGCGAGAGATGATCGGCCGAGAAGCTGGCATCGCCGACGATCGCCGACCGGTTCAGCTCGAACACCACCCGCGCGGTGTTGGGATCATATTGGCCATGGCGGGTGGAGGCGATCATCCCGCCCGATGCGGCGATCCGCCCCATCCGCGCGCCGGGCAGATCGACCGCGATGCGCTGAGGGCCCGTTAGCATGAAGGCTGAGGCGGTCGCGACCGGCTTGTCGAATCGCATCGTCACGCTCGACGCGCCGATCTCGATCGCGCTCACCATCGCCGCGCTGGCCGTGCCGGGAAGCGACAGCAGCAGCAACAGGAGCAGGATCGGGCCGTTGTTCCAGCCGAAACGCAGACTATATCGTGATCCTGGCAAGTCGGCCCCGCGTACCCGGTCCGCCCCGAAACGGGGGCAGCTTCCGATATTTATCCAAAGCCGCGGCGCGCTTGTCCAGTCATGGTGATGCTTGCCCCGATGTCATTCGGATGCTAGCAGTTTTTGTCCGGAAGTCGGCCGATCCTCGTTCGAACGAGAGTCACAGCGCCGTCCCGGCCTATCCGCCGCCATTTGGCGACGGCGTAACAGGTTGACGATCGCATGAGTCATTTTTCGCCCCGATCCCTCCGCTGCCGATTTGTCGGCAGCGCGTGGGGCGAGGCCGCTTTTCCGGCGCGTCGCGCCGGAGGTGACGATGCGACGGCTGCGCACACCATCTTTTCACCTTCGATGACGTTTCCGGGCGGAACGCGGCTTGCCGCGCCACCCGGCGACACATCCACATCATATCGCGCGACGTGGCCCGGCCGTGCTGCCGGCCCCCGCGCTTGGAGAGCTTTTAATGACCACCCGCATGCTTATCGACGCACGCCACCGGGAGGAAACCCGCGTGGCTGTCGTCCAGGGGAACCGGATCGAGGAATTTGACTTTGAGTCCGCAGAGCGGAAGCAGCTCAAGGGAAATATCTATCTCGCCAAGGTAACGAGGGTCGAACCGTCGCTTCAGGCGGCGTTCGTCGATTATGGCGGCAACCGCCACGGTTTCCTCGCCTTCTCGGAAATCCACCCGGACTATTACCAGATCCCGAAGGAGGATCGCGAGGCGCTGCTCCGCGAGGAGGCCGAGCATGCCGCCGAGGAAGAGGCGCTCCGCGCCCGCGAGGCCGACCATGATGATGACGCCGATGTGATCGAGGGCGAGGCCCATGATCATGACGAGCATGATCATGACCACGAGCATGGTGACGAAGAGGACGCCCCCCGGCCCCGCCGCGAATCGGTCGGCGGCGGTTCCGATGACGGCGCGGTCGAGAATCTCCGCCAGCGGCGGATGAGCCTGCGCCGCCGCTACAAGATCCAGGACGTGATTCGCCGGCGCCAGGTGCTGCTGGTCCAGGTCGTCAAGGAAGAGCGCGGCAACAAGGGCGCTGCCCTCACGACCTATTTGTCGCTGGCCGGCCGCTATTGCGTGCTGATGCCGAACACCAGCCATGGCGGCGGCATCAGCCGCAAGATATCGAACGCGGCCGACCGCAAGCGGCTCAAGTCGATCATGACCGAGCTGAACCTGCCGCGCACGATGGGCTGCATCGTTCGCACCGCCGGCCTCCAGCGCACCAAGACCGAGATCAAGCGCGATTTCGACTATCTCGCCCGGCTGTGGGACGAGATTCGCGAGAACACGCTGAGCTCGTCGGCGCCCGCCCTGATCTATGGCGACAGCGACCTGATCAAGCGGGCGATCCGCGACATCTACAACCGCGACATCGACGAGGTGATCGTCGAGGGCGAGGAGGGATACCGCCAGGCGCGGCAGTTCATGAAGCTGCTGATGCCGAGCCACGCCAAGAAGGTGGGGCTCTATGCCGATGCGGTGCCGCTGTTCCAGCGCTTCGGCGTCGAGGACCAGTTGGCGGCGATGTACCAGCCGGTCGTCCAGCTCAAGTCGGGCGGCTATCTGGTGATCAATCCCACCGAGGCGCTGGTGTCGATCGACATCAACTCGGGTCGCTCTACGCGCGAGCATAATATCGAGCAGACCGCGACCGCGACCAACCTGGAAGCGGCGCACGAGATCGCCCGCCAGCTTCGCCTGCGCGACATGGCGGGTCTGATCGTCATCGACTTCATCGACATGGAGAACAACTCCAACATCCGTAAGGTCGAGAAGGCGATGAAGGAGGCGCTGAAGAACGATCGCGCCCGCATCCAGGTCGGCCGCATCTCCAGCTTCGGCCTGTTCGAGATGAGCCGCCAGCGCCTGCGCACCGGCGTGCTCGAGGCGTCGACCCGCCAGTGTCCGCATTGCGAAGGCACCGGGCTGGTTCGCACCGCGTCTTCCGCGGGCCTGTCGGCGCTGCGCATGCTCGAGGACGAGGCCGCGCGCGGCCGCGGTTCGCGCCTGATGCTGCGGGCAAGCCAGGAAGCGGCCCTTTATGTGCTCAACCGCAAGCGCGCCGAACTGGCCGAGATCGAGGATCGCTATGGCGTGGTCATCGAGATTCTCTCCGACGGCACGCTGGAAGGCGCGCGGATGAGCGTCGAGGCCGGCGGTCCGCCGCCGAGCCATGCGCCGCGCCTGCCGGCGCCGCTGCCGATCGAGGCCGATGACGATATTCTCGACGACGAGATCGAAGAGGAGGAGATCGAGGCCGAGGACGAGGAGGCCGAGGGCTCCGAGGATGGCGAGCGTGGGGATGGCGGCCGAGGCCGTCGCCGCCGTCGTCGTCGCCGTCGTGGCGGTCGTGGCCGTGATCAGGAAGGCCAGTCCGAGTCCGGCGAGGGTGCCGAAGAAGGCGAGGCTGACGAGCCGGGCGAGACCGGTGAGGAGGCCGAGCCGGCCGATGCCGAGGAAGGCAATGGCGAGGCCCGTCGCGGCCGTCGCCGGGGTCGTCGCTCGGGTCGTCGTCGTGGCGGCAATGGCGAGGGTGTCGAGGGCGCCGAGCCGACGCCGGCCGAGGCCGCCGAGGCGATCATGGCCGAGGAACTCCCCGCCGCTGCCACCGCACCGGTTGAGGACGCGCCCGCCGAAGAGCCCGCGCCCAAGGCCCGTCGCCGCCCGCGTGCCCGCAAGGCCGATCCGGTCGTCGAGGCCGCGCCCGTAGCCGAGGAAGCTCCGGCCGAGCCGGTTGCCGAAGCGGCAGAGGCCGAGCCGGTCGCCGAGGCCAAGCCCAAGCGGACCCGCCGCAAGAAGGCCGATGCCGCTCCTGAGGCGGCGGAAGCTCCGGCCGCCGAGCCGGCTCCGGCCGAGCCCGTCGCCGAAGAGGCGCCCGCAGCGGAAGCCCCTAAGCGCCGCCGCTCGCGTGCCAAGGCCGCTCCGGCCGAGGCCGTTGAGACCGTCGTCGCGGAAGCGGTGGCCGAAGCGGCTGCCGAGCCCGCCGAATCCGCCGAGGAGGATGAGGGCGGCACGCCGCGCCGCGGCTGGTGGCAGCGGACGTTCGGCGCCTGAGCATGACGGACGGGCCTCGATCGGCGGGGCCCGTCCCGTGCTTCACGCGGGGTTCAGTCGTACCATGCAAGCCATGACCAGCATGGGGAACGCCATCCTGTCGCCGCTCCGTCCGGGCCGCCTGCTGCGCGGCCTGGCCGTGCTGCTGCTGTCGGTTTCACTGATGGCGCAGCCGGTCGCGGCGCAGTCGATCCTGCGCGATGCCGAGACCGAGGCCTTTCTGAAGGAGATATCGGCGCCGCTGGTCGCGGCCGCCGGCCTCCAGCCCGGCAATGTCGACATCATCCTGGTCGGCGACAAGAGCATCAACGCCTTCGTCGCCGGGGGGCAGGCCGTCTATATCCATAGCGGCCTGATCGAAACCGCCGACAACACCAATGAGATCCAGGGCGTTATCGCCCATGAGCTGGGCCATATCACCGGCGGCCATATCATCCGCTTCGGCGAAGGCGCGCGCGGCGCGACCGGCATCACCCTATTGTCGCTGCTGCTGGGCGCGGCGGCAATGGCCGCCGGGTCCGCCGATGCCGGCATGGGCGTGATCATGGCCGGCCAGCAGGCCGCGCTCGGCAAGTTCCTTGCCTTCAACCGGGTGCAGGAGGCGAGCGCCGACGCCGCCGGGGTCGGCTTTCTCGAGAAGGCCGGCATTTCGGGCGAGGGGATGCTCAGCTTCTTCCTGAAGCTTCGGAAGGAGGAGTATCGCTACACTTCCACCTATGCCGAGGCGGATCCCTTCATGCAGACCCACCCGATGTCGGGCGAGCGCGAGGCCGCCTTGTCGGGGGATGTGCTGAAATCGCCTGCCTATCGCAACAAGACCGATCCGGCGCTGGAGGCGCGCTTCAAGCGGATCAAGGCCAAGCTGATCGGCTATATGGACGATCCGACCACCGCGCTGCGCAAATATCCCGAGAGCGACCGCAGTGCAGCCGCCCATTATGCGCGGGCCTATGCCTGGCATCGTGGCGCCTATCCCGACAAGGCGGCGGAAGAGGTGGCGAAGCTTGTCGCATCGGCCCCCGACGATCCCTATTTCCGAGAACTGCAGGGCCAGATACTGCTCGAATCGGGCAAGCCGAAAGAGGCGCTGGCGCCGCTGCGAATGGCGGTGAAGGGATCACGCGGTTCGCCGCTGATCTCCTCGCTGCTCGGCCATGCGCTGCTCGCCACCGAGGATAATGACAATCTCGCCGAGGCGCGCGACGTGCTGAAGGTGGCGGTGGCGCGCGATCGCGAGAATCCCTTCGCCTGGTACACGCTCGGCATGGCCTATGCGCGTCTCGGCGACGAGCCGCGCGCCCAGCTCGCCACCGCCGAGCGCTACGCGCTGATCGGGAATACGCGGCTGGCCATGGCCAGCGCGGAGGCGGCGATGGCCCGCATCCCGCGCGGCACCCCCGATTATATCCGTGCCGAGGACATCGCGCTGTCCGCGCGCGCCGAGGCAAGCGACAAGAAGAGGCGATGAACATCCGCGAATTCATGCAGCGGCGCAGTCGGCTGGCTGTCTCCATCGGCGCCGGATCGGCGATCCTGTTCGGGATCGGCGCCGCCTGGCTGACCCACCGCCACGCCGCGCCCCAGGCCGGCAACAAGGCCGAGATCGAAGCCGTGGTGCGCGACTATATTCTCGCCCATCCCGAGATCATCCCGCAGGCGATCGACCGCTTGCGCGACCGGCAGAGCCGCGATGCCTATGCCCAGAACAAGGCGGCGCTGGAAACGCCCTTCGCCTCGGCCTGGGCGGGTGCAGAGAAGGGCGACGTCACCCTGGTGATGTTCACCGATTATGCCTGTGGCTATTGCCGGACCAGCCTGCCCGACATCGACCGGCTGATCGCCGGTGACAAGAAGCTCCGGGTGGTGTGGCGCGAGATGCCGATTCTGGGTCCGGGCAGCGAAATCGCGGCCAAGGCCGGCCTGGCCGCCGCTCGGCAGGGCGAATTCCAGACCTTCCACCAGCGCATGTTCGCCACCGGCCAGCCCAATGGCGACAAGGTCTCGGCCGTGCTGCGCTCGATGCCGCTCGACCTTGCCCGTATCCAGCGCGACCTGGAGGGGCCGGAGGTGATGGCCGAACTTCGCCGCAACATGGAGCTGGCTGGCCGCATCGACCCGAATTTTGCTACCCCGACCTTCGTGGTCAACGGGCAGATGCTGAAGGGTGCCGTGGGGTATGACGCGCTGAAGCAGGCCGTCGCCGACGCCCGGGAGCGGGCAAAGGCCTGAGCCGCCGACGATCCGTCCCCACGCGTCGCGCAGGGAGGACCTCAAAACTAACCCTTGACCACGCCCTCGATCGTCGCGGTCGCAGGGTGATGCTTGTCGAGATGGCGCTTGATGATCCGCAGATTGCGGCTGTTCGATCGGAAGAAGAAGTCGGGGATCGCACCGATCCAGGGAATGGCGCCGAGCAGCAGATCGACGCCGACATTGCCGAACATCCGCGCCATCTGCCATTTCGACATGCCGAGGTTGCGGGCTTCCCAGGCCAGCCAGCTGCCCATCACCGCGCCCACCGCCGGGCCGACGACGGGCACGAGATCGAGCAGGACGTCCAGCCCGATCGGCTTGTTGATGCCGGGCAGAACGAACATCCGTTCGAGCAGCCCTTCCATTGCCTCGATCCTTCGCCGGATCGAGGCCGCGTCACGGCCCATGCCGGGCATGCGATCCGCGAGGCCATCGAAATTGATGGTGCCGGGGCGTTTCACATCGTCATTTCGAGCGTTCATGACACCTCAGCGCATCAGCGGCCATTCTGGTTCCCGATGAGGGGGGGCAGCGGGTGGACGGCACGCGGGTTCAGCCGGAAACCGGGGAGATCGGGCCGGGCGAGCGACCAGCGCACCGGTTGCGCGATCGGAATGAACGGGGCGATGGCGGCGAGCCGCTGCTCCGCTTCGGCGATCATCCGGGCGCGCAGCGCGGGATCGGTGGC
Organism: Rhizorhabdus dicambivorans; assembly: GCF_002355275.1. Taxonomy (NCBI): domain Bacteria; kingdom Pseudomonadati; phylum Pseudomonadota; class Alphaproteobacteria; order Sphingomonadales; family Rhizorhabdaceae; genus Rhizorhabdus; species Rhizorhabdus dicambivorans. Next base: position 4,930,101 of record NZ_CP023449.1, on the reverse strand, counting down.
GGCACGGGCGATTCCGAACGCCTTGTCGGCCTCCTCGCTGCACGGCCGCCCGCGTGCGCAGAGGAACCACGAGAGATACCAGTCGGCCTGGTCGGCGGGGGCGACCTCGTCGATCAGCCGCAGGTCGGCGCCGTCGGTGGCGCGGACCCGCACCGCATCCACGCCGATCGCCCGCCATTGCCGCCTGACATGGGCGAATATCATGGTGGAGCCGGGCCCGTCGGGCATCGCCACCTCGATCCGCACCGGTCCGCTGCCCGGCTGCTGCGATTGCCAGATGCTCACGATCCGCCGCGCCGTCGCGACCCGGCGCAGGAAGGCCTGCTGATCCGAGCCGCGGACATTGGCGAAGGCCTGCGCCCAGAAGGGCCGGCTCGGCTCGGCCAGGTCGGTGAGGCCGGGTGGCAGGATCGCCTGGGCGGGCCGCCAACCGGGTACCCCTAGCGCCGCGCCGAGAGCGGCGCGATCGAGCGCCATCGACAAGGCCTGCCGGATCTCGGGGGCCATGGCGGGGGACGAGGTGCGGCCGACGCGGAAGCCGAACAGGCCGTTGGCGGGATCGATCTGGATGACGCGAGGGGGAAGATCGGCGACGCGCGCATAGATGAAGTCGTTATATCCGCCGCCCGTCACCAGGGAGAGTTCGCCCTGGCGGAAACGTGCCACCGCGAGCGCGGCGCGCTCCCCGCGCAGCCGGATGCGGCGCTCGGCCAGCGCCCGGCCCTTGTCGTCGTCGGCCAGCATGGCGACCGGCTTGGGGCGCAGCACCGTCACCCGGCCCACTTTCCCTTCGATCAGCAGAGGTCCGCTGCCCTGCCCGCGGATCGGCAGGGTGAAGCCCGGCCCTGCGAGCAGGGCCAGCAGTTCGGGCCGTGGCGCCGACAGGCGGAGTTCGATCACCTCTGGCGTGACCGCGATGATCTCGCGCACCGCCTCCAGCCCCGCGGCGGGATTGGCCGCGGCCTGCCGGCGGAGCAGCCGGCGGAGCTGCGCGACCACGCGATCGGCGTCGGCCAGTTCATGGTCAAGCCGGAAGGTATAGTAGAGCCCATCGTCCGAGATCGCCCAGCGGATCGCTAGGCCGGGCTCGATCTGCGCGCCGGCGTTGAGCCGCACCAGCCCCTGGGCGGTTGCGCCGAGCAACGCGGCATCGGCCTGTCGCGGCGTTCCCCCGGCCGGATCGCGCAATTTCGTCTCGCGTCCGATAACGCTGACGCTCACCTGACCCTCGCGATCGCCGCGGCCGCAGCCGGCGAGCGGCAGCGTCAGGCATAGCGTTATGGCAAGGAGGCGTTTCATCGCAGGCTCAATGTCCGGCTCGGATGGACGTTAGCCGGATTGTCGTGCCAGCCCGTCACGCGCGGCGCAACCAGCGCGCGGCTTACATAATGATAAAGTGGGATAAGCGGGGCATCGCCGATCAGGATCGCCTCGGCCGAGCGCATCGCGCGGGCGCGCGCCGCCGGATCGGCGGTTGCCATCGCCCGCTCGAGCGCCCTGTCGAAGGCGGGGCTGGCATAGCCCGAATAGTTGAGCGCGCCGGCATCGGAACGGTGGACGGCGAGATAATTCTCCGGCGCGGCGACATCGCCGATCCAGCCCGATCGCGCGAAGGCGAAATCGCGGCGGCGCAGACTCGCGAAATGGAGCGAGGCCTCGCTGTTGAGCAGATGCGCGTCCACGCCCAGCGGGCGCCACATGGCGGCCATCGCCACCGCCACCCGGCGATGATCGGCATCGCTGTTGAAGCGGATGTCGAAGTTCAGGCGATGCTCCGGCCCATAGCCCGCCTCCCGGAGCAGGCGCCGTGCCTCGGCCACCTGCCGCGCGCGGGGCCAATCGGCCCAATCCGGACGAAAGGCGCCGGGCGCACCGGCCACGGCGGGCGGGATCACGCCCCATGCCGGCCGGGTGCCGAGCCCGATCAACCGTTCGGCGATCCAGCGCCGGTCGATCGCCATCGTCAATGCCCGGCGTACGCGGATGTCGTCGAAGGGGGGGCGGGTTGTGTTGAAGACGAAATAATAGCTGCCGTTATAGGGTGCGACATGCGCGGAGCCGGGTTTGCGCCGGGCGATCCAGGACAGCCGGGTCTGCGGGAAATCGTTGCTGAGATCGGCCTCGCCGGCCGCGAAGCTCCGCAGTGCCGTCAGCCGATCGGTGACGGGGCGCCATTCGACCTCGGCGATCGGCGCCGCGCCGCCATGCCAATGCGGATTGCGGGCGAGGCGCAGCCGTTCGTTGAGCCGCCATTCGGTCAGCCGGTAGGCTCCGGACGAGACCATCGGCCGTTCCCCCGTCCAGCCATCGCCGAGCGCGGCGATGCGATGGATGGGGAGCGCGGCCATCGACGGCAGGGCGAGCAGTTCGGGCAGCGACGGCATCGGCGTGCGCAGCGTGACGAGAACCGCGTCGCCCTGCGCGGCGACGCTGTCGATATCCGCGAACAGCGATGCGTTGGGGGAGGCGGTGATATCGTCGCGCAGCCGGTCGAACACGGCGGCGAAGGTGGCCGGCGCGATCGCCGTCCCGTCCGAGAAGCGGAGCCCGGGGCGCAGCGGAAAATGCCAGCGCAGCCCATCGGGCGACACGCTCCAGCCGGTGGCGAGGCCGGGCTCGACCTTCCCCAGCCCGTCGATCCGGGTCAGCCCTTCGAACTGGTCCTGCGCGATCCGCGTGGTGGCGAGGTCCGATCCCTTCTGCGGATCGAGGCTCTTCACCTCGTCGTCGGCAAGGCGGACCAGCCGATCGGCGGGCAGCGGCGCGCGGGGGCCGTTGTTGCAGGCTGCAAGCAGCAGCAGAAGAGGGAGGAGGATCCGTCGCATCGGTATGACGATGTGGCCTGAGGGGCGCGTCGGGCTCAACCCCCTTTCGTCGCTCCTGCGAAGGCAGGAGCCCATGTCTGTCTCCTCTTGCGCTGGTCATCGCGGAGGTGAGAGACATGGATTCCTGCCTTCGCAGGAATGACGGGAGGGAAGATGGTGCGAAATTTCAAAGCGGCGGCACTGCTTCTGGCCTTTGCCACCCCCGCCTTCGCCAATCCGGCCGACGACGCCTTCGACACGATCAGCGCGAAGGAATGGACGTGGCGGCAGCAGACATTGCAGACCGAGGAATCCAACCGGGGCGGCATACCGAAGCACCTGCCCGACGAGGGCCTGGTCAACCAGCAGAAGCGGCGCGCCACCTGGACCGACGTCCTCAAGCAGCTCGATGCGATCAAGCCCGCCGATCTCTCGCCCTCCAGGCAGGAGGATTATGGCGTCTACCGCGCCCAGATCGAAACCCTCCTCGACGCGCAGCGCTTCCGCGATTTCGAGAAGCCGTTGAACTCGGACAGCAGCTTCTGGGCCGATCTCGGCTATGTCGCGCGGCAGCCGATCCGCAATGAGGGCGATGCGGCGAACATGCTGTCGATGATGCGGGACATCCCCCGCTATTTCGCCCAGAACAGCCAGAATATGCGCGCCGGGCTGAAGCGGGGTTTCACGCCTCCGAAGGTGATCATGGCCGGCCGCGACGCCTCGATCGCCGCGATCGCCGAAGCGAAATCGCCCCGTGACACCATGTGGTTCGAACCGTTCAGGACATTGCCCGCCTCGATCCCGGCAGCACGGCAGGCCGAATTGCGGGCAGAGGCAGAGGCCCTGATCCGCGATGAGATCATCCCGGCCTATGCGACGCTGCTCGGCTTCATGCGCGACCAGTATCTGCCGCATCTGCGCGACGGACTGGCGGCAGAGGGGTGGCCCGACGGCAAGGCCTATTACCGCGCGCAGATTCGCGCCTATGCCACGGTCGACCTGCCGCCCGAGGAGATCCACGCCATCGGCCTCGCCGAGGTGGCGAAGATCCGCGCGCAGATGGCGGAGATCATGAAGGAGGTGAAGTTCGAGGGCGATTTCCCCGCCTTCCTCAAATTCCTGCGTACCGATCCGCAATTCTATGTACAGAAGCCCCAGGACCTGCTCGACCGCGCAGCCTGGATCGCCAAGCGGTTCGACGGGGTGGCGGCGCGCTGGTTCGGCCGCATGCCGCGCGGGCGCTTCGGCATCGTGCCGGTGCCCGCCGACATCGCGCCCTATTACACGGCGGGGCGCGGCGGGCAGGACCGTTACCTGCTCAACACCTATGATCTGCCCTCGCGCCCGCTGTTCCAGCTCACCGCGCTGACACTCCACGAATCCGCGCCAGGCCATAGCTGGCAGCTGTCGATGGCCGCCGAGAATGAGGAGCGGCCCGAATGGCGCCGCTACACCTATGTTTCCGCCTATGGCGAGGGCTGGGCGCTCTATACCGAGAAGCTGGGGGTCGAGATGGGGCTATACGAGACGCCCTATGATCGCTTCGGCATGCTCAGCTACCAGATGTGGCGCGCGGCGCGGCTGGTGATCGACACCGGCATCCACAGCAAGGGCTGGACCCGCGAGCAGGGCATCGCCTTCCTCCGCGACAACAGCGCGCTCAGCGAACATGAAGTGACGACCGAAGTGGATCGCTATATCGGCTGGCCCGGCCAGGCGCTGTCCTATTATCTCGGCCAGCTCCAGATCGAGAAGGAGCGGGCGCGGGCCGAACAGGCGCTGGGGGCGAGGTTCGACATCCGCTCCTTCCACGACATGATCCTGTCGCTCGGGCCCGTGCCGCTGCCGGTTATCACGGCACGGACCGACCGCTTCATCGCCGAAGGCGGCAAGGGGCCGTGGAAGCTGCCCGAGGAATGAGAGTGCGCGATCCCGATCCCCGCATCGCCGTCATCACACCCTATTATCGCGAGCCGGTCGAGTTTCTCGACCAGTGCCACCGCAGCGTCGCCGTGCAGGATGTGGCGGCCGATCATATCATGATCGCGGACGGACATCCGCTCGATATCGTCGACCAATGGGGCGTCGGCCATGTGCGCCTGCCCCGGGCGCATGGCGACAATGGCAATACGCCCCGGGGCCTGGCCGCGCTGCTGGCCAGAAGCGAGGGCTATGACTTCATCGCCTTTCTCGACGCCGATAACTGGTATCATCCCGGGCATCTGCGATCGTTGCTGCAGCTGTGGGAGCGGGAGCGCAGCCCGGTCTGTGCGTCGCTGCGCACCTTCCACGATGCCGCCGGAGTCGATCTGGGGATCAGCGAGGCCGAGGAGGACGAGTTTCGCCACGTCGATGCGAGTTGCCTGATGCTCCATCGCACGGCGTTCGACAGTCTTTCGCTCTGGCTGGACATGCCGAAGATATTGTCCCCGATCGGGGATCGGATTTTTCTTGCCGGCCTGCTGCACCGCAAGCTCGCCATCGCCTCGACCCAGGCCCGGACGGTGGCTTTCCGCAGCCAATATGCGGTCCATCATGCATCGGCGGATCGGCCGATCCCCGAAGGCGCCAAGAGTGACGAGAGTTTCGCCCCCGCGCTGGCCTATCTGGCCACGGCGCAGGGGGTCAGCCAGTGTGTGGAGGCGATGGGGTTCTGGCCGCTTACTTATATGCGGAACTGATCGGCGTCCTGCCCGGCTCCCCCGTCTCCGCCAGCACGTCGACCAGCAGCTCCAGCGCCGCCATGGCGAAGGCGCCCATATTGGCGATGCGATCACTGTCGCCGGTCTCGATCGTCCGCGCGATTTCGACGCCCGGGCCCGCCACCGCGATGGCGCTCCTGCCTGCCGGCACGCCGCGCGGGTGGGTGAGGGGGCCGGCCGAGCCGGTCTCGGCGATGCCCCAGTCGGAGCCGAAGCGGTCACGGATCGCGCGGGCCTGGAGCAGGGCATAGGGTTCGGTCGCGGACTCCATGCCGGCCAGCTCCTCGCGCCCGAGCCCCAGCAGGACGTTGCGGCCCCTGAGCGAGTAGATCACCCCGCCGCCCCGGCAGAAATCGGTGGCGCCCGACACGGTGAGCAGCCCGGCCGAGATCAGCCCGCCGGTGGCGCCGTCGGCGACGGCTATGGTCTGGCCGCGCTCGCGCAGCATCGCGGCGGCCCTGGCGGCGAGGGGAAAGAGTTGGTCGAGCATGCGCGGCTTATGGCCGCAGCTCAGCCTTCGTGCCAGTCCTTCGGCAGGCGCCAGGCCGCGAACAGCAGGAAGATGGTGGCGATCACGTAGAAGCTGGTGCCCGAAAGGATCGCATAGCGCAGCGCTTCGTCGCCATAACGGGCCTTCAGGCTTTCTGAGATCCAGCCGATCGCGGGCGTGCCGATGCCGATGCCGATCAGATTGTTGACGAACAGGAAGATCGCCGAGGTGGTCGATCGCATCGACGGCGGCACCAGCCCTTGTACCGCCGCGATGACCGGGCCGAGCCAGACGAGGCCCAGCGCGGTCGGGATCAGCAGCAGCGCCAGGCTGGGCAGCAGCGACGTGGCGGAGATGCCGAGCGCATAGAAGGGCAGGGTGCCGACAAAGGCGAGCGCGGGGACGAGCGCGTACCAGCCCTTCGAGCGGCCGGCGAGCCTGTCCGACAACGACCCGCCCAGCCAGATGCCGGCGAGTCCGCCGGCCAGCAGGATCGCTCCATAGCCGAGCGAGGCATCGAGCAGGCTGAGCCCGAAGCTGCGGACGAAGAAGCTCGGCAGCCAGAAGAACAGGCCATAGCCCATCATCGACGAACAGGCCGCGCCGATGCAGAGCAGCCAGAAGGCCGGCTTGCCGGCCAATGTGCGCAGCACCGCGCCGAAGCCGGGCATGTCGGCAGCGGCAGCGGCGGGGCGGTCGCCGCGCGGATCGCGGACGACGCGGCGGAAGAAGGGGGCGAGCAGCAGCCCCGCCGCGCCGGTGATGAAGAAAGCCGATCGCCAGTCGATCAGCGTCGCGATCACCCCGCCGAAGACGATCCCCGCGGCGCTGCCGATGGGGATGCCAAAGCTGTAGATGGAAAGCGCGCGGGCGCGCTTCTCCGCCGGGAAGAGATCGGCGATCAGCGTATAGGCCGGGGCGACCCCGCCCGCTTCGCCCACGCCGACGCCCAGCCGCGCCAGGAAGAGCTGCCAGAAATTCTGGGCGAGTCCGCAGACCGCCGTCATCAGGCTCCAGACGGCGAGCGCTATGGTCATGATCTTCGATCGGTCGCGACGGTCGGCGAGCATCGCGATCGGGATGCCCAGCCCGGTGTAGAACAGCGCGAAGGCCAGGCCGCCCATCAGGCCGAGCTGGGTGTCCGTCAGGCCCAGATCGGCCTTGATCGGCACTGCCAGGATTCCGACGATCTGCCGGTCGATGAAGTTGAGCGTATAGGCGGCGAGCAGCATCGCCATGGTCAGCGCGGGCGAGACGGGTTTCTCCGTCCCGCCCTGCGCCGGAGAGGCGGTGCGGCTCAGAACCGCACCTCGCCGGTGATGGTGAAGGTGCGCGGCGGGCCATAGAAGCCGATGATCGAATTGCCGGTCAGCGCGCCGGGGAAGTTGTAGCCGCCAACGCGATATTTGCGGTCGAACAGGTTGCGGCCATGGCCCGAGATCGAGAAGCGCTTGTCCTCCGATGTCCAGACGATCGAGGCGTCGACCAGCTGATAGGCCTTCTGGTCCAGGACCGGGTTCGGCACCTCGAACAGCGAATAGCCGCTGCGGAAGCTGAGCGCCGGGGTGAAGGTGAAGCGGCCGATGCCGTCGACATCGTGGCCCAGCGTCGCGGAGACATTGGCGGTATATTTGGGCGTGTTCTGGAACACGCGCTGGTCGGCGAAATCCTTGATCGTCAAGGTCACCGGATCGAGCGTCAGGAACTGCTGGAACTTGGCATCGGTGTAGCCGATCGAGGCCTGCACCTGGAAGTTGCGGTCGGGAACGGCGCGCGCCTCCAGTTCCCAGCCGTAGATGCGCGACTTGCCGACATTGTCGACCGACGAGACCACCGTGGTGCCGGAGACGAACTGCGTCGTCACCTGCTGGTCGCGATAGCGCGAATAGAAGCCGGCGACGTTCACGAAAAGGGTGCGGTCGAGGAAGGCGCCCTTCATGCCGGCCTCATAGGCGGTGACGGTCTCGGGCTTGTAGCCGTTGACGGTGCCGGGGGTGAAGATCGCATCGCCGCGCGGATCGAAACCGCCCGATTTATAGCCGCGCGACCAGCTGGCATAGAGGTTCACATCCTCGTTCGGCTTGAAGCTGGCAGAGATGCGGGGGGTGAACTTCTTGTCGGTGCGGCTGTTGGTATAGTCTGTGCGGACGCGGAACGGCACGGCGGTGGGCCGTCCGAACAGCGGCGAGCGCAGGCCGAGATAGTCGGCTCGGTACACCGTGCCCTCGCGCTTGTCGCTGGTGTAGCGGCCGCCGAGCGAGACCGAGAAGCGCTCGCTGAGCTTCACCGAGACATCGGCGAAGGCGGCATAGCTCTTGGTGTCGACATCGCCCGAGGTCAGCGTCGTCAGCCCGGCATTGCCGATCACCGTGTCGAATGCGCCCGAGGCCGATCCATTGAGATAATAGAGGCCGAACACGCCCTGGACCATGTCGGTCTCCAGCAGCGCCTGGAACTCCTGGGTGAGCTGGTGATCCTTGTAGAAGGACGGGATGTCGAGCACCGGCCCCGGCGTGCCGTCGAAATCGATGACGGTATCGGTCTTGCCCTTGCGATAGGCGGTGATCGACTTGAGCGTCAGTGTGTCGTTCAGCGCATATTCGATGGTGCCCGAAACGCCCTTGGTGGTGACCTTGTTGTCGTCGCCCACCCCGGCGCGGGTGTCGTACACGTCGCCGAGCGGCAGGAAATCGGCGGCGGCGCCGTTCGGCAGCAGGCGATAGCCGTGGCGCGGGTTCGAATTGTCGCGGGTATAGTCCCCGGCGATGCGGATCGAGAGCTGGTCGTTCGGGGTGAACTCCGCCGACAGGCGGCCGGCCAGCACATCCTTGTTGTAATGCTCGGCGCCCGTGAAGCGGTTCTTGCCGTAGCCGTCGCGCTTGTAATAGGCGAGCGCGCCGCCGACCGAGACCATCTCGCCCAGCGGGACCGTCACCGATCCGATGAAGTCGCGCTGGTTGTAGCTGCCATAGGAGGCGCGGAATTTGCCCTCGAACTCATGGCCCAGCCGCCGCGTCACATATTTGATCGCGCCGCCGATCGTGTTGCGGCCATAGAGCGTGCCCTGCGGCCCGCGCAGCACCTCGACCCGGTCGATGTCGAAGATGTCGAGCACCGCGCCCTGCGGGCGGGCGATATACACGTCGTCGACATAGAGGCCGACGCCGGGCTCGAAGCCCCACACCGGATCCTGCTGGCCGATGCCGCGAATGAAGGCGATCAGCGTGCTGTTCGATCCGCGCGCGATCTGCAGGGTCATGTTGGGGGTCTTGTCCTGCAGGCTGGTGATGTCGACCGCGCCGGTGCGGGCGAGGCTGTCGCCGCTGATCGCGGTGACCGAGATCGGCACGTCGATCAGGCTCTCCTCGCGGCGCCGCGCGGTGACGACGATCTCGCCCGTGTCGGCATCGGCGGACGCGGCGGCTGCCGCTTCCTGCTGGGCGAGGCCGGCCTGCGGCGCGGCAAAGGCGGTGAGCGCGGTGGCGGCGGCGAGCAGCCGCAGGGCCTGGGTCTTCGCGATCATGGTCTTCTCCCTGTTCATTTGCTCTGGTTCAAGAAAGTGCGGAGGTCGGAGAGGCTGGCGGCGGTCGCCTCCTCCTGGGGGGCGTGGCCGACATCGTCGTAGATGACGAGCTTCGCGCCGGGGATCGCGGCGGCGATCTGCTCGGCCTGCGCTACCGGGATCACCTTGTCAGCCCGGCCCCACAGGATCAGCGTCGGCGCCTTGATGCGGCCGAGCCCGGGCAGCGGATCGGGCAGGGTGAACTGTTCGAGATGGGCGATGAGGGCGGGCCCGTTGCCGACGATCATCGCGCGCATCTGGTCCAGCCGGGCCGGGCTCAGCCGATCGGGGTGGGCGTAGATGGCGGCGGCGGAGAAAGCGACGGCGGCGGGCTTGGGATCTAGCAGATAGGCCCGCATCGCCGGCGGCACGTCCACCGGCTTGTCGGTGACGCCGTTGATCGAGAAAGCGGCGCTGTCGATCAGGACCAGCCGGTCGATCCGGCGCGGATAGCGTGCGGCGAAGTTCCAGGCGACGAGCCCGCCGAAGCTGTTGCCGGCGATCGTCGCCCGGGCGATGCCCAGCCTGTCCATCAGCTTGACGAGCTGGCGGACCCGCGCCTCGGTGCCATAGGCGGCGCGGGGATGCGGGCCGCTGAGGCCATGGCCGGCGAGGTCGAAACGGATCACGCGATGGTCGCGGGCCAGATCGGCGGCCCAGCCGTCCCAGCTTTCCAGGCTGAAGGTGAAGCCGTGGACCAGCAGGATCGGCGGGGCGTTGCGGGGTCCCTCCTCGCGGACACGGAAGCGCACGCCCTCGACCGTCACGAAACGGTCCGCCGCCGCAGGGGAGGGGAGCGCGGCGGCGGGTGCCGTGGCGAAGACCGGCCCGGCCAGGGCCGGCAGCACCGCGGCGAACATCGAAAAACCAATCAGATGATGGCGCACCATCAGGCGTTCCTGCTCCCTGTCGCCGCGTCGTGGCGGCTCGTTCTCGGCCTAAGGATAGGAAGGCGGATGCGACTGTCGATGACGGTTCGGATCAGTTTTGATGGGACAAATTCGCTCAGACCAGGGTCTTGCGATAGTCCCCCGGAGCGACGCCATTCCACTGGCGGAAGGCGCGGGCGAAGCTCCTCCCGTCCGAGAATCCAAGGCTTTCCGCTATGTCGGCAATGCTGTTGCCATCCTCCAGCGCGGCCCGGGCGATGCTGTTGAGATAGCGTGCGCGCACGTCCCGGAACTGGAGTCCTGCCTCGCCGAGCCGGCGGCGCAGTGATGCGACGCTCATCCCCAGGGCGGTCGCGACCTCGGCCTGGTCGTGGCGTCCCCCCGCCAGTTCGCGTTCGACCCGGCCGACCAGATCGGGGCCGGCGGGGACGGCCGGCCCGATCCGGTCGAGCATGTCGGCGACGCCGCCATAGATGGTCCGCGCGCTGAGCACCGGGCTCTGCGCGGGGGACACGCCGACCGTTTCCAGCGCCGCGTCATAATCGAGCCCGAACAGCCCCGCCGAGGCGCGGATCGGAACGCCGAGGAAGGCGAGGTGGCCGCGTGCCGCGGCCGGCCCGCGCGTCCGCACCGCGCGCAGCGGGATCGGCGCGCCGCCGGGGGCGAGGGACAGCAGCAGGACATGGACATAGACCAGCAGGCATTCGAGCGAGAGCAGCACGAAGGCGTCGCCGGGATCGAAGGCATAGGGGAAATCGGCGTCGTCGATCGCATAGCTGATCAGGTGGCCGCGCCGCTGGACCTGATTGTAGCGATGCCCGTGGATGATGTTGTAGCTGTTGGCCAGCACTTCCATCACCTCGGCCATCGTTCCGCAGCCGCGCAGCCGTGCCTGGACCAGCTCCGAGGTGCCGACCATCAAAGGGCGCAGCGAGACGTGACAGCTTTCGTCGCCGCCCTGCAGCGCCATCTGCTCGCAGATCCGGAAATAGTCGGAAAGGCGCAGCAGCGCGTCGTCGGGCTGCTCGAACAGATCGGCGGGAAGGCCGGCACGGCGCAGCACATGGCCGGGCACCAGCCCGGACGCTTCCATCACCGCCAGCAGCGGCCGCACCGCGCCAACGGGAATGACGGGTGCGGAAGGCGGATGGGAAAGGGCGTTCACGGCCACGATTCTGGCCCCTGCCGGAAGCGGGATCAAGCCGGGGTTTGCACGTCCACGGACGAAGCCGCTATTCCACCAGCGCCTTCTGCAGCGCCTGGACGAGAGCGCTGGGCGAGAAGGGCTTGCGCAGGACAATCGCATTGTCGCCCAGCACCGCGTCGATCGCGTCGGACTGGGCGAAGCCGGTGGCGAAGACGATGCGGATATCCGGCCGGCGCGCGAGCGCCGCGCGGGCGACCTCGGCACCGTTCATCCCCGGCATGGCGAAGTCGAGCACCATCGCGTCGGGCATGTCTCCCTCCAGCAGGGTCAGCGCCTTCTCGCCATTCTCGGCGGTCAGCACCTTGCAGCCGAGATCGGCGAGCATTTCGGCGACCACCTCGCGCACGATCGGTTCGTCGTCGACCACGAGAATCTTCGTCCCGGCAATGTCGCGGGCGTCGTCCGAGGAGACGCGGCGGGGTGTGGGGCACGGAATCTCCGTGGCGGCGCTCTGCCGCAGATAGATCGTCACGGCGGTGCCCCGGCCGGGCGCGGAATCGATGTCGACCGTGCCGCCGCTCTGCTTGGCCATGCCGAACACCATGCTGAGCCCCAGCCCTGAACCCTTGCCGACGGCCTTGGTGGTGAAGAAGGGCTCGAAGGCGCGGGCCGCGATCTCCGGCGTCATGCCGGTGCCGGTGTCGCGGACGGTGATCGCCACATAGGCGCCATCCTCGACATCCGGCCGCCCCTCGAGATTCTGCTCGGCGAGCGTGATGGTCAGCCTGCCGCCGTCGGGCATGGCGTCGCGGGCGTTGAGTGCGAGATTGAGCAGGGCCAGTTCGAGCTGCACCGGATCGGCGATGACGCCATCGGGTGCCTTGTCGACGTCGAAGCGAAGCTCGACCGACGGGTCGATCGTGCGCGTGAGCAGTTCGCGCAGCCCGTCCAGCAGCTCGGCGACGGCGACCGGACGCAGCTCGATACGCTGGATGCGGGCGAAGGAGAGCAGCTGGCTGGTCAGCCGCCTGCCGCGCTCGACCGCGCCCAGCGCCGCCGCCGAGAGATGCTGGATGCGCTCGTCGTCGGCGGCGCGCTGGGCGATCAGGTCGAGGCTGCCGCTGACGACCTGGAGGAGATTGTTGAAATCATGGGCGATGCCGCCGGTGAGCTGGCCTATCGCCTCCATCTTGCGGGCCTGCACCAGAGCCGCCTCTGCCTTCTCGCGTTCGGCCATCTCGGCGCGCAGCGCATCATAGGCCTCGCGCAGATGCGCGGGGGATGGAAGCGCCAGCAGCTTGGGCAGCAGCGGCCAGAGGATGATCGCGGTGAGGACCGAAGCGGCGGCTGTGACCGCCTTGACCCCGGCCTCCAGTGCGTAGGCGCCGTTCCACAGGTTCCACAGCGCGACGATATGGGTCAGCCCGCAGGCGGTGATGAACAGCGCGAACAGCCAGAAGATGCCGCCAAATTCGATATCGCGGCGCTTGCGGATCAGGGTGACGAGCGCGATCGGGATCGAGAAATAGGCGATCGCGATCAGCGCATCCGATATCGCCATCGTCCAGACGAGCTTCGGATCCCACAGCAGGCAGTAGCCGTGCGGCGCATAGCTGCCGCTGATCCATTCCCTAAGGCTCTCGTACATTCCCGCTACCCCCCCGGGTCCTGCGCCTGCATTCATTGTCGTAGACGAAGCCCGCCGACATCGAAAGCCGGAACGGCGGCCGTGCAACCTTGGGTTCATTGCAGCGCTGACATATCCGGTCAGAAATCGCGGTTATGAGCGGCTGCGAACGATTCGGGAGTGACAGGTGCGGTCAGGGCGTCGGTTGGAAGGTCATGCGGCGGTGCTGGCGTTGGCGCTCGCAGGCGGGCCGGGCATCGCCCAGGTGCCGGAGCAGGGCGCCCCACCGGGGCAGTCGCTGATCGACGACGATTATGACGATGCGAACACCATCCTGGTGACCGGCCAGACCCAGCGCCAGCGCGGCGCGGTGGTGGGCGACGTGCCCCCGATCCAGCAGCTCAACGCCGGCGATGTCCGCGCGCTTGGGGTAAGCTCGGTGGCCGAGCTGCTCGAGGAGCTGGCCCCCCAGACGCGCAGCGGCCAGGGGCGCGGCGGCGAGCAGCCCGTGACCCTGCTCAACGGCCGCCGCATCTCCGGCTTTCGCGAGATACGCGACATCCCCTCCGAGGCGATCGAGCGGGTCGATATCCTGCCGGAAGAGGTCGCGCTGAAATATGGCTACAGCGCCGACCAGCGGGTGGTGAACATCGTCCTGCGCCGCCGCTTCCGGGCGATCACGGGCGAGGTCGAGGCCGGCATGTCGACGCGCGGCGGCGCCGGGACCGGCGAGGTGGAGCTGAACCTGCTGCGCATCCAGCGCGACCGCCGGCTCAACCTCAACATCGAATATCAGGCCGATGCCGCGATCAGCGAGGCCGACCGTGAGCTGGTATCGCGCAGCGGTGGCCGCGCTTTCGACGTGCTCGGCAACATCACCGGCCTGCCGTCGGGCAGCGCGATCCCGTCGCTCGGCACCCTCGCCGGCCAGCCGGTCACCATCGCCGGGGTGCCCGCAGCCGCGGCGAGCGGGCGGCCCGCGCTGGGCGACTTCCTGCCGACGGCGAACCGGGCCAACCGCAGCGATGTCGGACGCTTCCGCACCATCCGGCCACTAAGCCGGACGCTCGACGTCAACAGCGTCTATGCGCTCAACCTGTTCGGCAATGTCGCGGCGACGTTCAACGCCTCGCTCAACCTGAGCGACACGGATTCGCTGCGCGGCCTGCCGGGGGCGAGCTTCACCCTGCCGGGCAGCAATCCCTTCTCGCCCTTCGGCGGCGAGGTCACCCTTCTCCGCTATCTGGGCGACCGCGCGCTGACCCAGAGCAGCGAGGGCAGCACTGGCCATCTCGGCTTCACCCTCGACAAGGATTTCGCCAAATGGCGCGCCTCGCTGACGGGCAATTACGACCATTCGATCACGCGGACCGATACGGTGCGTGGTTATGACGTCACGGGCCTCCAGACCGCGCTGACCACCGGCAATCCCGGGATCAATCCGTTCGGCAGCCTGCCGCCGGGCTTCCTCTCGACGCGGCTGATCGACCGGGCCCGTGCGAAGGCCGACAGCGGCGACATCCAGCTGGTTGCGAACGGGCCGCTGGCGGAGCTGCCGGCAGGCCCGCTCAGCGCCAGCTTCAAGGCCGGCATCAGCGCGCTCGGGCTCGATTCGACGTCGGTGCGCTCGGGTGTGGAAAGCTCCAGCGATCTGTCGCGCACCGACATCAACGGCCGGGCGAGCCTCGATCTGCCGCTCACCAGCCGCAGGAACCATATCCTGCCGGCGCTCGGCGATCTGTCGCTGAACGTCAATGCGGCGGCCGATCGCTATTCGGATTTCGGGACGCTGGGCAGCTATGGCTATGGCGCGAACTGGAAGCCGCGCGAGGGGATCGGCCTGATCCTCTCGGTGATGCATGACCGCAATCCGCCGAGCATCCAGCAACTTGGCAACCCGCTGGTCGTGACGCCCGATGTCCGGACCTTCGATTATGTGCGCGGTACGACGGTCGATATCGCCCAGGTGGGCGGGGGCAATCCGCTGCTCGATGCCGACCGGCGGCGGGTGATCAAGCTTGGCCTCACCCTCAAGCCTTTCAAGGAGGATGTCACCCTCACTGCCAACTATGTCCACAGCCGCATCCGCAACGCGGTGGCGACCTTCCCCGAGGCGACCGCCGCGATCGAGGCGGCCTTCCCCGACCGCTTCACCCGCGATGCCGACGGCAATCTGACCCGGATCGACGCGCGGCCGATCAATTTCGAACGGCAGGAACGCAGCGAACTGCGCTGGGGCTTGACCTTCACCAAGCGGCTCAAGACGTCGCAGGCAGTGATCGATGCGATGCGCAACAGCGCCTTCGCACGCCGCATGGCCGAGCAGCGCGCCGCCGCCCAGGCGGCACGCGATGCGGCGGGTCAGGGTACGCCGGGCGGACAAGGCGGCCAGCCGGGCGCGCAGCGTGGCGAGGGCGGGCGCCCTGGCGGTGGTCCCGGCGGCGGCGGTGGCCGGGGCTTTGGGGGGCCGGGCGGCGGCGGACAGGGCGGCCGTTTCCAGCTGTCGCTGTTCCACACCTGGCATATCGAGGACAAGGTGTTGATCCGGCGCGGCCTGCCCGTGCTGGATCTGCTCAATGGCGACGTGATCGAATCGGGCGGCGGCCAGCCGCGCCACGAGATCGAGGGCCAGATGACCTATGCCAATAACGGCCTCGGCGGGCGGCTGACCGCCAGCTGGCAGAGTGGCACCACCGTCGACGGCACGCCCGGATCGGCGACCGGCGATCTGCGTTTCGCGCCGCGCCTCAACACCAGCGCGCGCATCTTCGTCCAGCTCGGCCAGATTCCGGCGCTGGTCGACAACGGCTGGGCGCGCGGCGCGCGGGTCTCGATCCGGGTCGACAATATCTTCGACTCCCGGCCCCGCGTCCGCGATGCGACAGGGGCGACGCCGCTGCGCTATCAGGCCGGTTATCTCGATCCGGTCGGCCGGCTGATCCGGATCGAATTCAGGAAGCTGATCTTCTGAGTTTTGCCCACTCTCGACGCCTCGGCCTCCGCCGGGACGACGTCAGCGCGCGGTCTCGGCCGCCGCGTAGATCCAGGCGTCGACGGTGCCGCCGTCGATGGCGACCTCCACCGCCGTCCGCCGGTAGCCCGGTCCCTCGAAATCGTCGAGCCGCTGCCAGTGCTGCGGCAGATCGGCCGATTCGAAGATCTGGACGGCCACGCTGGCTCCTTCCGGATCGAGGCTCAGCGCCGGGTAGCCAAACGTCGCGCCCCAGCCTTCGGGCACCAGCCGGCCCCGCACCGTACCGTCGAACCAGATGCCGCCGAGCTCCGCCAGCTCATGATGGTTGGAGCGCCCCGGCGCGAGCGTGCCATAGACGGCAAGGCGCCGGTCGATGCTCATCGCGCGGGCAGGATCCGCGCCCTGCATTCGCCGAAGCCGATCGGCACGCGGCCCTCCGCCCGGGCGGTGGCGCTCAGGATCACCTCGTCGCCATCCTGGAGGAAGCTGCGCTCCTCGCCATGGCCGAGCTTCACCGGTCGCTTGCCGCCCTGCGCCAGTTCCATCAGGCTTCCGAAGCCCTCCTCGGTCGGGGCCGAGATGGTGCCGGTGCCGAGCAGGTCGCCGGGCTGGAGATTGCAGCCGTTCGATGCGTGGTGGGTGAGGATCTGCGCGACGGTCCAGTACATGTTCGAGGCCGGACCGTGGCTGAGCCGATGCGGAGCAATGCCTTCGTCGCGCATCCGCGCGGTCAGCAGGTGGACCTCCAGTTCGACCGCCAGCGCGCCGGCCTGCTGGTCGGTATCGTCCCACAGATAGGGCAGCGGCCGGGGATCGTCCTGTGGCCGCTGCGGCTGGGCGATGCGGAAGGGGGCCAGTGCCTCGGGCGTCACCACCCAGGGCGAGATGGTCGAATGGAAGTTCTTGGCGAGGAAGGGGCCGAGCGGCTGATATTCCCAGGCCTGGAGATCGCGTGCCGACCAGTCGTTGAGCAGGCAGAAGCCGGCGACATGATCGGCGGCCTCGGCGATCGGGATCGGTTCGCCCAGATCATTGCCGCGTCCGACCCACACCCCGAGTTCCAGCTCATAGTCGAGCCGTGCGGTCGGCCCATAGCTGGGCGCTTCGGCCTCGGGCGGCTTGCGCTGGCCTTTAGGGCGCACCACCGGCACCCCCGACGGGCGGATCGAGGAGGTCCTGCCATGATAGCCGATCGGCACATGCTTGTAATTGGGCAGCAGCGGGTTGTCGGGCCGGAACTGGCGCCCGACATTGTTGGCGTGATGAATGCCCACATAGAAGTCGGTGTAATCGCCGATATGCGCTGGCAGGTGCATCGTCACCGCATCCTGGCGGCGGAGGTGCGGCATCAGCGCCGGGCGGTGGCTCGGTTCCGAAAGCAGCTCGGACAATTTGCGGCGCAGCGCCAGCCGGCGTTCGGCGGGCAGCGCGAACAGGGCGTTCAGCGTGGCGCCATGCAGCTCGACGGGCAGCAGCCCCGAGATCGCGGAGAGGTCGAGCAGCCAGTCGCCGATGGCCACCGCGGGCCGCGGCGCGCCTTCCGCTTCGGAGAAGATGCCATAGGGCAGGTTCTGAACCGGAAAGTCCCTGTGGGTATCGGCACCGGGCACCCAGCTCGTCCGTGCGGGATCATGCGTCTCGTCGATCTTCATTTCGGCAGCTCCGCCTTCGCGAATCCCGACCAGACATCATCATAGTCGAGTTGCATCAGCGGCGTCTCCATCGCGAAACGGGTCGGCCGCAGCACATCGCGGCTCTCGAACATGAAGGCCATCGTGTCCTCGACCCTCTGGGGGCGGAGGTCGGCGGCGATGGCGGCGTCGTAGCTCGCCCTGTCCGGGCCATGGCCCGACATGCGATTGTGCAGCGAACCGCCGCCGGGCAGGAATCCACCCGCCTTGGCGTCATAGGCGCCCGTGATCAGACCCATATATTCGCTCATCACATTGCGGTGGAACCAGGGGGGGCGGAAGGTCGCCTCCGCCACCATCCAGCGCGGCGGGAAGATCACGAAGTCGCAATTGGCTGTCCCCGCCGTCTCGCTCGGCGAGGTCAGCACGGTGAAGATCGATGGATCGGGATGATCGAAGCTGACGGTGTTGATCGTGTTGAAGCGCCGCAGATCATAGCGATATGGAGCGAGATTTCCGTGCCAGGCGACCACGTCGAACGGCGAATGGTCGATCGTCGTCGTCCACAGCGCACCTTCGAACTTCTGGATCAGTTCGGTGGGCTCGTCCCAGTCCTCATACCAGGCGGCCGGCGCTTCGAAGTCGCGCGGATTGGCGAGGCCGTTCGCCCCGATCGGGCCGAGATCCGGCAGGCGGAAGGGCAGGCCCATATTCTCGCAGACATAGCCGCGCGCCTCGCCCTCCGGCAGTTCGACCCGAAAGCGGACGCCGCGCGGGATGAGGGCGATCTGGAGCGGCTCGATATCGATCAGGCCCAGTTCGGTGACGATGCGGAGGCTGCCCTGCTGGGGGACGATCAGCAACTCGCCATCCGCGTTGAAGAAGGCGCGGCGCTCCATCGCGCGGTTGGCGCAATAGAGGTGCACGCCGATCCCGTCATTGCCGGCGATGCTGGTCAGGCCGTCTATAAAATCGTTCGGCGTGTCGGGCATCGGCAGCGGGTCCCAGCGCAGCCGGTTGGGGCTGGGCGGCACCTCGTCGAAAGTCGAGCGGAGCAGGCCCGGCTTCGCATAGGGGCGAAAGGGCGGATGGTTGGCCGCCGGCCGCATCCGGTAGAGCCAGCTGCGCCGGTTCTCCTGGCGTGGGGCGGTAAAGGCGCTGCCCGACAGCTGTTCGGCATACAGGCCGAAGGGGACATGCTGGGGCGAGTTCCGGCCGGCAGGCAGGGCGCCCGGGACCGCTTCGGTCGATACATGGTTGCCGAAGCCGGGATGGTAGGATGTCATTCTACAACCCCATGCGTCATTCCCGCGCAGGCGGGAATCCATAAGCTCCGAACCGCGAGAGGTTTGAGCTTCAGAGTATATGGATCCCCGCCTGCGCGAGGATGACGGATGGGCGAGGCCATCAATCGACCTTCACCACGCCACGGCGGATCTGGTCGCGCTCGATGCTCTCGAACAGCGCCTTGAAATTGCCCTCGCCGAAGCCCTGGTTGCCCTTGCGCTGGATGATCTCGAAGAAGATCGGGCCGACCATGTTCTCTGTGAAGATCTGGAGCAGTATGCCGTCGCCGGTCTCGGGATTTCCGTCGATCAGGATGCCGCGCTCGCGCATCTTCGCGATGTCGTGGCCATGGCCGGGGACGCGCGCGTCGATGCCTTCATAATAGGTGTCCGGGGTTTGCTGGAAGCGGATGCCGTTGCCGCGCAGCCGGTCCACCGTGGCGAAGATGTCGTCGGTCGCCAGCGCCAGATGCTGGATGCCCTCGCCCTTATATTCGCGCAGGAATTCCTCGATCTGGCTGTTCTCGTCCTGGCTTTCGTTGAGTGGGATGCGGATCTTGTCGTCGGGCCCGGTCATCGCCTTGCTGAGCAGGGCGGTCGCCTGCCCCTCGATGTCGAAATAGCGGATCTCGCGGAAGTTGAAGACGTCTTCGTAGAACTTGGCCCAATGGTTCATCCGGCCGCGCTGGACATTGTGGGTAAGGTGGTCGAGCGTGTGCAGGCCGACCGAGCGCTGGTCGCGCGTGCTGCCCGGCACCGGACGGAAATCGACGTCGTAAATCTCCTGCGCGCCATAGCGATCGACCAGATAGAGGTTCGATCCGCCGATCCCCTCGATCGCCGGGATGTTCAGTTCCATGGGGCCGACCGGGCCGGTGACGGCGGTGGCACCACGCTTGACGGCCTTCTCCAGCGCCTTGGCCGCATCGTGGACGCGGAACGCCATGGCGTTGGCGGACGGGCCGTGGGCGGCCCGGAAGTCGGCGGCCTGGCCGGCTGCGTCCATGTTGAGGATGAAATTGACGTCGCCCTGCTGGTAGCGGCGGACGTTCTTCGATCGATGGTCGCCGAGATGGGTGAAGCCCATCGCCTCGAACAGCCCGGCCAGCGCCTGCGGATCGGGGCCGGTGAACTCGACGAACTCGAACCCGTCGAGCCCAAGGGGATTGTGATGCGGTTCGAGCTGGCAATCGGTCATGGCGCCCTCTGAGTAAGTATCATTTGAAACCAATATGGGTTTGTGTCGAGTCGTGTCAAATGTTACCAACGCGGCATGACCGCAAAAGGGCTCACCCTCGATCAGTTCATCCCCTACCGGCTTTCGGTGACGACCAACGTCGTCAGCGATGTCATCGCCAGCGCCTATGAGGCGCTGTTCGGCCTCTCGATCCCGGAATGGCGCGTTATCGCGGTGGTGGCGGAGCGCGACGGGGTGACCCAGCAGGGCATCTGCACCGCGACCCGGATGGACAAGGTGACGGTCAGCCGCGCGACGATCGCGCTGGTCAACCGCGGCCTGGTGATTCGCGCGCCCAACCGCGCCGACCGGCGCTCACGCCTGTTGGCGCTGACCAAGGCGGGGCGGGCGCTCTATGCCGAGATTGCCCCCAAGGCGCTCGAATATGAGCAGCGCATCTTCGCCAGCTTCCCACCGGAGGAACTGGACCGTTTCATCGAGATGCTGCGCGCAATCGAGGCGAAGGCGCTGGAGGTTGGCGAGGCCTAGCGGCTTGCGGCCACGAGCCTTTGGGTAACATGGTGTTGCGGCGCCGCGATCATCTGCTCGGTCGGTCCTGCCTCAACGATCCGGCCCCCGTCCATCACCAGGATGCGGTGGCACAGCCGGCGCGCGACGGCGAGGTCGTGGGTGATCATCAATATGGCGAGGCCGCGCCGGCGCTGAAGCCCGGCGAGCAGATCGAGGATCGTGCCCGCGACCAGCACGTCGAGAGCGGAGGTCGCCTCGTCAAGCAGCAGCATCGCCGGATCGGGGCCGAGCGCGCGGGCGATCGCCACGCGTTGCGCCTGGCCGCCCGACAGGGCGGAGGGGCGGCGCCCGGCGAGGGCCGGATCGAGGCCGACCTCGTCGAGCATTGCGCGAACCCGCGCGTCCACCGCCGTAGCGTCGAGATCGGGGCGCAGCCGGCGCAGCGGCTCGGCGACGATGTCGGCGACCGTCCACAGCGGATCGAGACTGGCCACCGGGTCCTGAAACACCGGCTGCAGCCCGGCGCGGTCGCGCGGGCGCATCGCCCGGCGCTCGGGCAGCGGCATACCGCGCCAGCGGACCTCGCCCACGTCGATCGGGCCCAGCCGGGCGATGGCGCGGGCCAGGGTGGATTTGCCCGATCCCGATCCCCCGACGATCGCCACCGCCTCGCCCTCGGCGACGCTCAGACCCACATCGTCCACGGCGATGGTTCGTCCGCGCCGCCAGCCAGGCCGGCGGAAGGAAACCGAGACCCGTTCGGCCTCGATCAGCGGTGCTCCGACCGGACCAAGTTCGGGTGGCGGTCCGTCGAGCCGGGGGCTCGCGGCGATCAGCGCGCGGGCATAGTCGTTCTGTGGCGCTCCCAATATTTGTGCGGTCGGGCCGCTCTCGGCGATCCGGCCGGCATGGAGCACCGCCACATCGTCGGCATGGTCGGCGACGGCGGCGAGGTCGTGGCTGACCAGCAGCAGCGCCATCCCCTCCTCGGTGCAAAGCCGGCCGAGCAGCGCCATGATCTCGGCGCGCAGCATCGCGTCCAGCGCGGTGGTCGGCTCGTCGGCGACGAGCAGCCTGGGTTTGTGCGCGATAGCCATCGCGATCAGCGCGCGCTGGCGCTGCCCGCCCGACAGGCGGTGCGGATATTGGTCGAGCCGCTCGGCGGGGCGATCGAGCCCCACCCGTTCCAGCGCCGCAGCCATAGCGGCCCGGTCGGGGCGCGCCGCGCCGGCCTGGGTCCAGGCTTCGCGGAGCTGGGCGCCGATGGTGAGGTGCGGGGTCAGCGCGGTCAGCGGCTGCTGGAAGACGAAGCCGACATCGCGGCCCCGCACCACGCGCAGCCGCTTCTCGCCCGCGCCGACCAGTTCCTCGCCATCGAACAGGACCGAGCCGCCGACCGAGGCGGGCGAGAGCCCGAACGGCGCCATGCAGCTCTGGCTCTTGCCTGAGCCAGAGGCGCCGACGAGGGCGAGGCTGCGTCCCGCCTCGAGCGTGATGCTCACATCCTCGACGATCCGGCGCCCGCCGATGTCGATGCACAGGTCGCGGACGGCCAGCAGGGTCACAGCGCGAAGCGGTCCCGCAGCGCCTCGCCCGCGCGGGTCAGGCAGAGCAGCAGGGCGACGAGGACGAAGGCGGGCAGCAGCATCGCGTGCGGGGCGATGTCTATGTCGTCCGCGCCATCCTTGAGCAGGATGCCGAGCGAGGTCATCGGCTCCTGCACGCCGAGGCCGAGGAAGGACAGGAAGCTTTCGATCATCACCACCTGTGGCACGGTCAGCAGCAGATAGGCGATCGCCACCCCGGCAAGGTTGGGCAGCATGTGGCGGACCACGATCGCGGCGGGCGGGGTGCCGGCGGCCTCGGCGGCGGTGACGAAGGGGCGCTCGCGCAGGGCCAGCATCTGGCCGCGCACCACCCGCGCCATGGTCAGCCATTCGACCGCGCCGATTCCCAGGAAGACGAGCAGGATCGAGCGGCCGAACACCACCATCAACAGGATGACGACGAACATGAAGGGCAGCGCATAGAGCGCGTCGACCACCCGCATCATCGCCTCGTCGATCTTGCCCCCGCACCAGCCGGCGATGGCGCCCCACGCGACGCCGACGACCAGCGACACGAGGGCGGCGGCCGCCGCGACGCCGAGGGTTACGCGGGTGCCGACCAGCGTTCGCGCGAGCAGGTCGCGGCCGACGCTGTCGGTGCCCATGATATGGCCGGGCGTGAGCGGCGCGGCGCGCACGGCGTTCCAGTCGATCGCGTCATAGCGCCAGTCGAGGGCGAAGGGGCCGAGCAGCGCGGCGAGCGCGATGAGGCCGATGATGGTCAGCGCGGCCTTCATCCCCGCACCCTGGGATCAAGCCAGCCATAAGCGAGATCGGCGAGCAGGTTGAACAGGATGATCAGCGCGGCGTAGAGCGTCACCACGCCCAGGACGAGCGGATAGTCGCGGTTGAGCGCGCCCTGCACGAAATAGCGGCCCAGCCCCGGCAGCGCGAACACCGTCTCGATCACCACCGCCCCGGTCAGCAGCCCGGCGGCGGCGGGACCGAGATAGGAGGCAACGGGCACCAGCGCGGGCCGCAGCGCATGGACGATCAGGATGCGGGGCCAGCCCTGCCCGCGCGCCCGGGCCATGCGGACATGATCCTGCGCCAGCACCTGGGCGAGGCCGGCGCGGGCCAGCTTGGCGATGGCGCCCGCCGCCGGAAGCGCCAGCGCGACGACGGGCAGTACCATATGTCCCGGCTCGCCCTCGCCCCATCCCGACACCGGCAGCCATCCGGCCCACAGCCCGAAGATCAGCGCGAGCAGCGGGCCCACCACGAAGCTGGGCAGTGCCGTCAGCAGGGTGGCGCCGAGCATCAGTCCATGGTCGGTCCGGCTGCCGGGGCGGGCGGCGGCGGTCATGCCGGTGGACAGGCCCAGCAGCAACGCGAGCAGCAGCGCGAGGGCGCCGAGCGCCAGCGAGACCGGCAGGCCGCGCGCGATCAGGTCGGTGACGGTGAAATCGCGATAGACCAGCGACGGGCCGAAATCGCCATGGGCCAGCCGCCAGAGATAGCGGCCGATCTGCTGGTGCAGCGGCAGATCAAGCCCATAGGTGCTCATCAGCGCCTCGCGCGTCCGGGGATCGAGCGGGCGTTCGCCGTCGAAGGGCCCGCCGGGGGCGAGGCGCATCAGCACGAAGGAGAGGATGACGACCGCCGCGAGCGTGGGCAGGGCGGTGAACAGGCGGCGGCGGATCAGGTCTAGCACCCGCCGCTATCCTCCTTGACCGTCATTCCCGCGAAGGCGGGAATCCACCGGCGAGCAAACTCCGAACCCATCGGGGACAGGATAAGGCGGCCAGGTGGATTCCCGCCTTCGCGGGAATGACGAGATTGTGAGGGAAGCGCTCCATCTCCCGAGATGCCAGCCTTCGCCGGCATGACGGGGAAAGGGGGCGAGGGCGCTCAGTTGCCGAGCGTGACGCTGGCGTCTGCGCTGTCCGTCGCGGCGGCGGCGAGGATGGTGCGGGTGGCCGGGCCCTTGTTCACGGTCGAGACGCTCACTTCGCCCACCGTCGAGCGGATGCCGGGCTCGGGCAGGGTGCGGGTCAGGCCGATGATGTCCTTCTCAGTCTGGCTGCGTGGCGGCTGGGTGTTGGCGAACATCGCCGACAGCGCCTGCTGGCTCGAATCGGCCTCCTGCGGGCGGGGCGCGCCGGGGCGCGGCGGAGTCAGCGCGAAATCGGGCGGGATGGTCAGCGGCGCGCGCTTCGAGACCGCGAAGGCGTCGAGGCTCGAGGAACGGCCGGCCATCACGCCCGCGCGATCGCCGCGGCTGCAGGCCGACAGCAGCGTCATGGCGACCAGCGCCGAACCGAGAAGCAACTTAGACCGCATCGATATTCTCCGCAGGGGCCTTGTGCTCGCGTGCCAGAAGGGCCCGCAGCACGAGGATGACGACGCCTATCGTAATCGCGGCGTCGGCGACGTTAAAGACCAAAAAGGGATACCAGCCACCGATATGTGGGCCGAGGAAGTCGGCGACATAGCCGAGCCGCGTGCGATCGATGATATTGCCGATCGCGCCGCCGAGGACGAGGGCGAGCGCGACCACGTCAGCCCGGTTCTTTTCGCGCCACAGCCAGACGATGATTCCGATCGCGATCGCCGCCGTTGCGCCGACCAGCAGCCAGCGCTCGCGATTCGAACCGGCGACCAGAAAGCCCATCGATACGCCGTAATTCTCCACCCAGCGCAGATCGAAGAAGCTGGTGATCGCGATCAGCCCGCGGACCGGCAGTTCGACCACCGCCATGATCCACCACTTGCTGATCTGGTCGGCCAGCAGCACCGCCGCCGCGACGCCGAAGCCGAGCATGCGGTGGTCCGCGGGCAGATCAGCCATGCACCACCGTCTCGCAACGGCCGCACAGGGTGCCGTCGCTTGCGACTTCGGGCAGGTGGCGCCAGCAGCGGCCGCACTTCTCATATTCGGTCTTGGCCACCTCGAAGGCGATCGGATCGCTGCCGGCGGCCAGTTCCGCCACCGCCGCATCGCCCTCGCACACCTCGACCTTGGCGACGATGCCGAGTTCGGCGAGATCGACGGTGCGCAGCAGAGCGGCTTCGCCCGCGTCATAGCTGAGCGCCGTCACCTCGACTTCCAGGCTGGAACCGATCACCTTCTCGCGGCGCAGCGGTTCGATCTCGCCGGTCAGCTTGACGCGATAGCGGCGCAGCAATTCCCAGCGCATCCGCAGGTCGTCATCCTTCCAGCCGGCATCGACCTCGGGCCAGGTCAGCAGATGCACCGATCCGGCGTCGGGGAAGCGGGTGCCCCACACTTCCTCGGCGGTGAAGCACAGGATGGGCGCTGCATAGCGGACCAGCGCGTGGAACAGCGTGTCGAGCACGGTGCGATAGGCGCGGCGCTTCGGGTCCGAGGGCGCGTCGCAATAGAGCGAGTCCTTGCGGATATCGAAGAAGAAGGCCGACAGGTCGTTGTTCGCGAACTCGCTCAGCGCGCGGGCATAGCGGTTGAACTCGAAGGCGGCGGTCGCGTCCTTCAGTTCCGCGTCGAGGCTGGCGAGCAGGTGAAGCACATAGCGCTCCAGCTCGGGCATCTCGGCCGGCGCGACCTTCTCGGCATCGCTATAGCCGTCGAGCGCGCCGAGCAGATAGCGGAAGGTGTTGCGCAGCTTGCGATAGGCGTCCGACGTGCCGGCCAGGATCTCCTTACCGATGCGGACATCCTCGAAATAGTCGGTCGAGGCGACCCACAGGCGCAGGATATCGGCACCGCTCTCATTGATGATCTTCAGCGGATCGACGACATTGCCCTGGCTCTTGGACATCTTCCGGCCCTGGCCGTCGAGCGCGAAGCCATGGGTCAGCACCGCGTCATAGGGTGCGCGCCCACGCGTGCCGCAGCTTTCGAGCAGCGACGACTGGAACCAGCCGCGATGCTGGTCCGACCCTTCCAGATAGAGGTCGGCGCGGGTGCCGATCCCATAGCGCGCCTCGACGGTGAAGGCGTGGGTGCAGCCCGAATCGAACCACACGTCGAGGATGTCGTTGACCGGCTCATAATCGGCCGCGTCATGGGCGGAGCCGAGCAGGTCCTGATGGTCGGCGGTGAACCAGGCGTCGGCGCCGCCGGCCTCGAACGCCGCGACGATGCGGGCGTTGACGGCTGGATCGCGCAGATAGTCGCCGGTCTTGCTGTTCACATAGACCGCGATCGGCACGCCCCAGGCGCGCTGGCGGCTGATCACCCAGTCGGGCCGGCCTGCCACCATCGATGTGATGCGGTTCTCGCCCTTCTCGGGCACCCAGCGGGTCTGCTGGATTGCACCCAGCGCGAGATCGCGCAGGGTCGCGCCATTGCCCTGGGCCTTGAGGATCGCCTCTTCCTCCCCGCAGCGCGGGGCCAGGCCGTCGCCGATCGGCTTGTCCATCGGGATGAACCACTGCGGGGTACAGCGGAATATCACTTTGGCCTTCGATCGCCAGCTGTGCGGATAGCTGTGCTTGAAGTCCGCGCTCGCCGCGAGCAGCGCGCCGGTCTCACGCAGGTCGGCGCAGATCGGCCCGTCGGGCGCGTTGAACTTGGGATTGATCACCGAGCCCTGGCCCGCCAGCCATTCCCAGTCGGCGCGATACTTGCCGTCGCCCTCGACCGCGAACACCGGGGCGATGCCATGCTCCTTGCACAGCAGGAAGTCGTCCTCGCCATGGTCGGGCGCCATGTGGACGAGGCCCGTGCCGGCGTCGGTGGTGACGAAATCGCCGGCCAGCAGCGGGCGCGGCTTCGCATAGAAACCGCCGAGCTTGTGCATCGGGTGGCGGGCGATGGTGCCGGCGAGATCGGAGCCTTTAAAAGGAACGATCTTCTCATACTGCGCTGCAAGCCAGGCTTCGTGATCCGCAGCGCCAACTAGGCGTAGTGCGATTTGACGGAGGAGAGCAGGATCGAAAGAAACCAACAGCTTTCGTCCGTCGAGTTCGACCAGTGTGTACTCAACCTCCGGCCCATATGCCAAAGCCTGGTTGACCGGGATCGTCCATGGCGTCGTCGTCCAGATCACCGCATAGGCGCCGACCAGTTCCGGAATCTTGCTCTCGACGATCTCGAACGCCACGTCGATCTGGGTCGACGTGATGTCCTCATATTCGACCTCGGCCTCGGCCAGCGCGGTCTTCTCGACCGGGGACCACATCACCGGCTTGGCGCCGCGATAGAGCTGGCCGCTCTCGGCGAATTTGAGCAGCTCGCCGACGATCGCCGCTTCCGACGCATAGTTCATCGTCAGATAGGGATCGTCCCAGTCGCCCTGCACACCCAGCCGCTTGAACTGCTCCTTCTGCACGCCCACCCATTTCTCGGCATAGGCGCGGCATTCGGCGCGGAATTGGACGGGATCGACCTCGTCCTTGTTCAGCTTCTTGGCGCGATAGGCCTCCTCGACCTTCCATTCGATCGGCAGGCCGTGGCAGTCCCAGCCGGGAACATAGGGCGCGTCCTTGCCGGTCAAGGACTGGCTGCGGACGATGATGTCCTTCAGCACCTTGTTCATCGCATGGCCCATATGGATGTCGCCGTTTGCGTAGGGCGGGCCGTCATGCAGGATGAAGCGGGGCTTGCCGGCGCGGGTCTCGCGCAGCTTGCCGTACAGATCGTCCGCCGCCCATTTCGCGAGGATCGCCGGCTCCTTGTTGGCCAGGCCGGCCTTCATCGGGAAATCGGTCTTCGGCAGGAAGACGGTGTCGCGGTAGTCAGGGGCGTCGGTCATCTGAGCATCAATTCCACAGATCCGTTCGTCCCGAGCGAAGTCGAGGGACCGCCTGAGCGGAGCGAAGGCTCCTCGCTGTCGCTCGGAGGCGTGTCTCGACTACGCTCGACACGAACGGAGTTTGGGGAGGCTCTAGGCGAGCGGATTGTAGGCGGCAAGTATGCGCTTCGCCTCGGCGCAGTCCTTGTCCATCTGCGCGGTCAGCGCCTCGAGGCTGTCGAACTTCGCCTCGGGGCGGATATAGGCGATCATCTCCACCTCGATGCAGACATCGTACAGGCTCTCGGCGAAGTCGAAGAAATAGGCTTCGAGCAGTTCCTTGGGCGGATCGAAGGTCGGGCGGATGCCGAGATTGGCGGCGCCCTCCAGCATCCGCCCGTCGGGCAGCAGGCCGCGCACCGCGTAGATGCCATATTTCGGGCGGAGATAGCGGTCCATCGCGATATTGGCGGTGGGGAAGCCGATGGTGCGGCCCAGCTTGTCGCCATGCTGGACCTTGCCCTGGATGCGATAGGGACGGGTCAGCAGCCGCGCGGCCTCGATCGGATCGCCCGCGACCAGCGCCTCGCGGATGCGGCTGGACGATATCGGGCCTCGCGCGTCGCTCACCGGTCCGATGGCCTGCGCGGTGAGGCCAAGCGGGCCGCCGAGTTCGGCGAGCACGCCGACATTGCCCGAGCGGCCCTTGCCGAAGGTGAAGTCCTCGCCGGTGACGACATGGGCGGCGCCCGTGCGCCCGATCAGCCAGTCGGAGATGAACTCCGCCGCCCCGACATTGGCGAGCCGCTCGTTGAAGTTGAACAGCAGCATCGCGTCGGCGCCCGCTTCGGCGAACAGGGCGGCGCGCTGGTCCAGCGAGGTCAGGCGGAAGGGCGGGGTATCGGGCCGGAAATAGCGCACCGGATGCGGATCGAAGCTGGCGACCAGCACCGGCCGGCCGGTCGCGCGGCCATGCGCGACCGCCGCGCCGACGACCGCCTGGTGCCCCCGATGGAAGCCGTCGAAATTCCCCAACGCCACCACGCCCCCGCGCAGATGCTCGGGAACGGGGCGGTCACATGTCAGCCGCTCCATGAGGCGGCGTATAGAAAGGGACGGGGTGTCGCGCAATTATATCCCAATCCGTCATGCCAGCGCAGGCTGGCATCCATGTCTGCTGCCTTCTCAGATGCCATAGTGGGCGATGAGAGACATGGACCCCAGCCTTCGCTGGGGTGACGGTCTTTGCAGATCATTGTCGTCGCAGGGTGAGGAACGCGAATCCCGGCCGCCCATCCGCTGCGGGATGCACCTCGCGCGCATCCTCCCGCCACCTCGCCGGATCGAACGGTGGCACCACCGTATCTCCCTCGGGGGCGTCGTCGATCTCGGTCAGTTCGATCCGGTCGGCATGGGGCAGCAGCAGCGCGTAGATCTCGGCGCCACCCACCACCGACAGCCGATCGGAATCGCCCGCCGCCGTGATCGCCGCCGCGACGTCGTGGACGACCTCCGCCCCATCGGCCCGCCACGCGCGGTCGCGGGTCAGGACGATATGGCGGCGGCCGGGCAGCAGGCCGGGCAGGCTTTCGAAGGTCTTGCGGCCCATCAGCATCGGCGCCCCCTGGGTCAGCGCCTTGAAATGCTTCAGGTCGGCGGGAATGCGCCACGGCAGGTCGCCGTCGCGGCCGATCACGCCATTCTTCGCCCGGGCCAGGACGAAGACGATTTCGGCTTTGTTCATTTCCGTTCGTCCCGAGCGAAGTCGAGGGATGTTCCGCTTGGCCGGCGTGTCTCGACTTCGCTCGACACGAACGGATTGCGCGGAGAAATCACACTGCCACCTCGGCCTTGATGTGCGGGTGCGGATCATAGCCCTCGATCACGAAGTCATCGGGCGCATAGGCGAACATGCTCGACGGCCTGCGGGCGAAGGACAGTTTCGGAAAAGGGCGCGGCGAACGCGACAATTGCTCTTCGACGAGATGGCCGTGGTTCGAATAGACATGGGTGTCGGCGCCCATCCACACCAGCTCGCCGGGCTCCAGATCGGTCTGCTGGGCGAGCATCCGGATCAGCAGCGCCGCCTCGAATATGTTGAACGGGAAGCCGAGGCCGAGGTCGCAGCTGCGCTGGTAGAGGATGCCCGACAGCCGCCCGCCCGCGACATGATATTGGTAGGTCATGTGGCAGGGCGGCAGCGCCATGCCCGGCAGCTCGGGCACGTTCCAGCCGGTGAAGATCAGCCGGCGCGAGCCGGGATTGGTGCGGATCGCCTCGACCAGCTCGGCAATCTGGTTGATGCCCTTCTCCTCGCGCCTGAACAGGCCGTCTCCGGCCGGGGTGTAGCGCGGCCAGTCGACCCATTGCTTGCCGTAGACCGGGCCGAGATCGCCCCACTGCGCGGCAAAGTCGGGCTCCTCGATGATGCGGCGTTCGAAGGCGTCGCGGTCGATATCCTCGCCGGTCGCCTTGCGATATTTGTCGAGCGGCCAGTCGGTCCAGATATGGACGTTCTGGCCGACCAGCGGGCGGATGTTGGTGTCGCCGGAAAGGAACCAGATCAGCTCCTTCACCGCGGATTTCCAGAAGATCTTCTTGGTGGTGATCAGCGGCACCGTGCCGTCCGACAGATCGAACCGCATCGTCACCCCGAAGGTCGCCCTGGTGCCGACGCCGGTGCGGTCGACCCGCTCGTCGCCGCCATACCAGGCGCGGGCCATGGCATCGAGATATTGCTGCTCGGGATGTGATGTCATGCGAGGTGGGTAGCGGGGGGTATCCGTGTCGGTCAATGTCGGTCGTCAAATCCTGATATCGTCATGCCAGCGAAGGCTGGCATCCATGTCTGTCGCCTTCTCAGATGCCATTTCGGGTGGAAAGAGACATGGACCCCAGCCTTCGCTGGGGTGACGGTGAAGTTTGGATGCCGCCCCACTTCCTTTCACCCCGCCCCCTCGCTACATCGCCGGCCTATGGCAAAGCTCAAGATCGCGTCCTGGAACATCAATTCGGTCCGTGCCCGCATCGATATCGTCAGGCAGTTCCTGGAGGAGCAGCAGGTCGACATCCTCTGCCTGCAGGAGACCAAGGTCCGCGACGACACCTTCCCGTTCCAGATGTTCCGCGACATCGGCTACACGCATTTCGAGATCAACGGCCAGCCGATGCATCATGGCGTGGCGATCATCTCGAAGCTGCCGCTGCACGACAATGGCCGGCACGACTGGCAGGACAATGGCGAGGCGCGGCACATCGGTGTCAGGCTCGATTGCGGCATCCGGCTGGAGAATGTCTATGTGCCCGCGGGCGGCGACATTCCCGATCGCGCGCTCAATCCGAAGTTCGGGCAGAAGCTCGATTTCCTCGGCCGCATGATCCGCTGGTCGGAGGATCTGAAGGAGCCGACGCTGCTGGTGGGGGATTTCAACATCGCCCCGCTCGAATGCGACGTGTGGAGCCACAAGCAGCTGCTCGACGTGGTCAGCCACACGCCGATCGAGGTCGAGACGCTGGGCCGGCTTCAGGCGGCGCATGACTGGGTCGACCTGGGCCGTACCTTCGTGCCGCCGCCGGCGCGGCTCTTCACCTGGTGGAGCTATCGCGCGCAGGACTGGGCGGCGTCCGATCGCGGCCGCCGGCTCGACCATATGTGGGCCAGCCCCGAGGTCGCCAGGCTCGCCACCAACCATTATGTCTGCGAGCCGTGCCGCTCATGGATCCGGCCTTCCGATCACATCCCGCTGATCACCGAGCTCGACGTGTGAGCATGGCCCGCGACGCCGCCCGCGCCATCGATGCGCTCAAGCGCGGCTGGCCGGTCGCGGTGTCGGCCGGGGGCAAGCGGCTGGTCGCCCTGGCGATCGAGACGGCCAATGACGTCACCCTCGCCGATTTCGATACGGGCGGCGCTGCCGACGTCCTGCTTTCCGCCACGCGGGCCGAGACATTGCGTCTCGCCAACCAGCGTGAGGCGGCCAATCCGGCCAGCCCGGCGCTGGTCGAACGCGTGCCGTGGCTGGACCTGCCGGTGGCGATCGCACTGGCCGATCCGGTGCGCGACCTGGCGACCCCGCTGAAGGGACCGTTCCGCGCCAAGGCGGTCGAGGCGCCGGAGGCGGCCGAGGCGGCGCTCCGGCTGGCGCGCCTCGCCGGGCTGCTGCCGGCGCTGTTCGTGAAGAATGACGGGGCGGCCGAGGCCGAGCTGTCGGCCGAGGCGCTCGACGATTATGAGGACCCGGCGCATCTCGTCATCGCCTCGCAGGCGCGCTTGCCGGTTGCGGTCAGCGAGAAGGCCGAGATCGTCGCCTTCCGCCATGTCGCCGACGCCGCCGAGCATGTCGCGCTGATCATCGGCACGCCCGACGGTACCCCGCCGCTGGTCCGCCTCCACAGCGAATGCCTGACCGGCGACGTGCTGGGCTCGCTCAAATGCGATTGCGGGCCGCAGCTTGGCGGCGCGCTGGCGGCGATGACCGAGGCCAATTGGGGTATCCTCCTCTATCTGCGTCAGGAAGGGCGCGGCATCGGCCTGATCAATAAACTGCGCGCCTATGCCTTGCAGGATCAGGGCTTCGACACGGTCGACGCCAATCTCCGGCTGGGCTTCGGGGTGGACGAGCGCGATTTCCGGGTGGCGGCGCGGATGCTGTCGCTGCTCGGCCAGCTCAGGGTCCGGCTGCTCACCAACAATCCGCAGAAGGTCGCCGGCCTCGAAGGCGCGGGGATCGAGGTGGTCGAGCGGGTGGCGCACCGCATGGGCGAGAATCCGCACAACAGCGCCTATCTCGCCACCAAGCGCGACCGCACCGGCCACGTCCTGTGAGTGGGCTGAGGGTCGACAGCGCGACGCTGACCCTCACCGCACCGGACGGCACCCTCATTCCCTGCGCGATCGGCCGTGCAGGCGCGCTGCCCGCCGCCGACAAGCGCGAGGGCGACGGGGCGACCCCGCTGGGGCGCTGGCCGATCCGTACCGTGCTGTTCCGGCCGGGTGCCGCCTCCCCGCCGCCGGGGCTGCGTCTGCCGTGGCGCTGGATCAGGGCGGAGGATGGCTGGTCGGATGGCCCCGGCGATCCCCAATATAACCGGCCGGTGCGCCACCCCCATCGCTTCTCGGCCGAACGGCTGGTGCGGGAGGACGGCGCCTATGACGTGATCGTGGTGCTCGGCCACAATGATGCGCCCCCGGTTCAGGGTCTGGGAAGCGCGGTGTTCCTCCACTGCAGCGAAGGCCGCCCGACGGCGGGATGCGTGGCGGTGGAGAGGGACGCGCTGTTGGGTCTGCTGCCGCAGCTGTCACCCGGGGATGTGGTGGAGATCGTCTAAGTCTCCGTCGGTCGCCCCGGCCTCCACCGGAGCGACGCTATTTTGCTGCCGCCTTCGCTTTCGTGACCTCCTGTCCGGTCACCGCGCCGGCCATATTGCCCCAGCTCGTCCGGGCGTAGCTGAGCGCCGCCGCCATCTCGGCGTCGCTCAGCCGATTGCGGAAGGCCGGCATCTCGCCCTTCCCGTCGAGGACCAGGCGGATCGCGGCGGGCGCGGGGCCGGTGGTGATCCTGTCCCCGGCCAGGCCGGGATAGGCGCCCTCCAGCCCCTTGCCGCTGAGCTGGTGGCAGCGCGCGCAATTCTCGGCGTAGATCTTCGCCGGGTCGGGCCCCGGCTGGGCAAGGATGGGCGAAGGGGTCAGAACGATCAGGGCAAGGGCGATCATCCGGCGCATGGCGTTGCTCCGTTAAACCTCCTCCACTTTCCATGGTGGGGTCGTACCGGCTCCGGTTCAAGGGCAAAGAAAAGGGCCCCGCTCCCGAAGGAGAGGGGCCCGCTTTCGCGTGACGGGGCTGAAGCTTATTTCTTCGGTGCCTTCACCGCGGTCACCTCCAGTTCGACCAGGAAGACCGGAGAGACGAGGTTGGCGACCTGGAAGGTCGAGCGCGAGACCGTGTTGGGGTTGTCGGCCGATCCGAAATACTCCTTGAAGCCGGCGTTGAAGCCCGCGAAGTCGATCTTGCCCAGCTTGGGATCGGCGGCGAGGAAGGCCTGCATCTTGACGACATCGGTAATCGCGTAGCCCTGCGCTTCCAGCAGCGCCTTGATCTTCTTGATCGTGCTGATCGTCTGGGTCTTGGTGTCCCCGAAATCGTCCATCGTCTCCTTCTTGGCCGGATCGATCGGATCGGCGAGCTGGCCCGACAGGTAGAAGGTCTCGTAGCCTGCCGGGACGATCACCCCCTTGAGGATCAGGCCCGGCTTGCCGTCGGGGCCGGGGCTGGTGATGCGGTTGACGGGGGCCGGGGCGGCGAGCGCGGGCGCGGCCAGGGCGGTGGCGAGGATGGCGGCTGCGATCATCTTGGTCTTCATGGCAGTCTCCTTCAGGAATCAATGGGCGGAAATGATCTTGGTGGCGTCGGGCCTGGGTGCTTCGCCCGATCGGATCGCTGCCACCGTTTCGGCTGTCACCGGCGATGCGGCATTGCCCCAGCTGGTGCGGATATAGGTGACGGCGGCGGCGATCTGAGCATCGGTGAGATCGGCCTTGAAGGTGGGCATGCCGCCCCGGCCCTCCAGCACGACGTGGATCACCGGATCGGGGCCCTCCAGGACGAACTTGTCGCCGGCAAGGGCAGGGAAGGCGCCCTCGATTCCCTTGCCGTCCTCCTGGTGGCAGGCGGCGCAATTGTCGCTGAACACCCTGGCGGGATCAAGCGCCGGATCGGGCGCGGCGGCGACGGTCGGGGCGTGGGTGGTCTGCGCGGAGACGGCGAAGGCGGCCGCCAGCAGCGGCAGGCAGGTCAGGATACGCACGGCTCTCATCCTTTCATCGCGCGGGCGTGGAGCCGTTCGACCTGCTGCCATGCGCTTTCGAACGCACCGGCCTGCCAGCCGCCGATATAGCTCATATGTTCGCCGGCCAGATAGAGTCTTCCGTCGGGCTCGGTGAGCAGCGGATAGGCGGTGGCACGCGCCTCGTCGCTCCACATCCCCCAGCCGCCGAGGTTGTACTTCACCCGGTGCCAGGCGACCGAGAAGCTGGTCTCGTAGCTCTCCTTGTAGGCGGGAAATATCTTCTGGCCATAGTCGAGCGCCAGCGCGGCGCGGTCGGCGGGCGACCTGGCCGAGACCTTCGCGGCGTTGGGACCGAAATTATAGTAACCCAGCAGCACGCCCTTCTGTCCCTGCCAGCCGGTGGAGGGCAGCGCGATATTGTTAATGTCGGGATTGTCGCAGAAGACATGGCCCCCGTAGATCGAATGATCCTCCTCCCAGAATCGGCGCTTCATCTGGAGGCCGATCTTGCCGACCGGCGCATAGGCGCATTTCGCCATCGCCTCGGCGAAGGCGGGCGACAGGCCATGGTCGATGGTCTTCAGAACCGATAGCGGGATGGTGCAGATGCACCAGTCGGCGGCGATCGTCTCGGGCTGGCCGTCGCGCATCACATCGACGGTCACGCCCTTGGGGCTCTGTCGGATGCGCTGCACCTCGGTCGAATAGCGGATCATCCCGTCCGGCAGATGCCGCGCGATCGCCTTGGGAATCTGCTCCATGCCCTGGACCGGCTGGAACATGGTGCGCTGCTGCTCCCATTCGGCGACGCTGTGCAGCATGTGCCACAGGCCGCTGTCGAGCAGATCGTTGAGCTTGTGCGGGGCCGACGGCTTGCCGGGGCCGGGATCAGTGCCCGCGCCCGGATCGACCAGGAAGCCCCGGCCCGGCGTGCCGGTATAGTTGAGGTCCTTCTTCGACAGATGGCCGAACTCGGTCAGGAACTCGATGAAGCGTTCCTTGTCCTCGGCGCCCATCTGGCTGTCGAGCGCGCCCTGCTTCGACAGCTTGGCCAGTATCTCCGACGAATAGCCGAGCATGTCGGCCGCGACCTCGCCCTTGCGGACGGGCTTGCCGGCCAGCGGTCCCTTGCCCTTCTCGAAGAACAGGAAGCTGGCGTCGTTGTCGTTGTTGAACAGCTCCAGCGGCACGCCGAACTTGCGGGTGTAGTGGAGCGTCGAATGATGGTGGTAGGGAATCCGCCACGGGCCATGATTGATGTAGAGCCCGTCGTCATAATCGCAATTCTGGGTAGCACCGCCCAGCTCGGTCAAGCTGAAGCCCTTGCGCGCGGTCTGGGCGCGGCCGCCCGGGAAGCTGCGCGCCTCGATTACCGTTACCTGATAGCCGGCCTGGGTGAGTTCATATGCGGAGGCAAGGCCCGCATTGCCGGCGCCGAGGATCACCACCCGGTTCTTCCTCGGCTTGCCCTCCAGCTTCGGCGGCGCGGCCAGTGCCGATCCGATCCCGAAGCCCAGCGCGTCCATGCCCGCGAGCAGCATCGCCGTGCCGCCCATCCGGCCAAGTCTTTCCAGGAAAAAGCGGCGGGTCAGGCCGTTCGAGGCCATGCCCATATCAAGGTCGCCCATCATCCATCCTTCTGGAATCAGTCTGTGGTTACACTAGTGAAAGCAAAGGCCGGGAGCGAACGGATTCACTCCCGGCCAGAAGGGGAAGCCGATCAGAACTTCAGGGTGATGCGGCCATAATAATAACCGCCGTTGAAGCCGTAGGGGCCAAAGGTGAGCGGCTGGTTCCAGACGTTGGAGCCGGTGACCGGGCGCAGGCCGGTGCCGTTGGCCAGGGTGACGTTGTAGACCTTCTCGGGCTTCTTGTTGAACAGGTTGTTCGCGCCGGCGGTCAGTGTCAGGTCCTTGACCAGTTCGTAGCTGACTTCGAGGTCGGTGAGCGCCGAGGTGCCGACCTCAACCTTGTAGTAGCCGCCGACCGGGCCGAGATAGGCGCCCGACGGACGGGTAAGCTGCGAGGTGGGGCCGTAGAGCGCCTCGCGCAGGGTGATGGAGAGCGGGCCCGAGGTGAAGGTGGCGCCGGCGATCACCTTCCACTTGGGCGACGATTTCTCGATGATGCTGATCGCGATCGCATCGATCAGGCGCGGGTCGATCGAGACCTTGGTGATCTTGGTCTCGTTGTAGTTGGCGCTCAGCGTCCAGTTGATCGAACCGAAGTCCATGCTCATCGGGTAGGACGCCGTCAGGTCGATGCCGCGGGTGCGGGTGTCGACGCCGTTGGTGAACACCGCGATGCTGACGTCGCCGACGGTGGGATCGAGGATGTTGCCCTGTGCCGCGATCGCGCCGAGGATCAGGTTGCCGTCGAACGGGCAGCCCGACGGGTTGGCCGCGGGACTGCAGACCACGCCGCTGATCTTGCCCGCGATCGAACCCGAACCGATGATCCGGTCCTTCACCTTGATCTGATAGGCATCGACCGTGACAGTCAGCTTGTCGACCGGTTCGGCGACGAAACCGGCGCTGAACGTGGTGGACTTCTCGGGCTTGAGGTTCTGGAAGCCCACCAGCTTGGCCGCCGCCGAATTGGCAGGCAGCTGCACCGTCGCCGAGGTCGGGGCGACGTTGGTCGCCGAATAGAAGCTCTCGGCCAGGGTCGGGGCGCGGAAGCCGTTCGACACCGTGCCGCGCAGCGCGAAGCCATCGGTGATGTCATAGCGGCCGGTGATCTTGCCGATCACCTTGCTCCCGAAGTCCGAATAATGCTCGTAACGGCCCGCTACGTCGAGCTTGAGGCCATCGGCCGGCATCAGCGCCAGATCGATATAGGCCGAATAGGATTTCCGGCTGTGGCTGCCGGCGTCGGTCGGCCGGAAGCCTGGATAGGACTGGCCGCCCTCCTTGTAGATGGAGCCCGGATCGCCCGACCCAATCGAATAGGTGCCCTTGCGATATTCGGCGCCGAAGGCGACGTTCATTGGCTCGACCATGCCGACGTCGAATTCCTTGCCGAAATCGGCGTTAAGGGTCAGTTCCTCGTTGATGAACTGGCCGTCATAGAAATCGGTCGGGGTGAAGCCGGTGTCGACGAACAACGAGGCGTTGGCGCTGTTGCGGGTGTAGAGCTTGACCTTGTCCTTGCCGTAGGTGGTGGAAAGGTCCCACTTCCAGCCCATCGTCTCGCCCTTGACGCCGCCGGTGATGCCGAAATCGTCCTCGCTGATCTCCTCGGTCGGGTCGAATCCGGTATTGTCGAACAGGATCACGCCCGGCGTTGTCAGCGTGCCAGCGACGCCCAGCACGGGCGATCGGATGACCCGATCGGCGAGGCGGAAGTTCTGGATCGAGCTGGCCGTCTTGTGGCTGTAGGTGCCGAACGAATAGAGTTGCACGTCACCCAGATCATAGCCGGCATTGTAGCTGGTGTTGTACAGGCGGGACTTGGCGTCGCCGACGATCTTGTTGACGAAGGGAAAGCCGTCCTGGCCCGGATAGAGCGCGCGCTGGGCGGCGCTCAACGTGGTCAGCAGCACGCCGTTCATGTCGGTGACGCGGCGGTCGAGCCCGCCGCGCTGGCTGCGGCCATGCGAACGATAGAAACCGGTCAGGTTGATCCAGCCGGCCTCGCCGACGCGGGTGCCGAGGTTGAGCTGGGCGTTGTAGGTGCCGCCGTCACCCTTGTAATATTCGCCATAGCTGCCGACGGCGGTGCCGCCCTCGTCATTGTCCTTGAGCAGGATGTTGATGACGCCGGCGATCGCATCCGAGCCATATTGCGCGGCGGCCCCCTGTTCGAGCACCTCGATTCGCTGGATCGCCTGGGGCGAGATCAGGTCGAGATCGGCCGAGGCGCCGCCCTGGAACGGGCCGCTCAGCACCGCGAAATTGGCGGTGGTGTGGCGGCGCTTGCCGTTGACCAGCACCAGCGTGTGGTTCGGGCTGAGGCCGCGCAGGCGGGCCTGCAGAGTCTGGTTCGCCATGTCGCCGCCGAAGGCCTGGGCGACGAAGGAGGGGACGAGCTGGGTCAGCGCCTGGTTGAGGTTGGGCTGGCCGACCTTCTCGATCGCATCGGCACCGAGCAGCTTGATCGGCGTCGGGCTTTCCGCGGCGGTAATTCCACTCGCGCGGGTGCCCGTGACGATGATGGTGGCTCCCTCGTCGGTCGCCTCGCCGGCCTCCGCCGGAAGCGTCTGGGCCATTGCGGCCGAGGCAGAAAGGCTGGCGAGCGCCAGCGCGGTGAAGGAAACGAGACCTGTTCTTTTCATGTGCGCCCCCAAAAGATTGCGAGAATCTTTCAGGACACCTTCCCTTTGAAAGTGACAGTATCTGGAAGTATTAGATGAATTTATTCGAGATGACATAGGCCAATGTCCGCAAAAATGCGGAGTTTCTGGCAAATAATAATGCCACTATACTCGAATCTAAGCTCCCTGTCCGTCTTTTGATTTTTTCAGACTACGGCCTGATCGCGAGTCGGCAATCTCAATTCTTACATGTTTGTTAAAAGAGAAGGTGCTGTGACTTTTCTGCCACGCCACGATCTCTCCCCCATCCCGAGTCGCGCCCGGGTTAAAGGGAAAGACGAGCGACAGCGCAAAACCCGCCATCCCCGCGATCAAAAAAAATTCTTGTCGGGAAATTCGCTCCGGGCATTCGGGGAGGCGTGCCGGAAGAAACGTCTGCCGGCGCGGCAACCGCGCTGAAACAATCAGATGGAGCGGCCGATCCGACGCAGTCTGATCATGAGTGTTTCGGGCTCGACGGCTGGTTTCGCCGGCAGGGCGTCGATATGCGATAGGGGACGGCCTCAGCCGGCCTCGGCGATCCTCTCACGGCACTGGCGGACAATATCCTTCAGTTCGTCGAGGGTCTGCTCAAGCGCATGCCGCTGGAGTTCGAGGGCATCGATCCGTTCGCTGGTCTGGGCGAGCAGCCGCTTGGTCTGTTCCAGGTGCAGTTCGTCCACCGTGTAGAGGTCAAGGAACTCCTTGATCTCACGCAGGCTGAACCCCAGCCGCTTGCCGCGCAGGATCAGCTGGAGCCGGCCGACCTCGCGCTTCGAATAGACCCGCATGGTTCCCACGCGCTGCGGCTCCAGCAGTCCCTTGTCCTCGTAGAAGCGGATCGCGCGGCTGGTTATGCCCAGTTCGTCGGCGACATCCTGGATGCTGCGGAGCGGCTGGCGGTCTCCACCGCTGGGGTCATGCTTCGTCATGGATCAGCTTGCGGGGGAGGCCTTGCGGGCCTCCTCGGCAACCAGTTCCTTCTTCGAAAGCTTGCCGATCAGCGTCTTGGGCAGGCTGGTACGGATTTCGATCTCGCGTGGCATTTCGATCTTGGAGACGCGTGTCTTGAGGAATTCGCTCAGGTCGTCAATGCTCGCCTGCTGGCCGGGGCGCAGCACCACGAAGGCCTTGGGCGCCTGGCCGCGATAGGCGTCGGCGACGCCGATCACCACCGCTTCCAGCACGGCCGGATGTTCATAGAGCGCTTCCTCGATCACGCGCGGATAGACGTTATAGCCGCCGCAGATGATGACGTCCTTGATCCGGTCGACCAGGAAAAGATAGCCGTCCTCGTCGAGATAGCCGACATCGCCGGTGCGGATCGCGCCATCGACGAACACCTTGGCGGTCTCCTCGGGCTTGTTCCAATAGCCCTTCATCACCTGTGGCCCGCGTGCGCAGACTTCGCCGCGTTGGCCCACCGGCATCAGCTGGTGCGGGTCTTCGAGGCTGCGGATCTCGATGATGGTGCCGGGGAAGGCCGGGCCGGCGCTGTTGTCCTTAACCTCGCCCTCGCAGGGATTGCAGGTCAGGATCGGGGAGGTTTCCGACAGGCCATATCCCTCCACCACGCGGGCGCCGGTCAGCCGCTCGAACTCGGCGCGCACGTCGAAGGGCAGGGGCGCGCCGCCCGAAACGCAGAAGTCGAGATCGTCGAAGTGGATCGGCCGCTCGGCCGCCGCCTTGTTGATCGCGGTCAGCATGGTCGGCACGGCGAGCAGCTTGGTCGGCCGGGTGCGCTTCGCGGTCTTCAGGAACTGCTTCAGTTCGAAGCGCGGCAACAGGATCATCAGCGCGGCGGTGTCGATCGAGAAGTTGAGCACCGTCGTCAGGGCGAAGACGTGGAACATCGGCAATACGCCCATGATCCGATCCTGCCGCGCGGGATCCCCGGCCTTGGTTCCCGCGACGTGCAGGATCATCTGGCGGCTGTTGGCGGTCAGATTGGCATGGGTCAGCATCGCGCCCTTGGGGACGCCGGTGGTGCCGCCGGTATATTGGAGCACCGCGACATCGTCCGGGTCGATCGGCACGGGCCGGAAGCCGTCGCCGCCGGCGAGGATGTCGGCGAAGGTGACATGGCGCCCGTCCCGGGGCGGGCGGGCGATCTCGCCGCGCTTGAACAGGCGGTAGAGGATCGAGAGAAGCGGGGGCAATATCTCCGTCATCGGACAGACGATGATCTTCTCCAGCCCGCTTTCCTGGGCGATCGCGGCGATCTTGGCGTGGATGGAGGCGACATCGATCACCGCCATGACGGTGGTGCCCGAATCGCGGATCTGGTGTTTCAGCTCATGCTCGACATAGAGCGGATTGAAATTGACGATCGTCGCCCCGCAGCGCAGCGCTGCGAAATAGAGCACCACGAAATAAGGGGTGTTGGGCAGGCACAGGCCGAAACGCACGCCGGGTCCCACCCCCATCGCCTGCAGGCCGGCGGCGGCGCGATCGACCATGGCGCCGATCTCGGCATAGCGCCATGTCCGCCCGAGGAAGTCGATCGCGGTGCGCCCCCCATGGTCGCGCACCGCGGCATCGATCAGGTCGGTCAGCAGCCGGGGCGGAATCGGCGGGGACGCTGGCACGTCCCCGCCGTCCGGGGATGCGGCACCGCGACGGGGGGATTTCGGGGGTGCCACGGTGTCGCCGGAGGTCATGGCTGCTCAGGTCTCCTGTGTCAGAAGGTCATCCGGGCGCCGAGCGCGAGGATGATGGCGCGGGCATCGCGGAGTTGCCCGGCCGGCAGGATTATCGTCTGCGCCGGGGTGCCGGGATAGAAGCCGCCCGGCCTGTCGATCGTCTCGTTCTTGAAATCGACATAGTTGGCGGCGGCGTCGACGGTGATCGCCTCGGTGATCTTGTACGAGGTGCCGAGCGCGAAGTTGACGCGGCTGGCGTCGGGCACGCGCGCGTCGCGCGAGCCGTCCTGGGTCGGCGTCTTGTCGATCTGGATGCCGCCACGCATCGTCCACTCCGGCGAGACGTCATAATCGACGCCGACCGCATAGCTCCAGCTGTTCTTGTAATTCTGGTCCAGCGCGACGTTCAGCGGCGCGGCGAGGCGGATCGCGTCGAACTTCTTCCAGCCGGCACGGACGATCTGACCGTTCAGCGTCAGCGCCTCCGTGGCATGGATGCGGGCGCTGGCAACGGCCTGCCACGGCGTGCGGAAGCTGGCCTTGACGCCGTTGATGCGGCCGTTCTGGCCGGCGAGCGGGCCAAGCAACCCGGCGGTGGTGATGCTGCCCTTCAGCACATGCTTGACCGAGGACTTGTAGCTCAGGCCGAGGTCGATCATCGGGCTCGGGTGGAGCTGGGCGCCCACCGACCAGCCGAAGTCCCAGCCCTTGCCGCGCAGCGTCTGGTGGCCGTCGGCAAGCAGCGGCGACAGATTGGGCAGCGAGTTGGACAGCGATGCCTTGCTGTACTCGGCGTTCAGGCCGATGCCGATGCCGATCATCGGCGAGGGCGCGAAGGCGATGGTCGGCTGCAGGTCGAAGGTAGTCAGCTTGGTCTTGTCGGCGGTGTAGCGCGCCCAGCTGTTATTCTCATAGTTGGTCGCGAAGCTGTAGGGCGCGGTGATGGACAGGCCGATCGCCCACTGGTCGTTCAGCTTGTAGCCGATCGCGCCCGAGGGCAGGAAGCCCTTGTTGAGCGGGTTGACCGACACCTGATTGCCGCCGACCGCCGCGGGCGCCTGGCCGGGCCGGATGATACGGGTGTTGACGTTGGCGACCTTGCCCTTGGGAAGGATCGCGCTGATGCCGCCATAGATGCTGCTGCTCTCGTTGCCGGCGATCGCCGCCGGGTTCCACCAGAGCGACGAGGCGCCCTGATCGGCGGCCTCGCCCGAAAAGGCGCGTCCGGCCGCCCGTACCGATTGCTCCTGCAGATAGAAGGCCGAAGCGCTGGCCGCGCCCGCACCGAGCAGCGCTATCGTCGAGGCCGTGCCTGCCAGGGCGATGCTGCGAATGGTCTTGTGCATCATATATGGGTTCCTCCTCTTCGCGTCCCGGCGTCTTAACGCACCCGGGTCCAGGTCTGGTTCTTGCACAGGGGCACGAAGATGCACCCCCGGAGTTTCAACATATTGGGATCGACCGAGGTGATCCGCGCGTCATAGGTCTTGCCGTCCTCGGCGTTGTAGATGGTGCCGCCGTTCCACACGCCGTCCTTGAAGCTGAAGCCGCCCAGGATCTGCAGACCCTTGAGCGGACGGCCGCGCAGCTTCTCGTCCTTGTTGTTGCTGTCCTTGAGCGCGGGATTGGCGTTGATGCCGTCGGAGCTCAGTAACTTACCGCATAGCGAAGCGCCGCAGCGTGTGATCTCTACGATGCCGTTGCGGGTTTCAGTCTTCCAGCGCCCGACCACTGCGTCAGGGCTGGCGGCTGCGGCGGCGGCAAGGGCCAACAGAGTGATGCTCATCGCCTGTATCATCCTCTTGTAGGGCGCCCGATGCTGCGACCGGGTCAACCTTTTCGATGCAGCATCGATTGCACAAAAAGGGGTTGACGTA
The DNA here is from genome assembly GCF_002355275.1 of Rhizorhabdus dicambivorans. Lineage (NCBI taxonomy): Bacteria > Pseudomonadati > Pseudomonadota > Alphaproteobacteria > Sphingomonadales > Rhizorhabdaceae > Rhizorhabdus > Rhizorhabdus dicambivorans. The sequence continues at coordinate 4,886,417 of NZ_CP023449.1, read as the reverse complement.
TAGGGTAATCTTCATACCTTTAAGAGAAATCATGCGCGGCTGTTGCATAAAAGCCGCGCCGGAGGAGACGGTTCCATGACCAATGCCGTGATCGCGGGTTATGCGCGTTCGCCTTTCCACCTTGCGAACAAGGGGGATCTCGCCCGGGTGCGACCCGATGACCTGGCCGCGCAGGTGATTCGCGGCTTGATCGAGAAAACCGGCGTCAAACCGGAGGATATCGAGGATATCGTTCTCGGCTGCGCTTTTCCGGAAGCCGAGCAGGGCCTGAACGTCGCCCGGCTGATCGGGCTTCTGGCTGACCTGCCGCTCAAGGTGGGCGGCATGACGGTCAACCGCTTCTGCGGCTCGTCGATGAGCTCGGTCCACATCGCCGCCGGCCAGATCGCGATCGGGGCGGGCGAGGTGTTCGTCTGCGCGGGCGTCGAGAGCATGAGCCGGGTGCCGATGATGGGCTACAACCCGCTCCCCAGCCCGGAACTCGCGAAGAAGCGGCCCGGCGCCTATATCGGCATGGGCGACACCGCCGAGAATGTCGCCACCCAGTTCCAGGTCTCCCGCGCGGCGCAGGAGGCCTTCGCGGTCGAGAGCCAGAAGAAGGCCGCCGCCGCACGCGAAGGTGGCCGGCTGAAGGATGAAATCGTCCCGATCCGGACGAAGAAGGGCCAGGTCGACACTGACGGGGTGCTCCGGCCCGAGACGACCGCCGAGGCGCTCGCCACGCTCAAGCCCGCCTTCGATGCCAATGGCTCGGTGACCGCGGGTACCAGTTCGCCGCTGACCGACGGCGCCGCCGCGGTGCTGGTGACCAGCGAGGATTATGCGAAGGCCAACGGCCTCACCATCCTCGCGCGGATCAGGAGCGTCGCGGTGTCGGGCTGTGAGCCAGAGATCATGGGAATCGGTCCCGTCTCCGCCTCGCGCAAGGCGCTGGAGCGGGCGGGGCTCGCGGTGGGCGACCTCAACGTCGTGGAGCTGAACGAGGCCTTCGCCAGCCAGGCGCTCGCCTGTTCGAACGAACTCGGCCTCAAGCCTGAGACGATCAACCTCGATGGCGGCGCGATCGCGATCGGCCATCCGCTCGGCGCTACCGGCGCGCGCATCGTCGGCAAGGCGGCGTCGCTGCTGAAGCGCGAGGGCGGCAAATATGCCCTCGCCACCCAGTGCATCGGCGGCGGCCAGGGCATCGCCACCGTGCTGGAGGCGGTGTGACCATGGAGCCGATCAGGAAGGTCTGCGTGATCGGCGCCGGCACCATGGGCGCCGGCATCGCCGCGCAGGTGGCCAATGCCGGCGTGCCGGTGCTGCTGCTCGATATCGTTCCCAGGGAGGGCGCGAACCGCAGCGCCATCGCCGAGGGGGCGGTCGCCAGGATGCTCAAGGCCGACCCCGCCCCCTTCATGTCGAAGGCGGCGGCGAAGCTGGTCGAGACCGGCAATATCGAGGATGACCTCGCCCGCGTCGCCGAATGCGACTGGATCGTCGAGGCGATCATCGAACGGCTCGACCTGAAGCAGGATCTCTACGCCAGGCTCGAGAAGGTCAGGAAGGCCGGCACCGCCGTCTCGTCCAACACCTCGACTATTCCGCTCGGGCGGCTGATCGAGGGGCGGTCGGAGGCCTTCGTCGCCGATTTCCTGATCACCCATTTCTTCAACCCGCCGCGCTACATGCAGCTGCTGGAGATGGTCGTCGGTCCGAAGTCGGATCCGGCGACCGTCGCGCGTGTCGGCGCCTTCATCGACCGGGCCATGGGCAAGCGGGTCGTGCTCGCCAAGGACACCCCGGGTTTCATCGCCAACCGTATCGGCAGCTACTGGCTGCAGGTCGCGGTCAACGCGGCCACCGATCTGGGGCTCGCGATCGAGGAAGCCGACGCGATCGGCGGCAAGCCGATGGGCGTGCCCAAGACCGGCATCTTCGGCCTGCTCGATCTGGTCGGCATCGATCTGATGCCGCTGCTGCTCAAGAGCTTCGCGGATACCCTGCCCAAGGACGATCCCTATATCGCCACGGTGCGGCCGATCCCGCTGGTCGAGAAGATGATCGCGGAGGGCTATACCGGCCGCAAGGGCAAGGGTGGTTTCTACCGGATCAACCGCGAGGCCGGGAAGCGCAAGGAAGCGCTCGATCTTGCCACCGGCGAATATCGTCCGACGATCAAGGCGGAGGCGCCGCGCGCCAAGCTGCCGCAACTCGTCGCCATGCCCGGCAAGACCGGCGACTTCGCCTGGGCGGTGCTGGGCCAGGTGCTCAGCTATGCTGCGAGTCTGGTCGGCACCATCGCCGACGATATCGTCGCGATCGATGACGCGATGAAGCTCGGCTATAACTGGAAATATGGCCCGTTCGAGCTGATCGACCAGCTCGGCGCCAAAGCTTTCGCCGAGCGGCTGGCGAGCGAGGGCCGACCGGTGCCGGCGATACTGGCGACCGTGGGTGACGGCAGCTTCTACCGTGTCGAAGGTGGCAAGCGCCGCTATCTGGGTCTCGACGGCGCCTATCATGACGTCGTCCGCCCCGACGGCGTGCTGCTGCTCGAGGATGTCAAACTGGCATCCAAGCCGATCATGAAGAACGGCGCGGCGGCGCTCTGGGATATCGGCGACGGTGTCGCCTGCTTCGAGTTCACTTCGAAGATGAACGCGCTGGACGGCGAGATGCTTGGCCTGCTGGGCAAGGCGATCGCGCATGTTGCCACTTCGATGAAGGCGATGGTCGTCTATAATGAGGGCGGCAATTTCTCGGCCGGCGCCAATCTCGGCCTCGCCCTGTTCGCGGTGAATATCGCCGCCTGGGGCGAGATCGACAAGCTCGTGAGCGGCGGACAGCAGGCCTATAAGGCGCTCAAATATGCGCCCTTCCCGGTGGTTTCGGCCCCGGCCGGCCTGGCGCTGGGCGGCGGCTGCGAGATATTGCTGCATTCGGATGCGATCCAGGCGCATGCCGAAAGCTATATCGGGCTGGTCGAATGCGGGGTCGGCCTCGTCCCTGGCTGGGGCGGCTGCGGCGAATATATCGATCGCTGGGTGAAGTCTGGTCTGTTGCCGCGCGGCCCGATGCCGGCGGTGGCCAAGGCGTTCGAGACCATCTCGACCGCGACCGTCGCCAAGTCGGCAGCCGAGGCGAAGGAACTGCTGTTCCTGCGCAAGGACGACGGCATCACCATGAACCGCGATCGGCTGCTGGCCGACGCGAAGGCCAGGGCGCTGGCCCTGGTCGATGGCTACAAGCCGCCCGAGCCGCCGGTGTTCCGCCTGCCGGGCGCAAGCGGCCGGGTCGCGCTCGGCATGGCGGCTGAGGGCTTCCACAAGCGCGGGCTCGCGACCGACTATGACGTTGTCGTTTCCGACGCGCTCGCCGGCGTGCTGACCGGCGGTGATGCCGATCTGGTCGACGTGGTGAGCGAGGAGGATATGCTGGCGCTCGAACGCGCCGCCTTCATGAAGCGGGTCCGCGATCCGCGCACGATGGCGCGGGTCGAGACGATGCTGACCACCGGCAAGCCGCTGCGGAATTGATTATTCCTCCCCGGTACGGGGAGGGGGACCATCCGAAGGATGGTGGAGGGGGAGTGAGACTGGACGCAACCGGGCGTTGCGAGGATACGGCCCCCCTCCACCGCTTCGCGGTCCCCCTCCCCGTACCGGGGAGGACCTAGGGAGAGTAAGACGATGCAAGTCTATGAAGCCCCGCTGCGCGACATGCGCTTTCTGATCCATGAGCTGTTCGCCAAGGACGGCTTCGGGACGTTTCCCGCCCATGCCGAGTTCACCCCCGACCTGATCGACGCCGTGCTGGAGGAGGCGGCAAAGCTTGCGCATGACGTGCTGCTGCCGCTCAACATGAGCGGCGACGAGGAAGGCTGCACCTGGGAAAACGGCGTCGTCCGCACGCCCAAGGGCTTCAAGCAGGCCTATGACCAGTTCCGCGAAGGCGGCTGGTGCGCACTGGCCAACGATCCCAAATGGGGCGGGCAGGGCCTGCCCGAGACGGTGAACAAGCTGGTCGAGGAGATGATCAGCTCGGCCAATCTCAGCTTTGGCCTCTATCCGGGGCTCACCCATGGCGGCACCACTGCGATCAAGGCGCATGCCAGCCCTGATATCCAGGAGCGCTTCCTGCCCAAGATGGTCGAGGGCACCTGGTCCGGAACCATGTGCCTGACCGAGCCGCATTGCGGCACCGATCTCGGCATGCTGCGCACCAAAGCGGTGCCGCAGGAGGATGGCAGCTTCAAGATCACCGGCAACAAGATCTTCATCTCGGCCGGCGACCATGATCTGACCGAGAACATCATCCACCTCGTCCTCGCCCGCCTGCCCGACGCGCCCAAGGGCGTGAAGGGGATCAGCCTGTTCGTCGTGCCCAAATTCCTGATCAAGGAAGATGGCTCGATCGGCCCGCGCAACGGCGTGCAGTGCACCGGCATCGAGCACAAGATGGGCCTCAAGGCCTCGGCGACCTGCCAGATGAGCTTCGACGATGCGACCGGCTGGTTGGTCGGCGAACCGCACCAGGGCCTGGCCGCGATGTTCACGATGATGAACACCGAGCGCGTCTCGGTCGGCGTCCAGGGTCTCGGCGTCGGTGCCGCCGCCTATCAAGCCGCGGTCGCCTATGCCAAGGATCGCATCCAGGGCCGCGCGCTGACCGGCCCCAAGCGTCCCGATCTCGCCGCCGATCCGATCATCGTCCACCCCGATGTGCGCCGCATGCTGATGACGATGCGCGCCTATACCGAGGGCTGCCGCGCGCTGAGCATGTGGGTCGCGCGGGCGCTGGACGCCGAGCGGCATTCGGAGGATCCGGAGATCCGTCAGCGCGCCGAGGACATGACCGCGCTGATGACCCCCGTGGTCAAGGCGCTGCTCACCGATCTGGGGCATGAGGCCGCTCATCTCGCGGTGCAGACCTATGGCGGCCATGGCTACATCCGCGAGCATGGCGTCGAGCAATATGCCCGCGATGCCCGCATCGCGATGATCTATGAAGGCACCAACGGCGTCCAGGCGCTCGATCTGGTCGGCCGCAAGCTGCCGGCCCATGGTGGCCGCTACCTGCGCAGCTTCTTCCATCCGGTCGCCGAATATATCGAGAAGAACAAGTCGACGCCGGGCATGGAGAAGATGATCGACGCGCTGGAAAAGGCGTTCGGTGCGCTCCAGCTCGCCACCGCGACGATCGCCCAGAAGGGCATGGCCGATCCGGAGGAGGCGGGCGCCGCCTCGTCCGATTACCTCCGTCTGCTGGGCCTCGTCGCGATCGCCTATCTTTTCGCCCGCTCGGCCAAGATCGCTGGCATCAAGACGATGATGGGCCAGGACCCGGACGGCTTCTACGCCGCCAAGATGGTCACGGTTCGCTTCTTCTACGAACGCATCCTGCCCCAGGTCGCGGGGCTGCTGACCGCGATCAAGGCCGGCAAGGCCTCGATGATGGACATGCCCGAAGAGGCGTTCTGACCATTCCAGCCCTTCTCCCTTAACGGGAGAGGGGCTTTGACCTCTTTCGCGCGCGCTTGGCGCCAATCTTCACCAGCCGCCGGAAGGACGGGCATTCCATATGGTTCGGCGCCGGGCAGGCGGCGGCGTGCTCCAGGCCGCGTTTCAACGCGGCAAGCTCCCGGATCTTCCGGTCGAGCTCGTCGGCCTTCGCTGCCAGCAGGTCGCGGTCCACGGTAAGCGCGGAGCCGAACATTGCGGCGATCTCGTCGAGCGAGAAACCCGCCATCCGCGCGAGCCCGATCAGCGACAGCCGCTCGATCACCGCCGGATCAAAAGTGCGGCGGAGCCCGCGACGCCCGAGCGACTCGATCAGGCCCTTCTCCTCGTAGAATCGCAGGGTCGAGGCGGGCAGGCCGGATGCTTTGGCCACCTCGGCGATATCGGGCATTTTCATCCTTGACCTCAACTGAACTTGAAGTGGCAGCATGCCTCTCCTGATCCATCGAGACAAGGAGACCGTCATGATCGCCCGCATCCGTCCGGACAGGACATCTCCGCTGCCGATGCTTGGCCTGTCGTTTGCGGTGCTGCTGCCGTCGCTCGCCACCAGTATCGCCAACGCCGCCCTGCCCGCTCTGGCGCAGGCGTTCGGCGCGTCCTTCGCGGCGGCGCAATGGGTCATACTGTCCTATTTGCTGGCGGTGACGATGCTGACCGTGATCGTCGGCCGGCTTGGCGATCTCGTCGGTCGCCGCCGCTTGCTGCTCGTTGGTATGGCGACCTTCGCCGCCGCCTCGCTGTTGTGTGCCGTGGCCCCCTCCATGGCCGGGCTGCTCGTGGCGCGGGTCGTCCAGGGTGCCGGTGCGGCGATCATGCTCACCCTCGCTATCGCCTTCGTCGGGGATATTGTCCCCCGCGAGAGAAGCGGCAGCGCCATGGGGCTGCTCGGCACCATGTCGGCCGCCGGAACGATGCTCGGTCCCACGCTGGGCGGTGTCCTGATCGCCTGGGGCAGCTGGCAGGCGATCTTCCTCATCCATGTACCGCTGGCGATTGCCGCGCTGCTGCTGGCATGGCGCACTCTGCCGCCCGATGCGGCGCCGGCGCGCACCAGCCGGGATTTCGATGGCGCCGGCATGCTGCTGCTGGGCACGGCCCTCGCCAGCTATGCGCTGGCAATGACGATGGGCCGGGGGCGGTTCGGCGCGGCCAATGTCGCGCTGCTGATCGCCTCGGCGATGGCCCTCGCCGCATTACTCCGCACCGAGCGCAGGGTATCGGCGCCGCTGATCCCGATCGCGGAGCTCCGCGATCGACGACTGATGGCGGGCCTGGCGGCAAGCGCATTGGTTGCGACGGTGATGATGACGACCCTGATCGTCGGCCCCTTCTATCTGTCTCGGTCGCTCGGTCTCGGTCCCGCGATGATGGGTCTGCTGCTGTCCGCGGGGCCGCTCGCTGCCGCGTTGGCGGGTATTCCCGCCGGACGGCTGGTGGACCGATTCGGCGCGGCGCGGGCGGGTTCGGCCGGGCTCATCGGGATCGCGGCTGGAGCGGCGGCGCTCGCGCTGATGCCGATGGCCGGCGGCGTTGCAGCCTATCTCGCGTCGATCATGCTGATGACCATCGGCTATGCGGTCTTCCAGGCGGCCAACAACAGCGCCCTGATGGCGGGCGCCCCGCACGAACGGCGCGGCCTCCGATCGGGACTGATCGGCCTGTCGCGCAATCTGGGCCTCCTCACCGGGACTGCCGCGATGGGGGCGCTGTTCCTGTTCGGAACCGGTACGGCCGACATCATGGCCGCCGCGCCCGATGCGGTGGCCGCGGGCATGCGGTTGACCTTACCGTCGCGGCCGGACTGGTCGTGATCGCGTTGACGATTACGGCGCGCTCGGCACGCGCTGCATCGATCAGGCGCCCGGTTTCCGCCCGCCCTTGTTGAACGGCTTCGCGCCGTAGCGCTTAGGGCCGCCGGGGCCGCCCGGGCCCCGTGACGGGCCACGTGGCGCGCCGCCCGGCTCACCCGGACCGCGCTCGTAGTTCGGCCGCAGCTGCGTGCGCGGCGGCGGGCCGCGGCGGTCGCGGAGCTGGCCGACCGGCGGGGTCGGCGCGTCGCCGGCCGGTTCGATGATCACCCCGTCGTCTTCGCCCGAGGTGCGCTTGAGCGCGTCGACGAACTTGTTGGCGATCGTGCGCGGAATCTCGAAGCGGGTCTCGGTCTGGAAGATGCGGATCGCGCCGACGTCACGCTTGGTGATGTGGCCGCGCCGGCACAGCAGCGGCAGCAGCCAGCGTGGATCGGCATTCTGGCCCCGGCCGATGTTCATCCGGAACCAGACGGTGTCCTCGAAGCCTGGGCGCGGGCCCTGTTCGCGAGTGGCCTGCTCGCGGTCTCCACGGGCCATGGGGGAGGCGTCGATCAGTTCTTCCGGGGCGGGGAGGCTCTGGCGCTGGGTACGCACGAAGGCGGCGGCGATCTGTTCGGCGCTCATCGTCTCCAGCAGTTTGCGGGCTACCTCCAGATCCTCTTCGGCAACCTCGCCGACCGACAGGCTTTCCATCAGCCGTTCCTGGTCGCGCGCATAGATGGCGTCGGGCGTCGGCACCGGCTCCCAGGTCGCGTTGACATTGGCCGCGCGCAGCAGCCGCTCGGCATGGCGGCGGCGCTGATAGGGGGTGATGAGCACGCAGGTGCCCTTCTTGCCTGCCCGGCCGGTGCGGCCCGAGCGATGCTGAAGCGTCTCCGGGTTGATCGGCAGCTCGGCATGGATGACCAGTTCGAGCCCGGGAAGGTCGATGCCGCGTGCGGCGACGTCGGTGGCGATGCAGACGCGGGCGCGGCGGTCGCGCAGGGCCTGGAGGGCGTGATTGCGCTCGTTCTGGCTCAGCTCGCCCGACAGGGTGACGGCGGAGAAGCCGCGCTCGGTCAGGGTGGCCGACAGGCGGCGGACATTCTCGCGGGTCGCGCAGAACACCATCGCGCCCTTCGCTTCGTGGAAGCGCAGCACATTGACGACGGCGTTCTGGATGTCGGCCGGGGCGACCGCCATCGCGCGATAGTCGATATCGGCATGGGCTTCGCGCGCGCTGGTCGTTTCGATGCGCAGCGCATCGCGCTGGTAGCGCTTGGCCATCATAGCGATTGGCTTGGGCATCGTCGCCGAGAACAGCAGCGTGCGCCGCTCGGGCGGGGTCAAGTCGAGGATTTCCTCGAGGTCCTCGCGGAAGCCGAGGTCGAGCATCTCGTCAGCCTCGTCGAGGATCACCGCGCGCAGCGATCCGGGCTGGAGCGTACCGCGCTCCAGGTGATCCTTGAGCCGGCCCGGCGTGCCCACCACGATGTGGCAGCCATAGGACAGCGCGCGCTGCTCGACCCGCACGTTCATGCCGCCGACGCAGCTGGCGACGCGGGCGCCCAGCTTGGCGTAGAGCCATTGCAGTTCGCGCTGGACCTGCAGCGCCAGTTCGCGGGTAGGCGCGATGATCAGGGCGAGTGGCTCGCCCGGTCGCGGCAGGGCTTCCGCGCCCTGGAGCAGCGTCTCGGCGATGGCGAGGCCATAGGCGACGGTCTTGCCGGAACCGGTCTGGGCGGAGACCAGCAGATCGCGGTCATGGGCTTCGGCGGCGATCACCTGCGCCTGTACGGGGGTGGGCTCGGTATAGCCACGCTCGGTGATTGCCTCGGCCACCGGCCGCGGCAGAGAAGAAAAGGGCATCTGGATTCCGATTACTAGGGCCGGCGCCTCTCCGCGCGGCATGAGCGGCCTCTATAGGCAATCGTTGCCGGAAATGCCAGCAGCATGGAAAGTGTCGCGGCCAGGGAAGAAAAACCTTCGTGCTCCATATGGGGTGGCGGAGCCATTGTGGGGGGAATGAACATGTCGGCGCGGGATTCGACCGCCCTGGGGCAGGCCGTGGCGCCGCCGGGGCAGATGCGGCGGGCATGCAGCCGATGTTCAGCTTCGCATCGCCATCGGCGGGAGCGATGACGCGCATGCTCCCTCCCGACGCGCCGGCATGGCGCATGGCACAGCCGCCGCTCCTCCCGGTTTCGCAGGCGATCGCTATCGCCCGCCTCATCTGCATCCTCGGCATCGTCTGGGTTCATGGCTGGACCGGGCTGGCCGGTGACGAGATGGCGGCGCTGGCGGGATCGGGCCAGGACCTGCTGCGCTGGACGGTGATCGAGCTGTTTGGGCGAAGCGCGGTCCCGCTGCTCAGCATCGTATCGGGTTGGCTGGTCGCCCATTCGCTGGCGAAGCGCGGGGCAAGGCGGTTCCTCTCGGCCAAGGCGCGAACGGTGCTGGTGCCGATGCTGCTGTGGAATGCGATCGCGCTGGTGCTGGTGGTCGGCGCCGGGACGCTCGGCCTGATCCGCGCCCCGCTTCTCGGTGACGCGCGCTGGATCGCGGACAATATGCTGGATCTCACTCGCGCGGGCGACATCAACGTCCAGACCAATTTCCTGCGCGACCTGTTCCTCTGCATGTTGGCCGCACCGCTGCTGGCGCGTTTGCGCTCGCGCTGGTTGCTGCTGATCGGGGGGCTTGCGGCGGTCTGGGTAGTCGGCGCGTGGCAGCTCTATCTGCTGTTGCGGCCTGGCATATTGCTGTTCTTCGTCACCGGCATCCTGGCGCGGCGGCACGATCTTGCAGAACGGCTCGGCACACTGGCGGCATGGCGGGCGGCGTTGCCCTTCGCGCTGGTCGTTCCGCTCAAGATCTGGCTGTCGGTCCACGGCGGGGGCGCCGCTTCCCATCACGTCATGCTGGCGGCGGCGGTCGATCTGGCCACCCGCGCGGCGGCGGCGCTGCTCGTCTGGCGGACGACGATGGGGCTGGCGCGCTGGCCGGTGGCAAGCCGGCTGCTCAGGCTGGAGCGCTATGCCTTCTTCCTGTTCTGCAGCCATCTGCTTTTCATGTGGCTGCTGGCCCCCGCGATCGGCCATTTCACCGGGCCGATGGGTGGCGCCGGCTGGCCGATCTTCTTCCTTGTCCAGCCGCTGCTGGCGCTCGGCTTCGCGATGCTGCTCGCGCAGGCGATCGAGGCGATCTCACCCGGCACGGCCGATCTCCTTAGCGGTGGCCGGCTGGGCAGGGATCAGGCGGCTTCGCCCGCCGCCCGTCCGCTCGCCCACGCCCATTGGAAATTATAGCCGCCCAGCCACCCGGTCACGTCGACCCCCTCGCCGATGAAATGGAGGCCGGGCACCTTCCTGGCCATCAGGCTGCGCTGGTCGAGCCCGTCTGTCGACACGCCGCCGATCGTCACCTCGGCCTTGGCGAAACCCTCCGAGCCATTGGGGGTGAGGGTCCAGCGGTTGAGCCGGGCGCCCGCCTCGGCAAGCGTCGCGTCCCGGTGTTCGTGCAGAGGCCCCGAAAGGCCCAGGCGATCGGCCAGCACATCGGCAAGCCGGTCCGGAAAATGTTCGCGCAATATCGTGCGGGGTTCGGCATTGGGCCGGACACGCTTGGCTTCGGGAAGGATGCTGCGCGCATCGGTGCCGGGCAGCAGGTCGAGCGCGATCGTGTCGCCATGGCGCCAATAGCTGCTGATCTGCAGAATGGCGGGGCCGGACAGGCCGCGATGCGTGAACAGCGCCGCCTCGCGGAACCGGGCCTTGCCGAGCGAGGCGACGACATCGAGCGAGACGCCCGACAGGCTCTCGAACAGCCGGTCGTCCTGGCCCAGCGTCAGCGGCACCAGCGCCGGACGCGGTTCGACCACCTTGAGCCCGAACTGGCGTGCGACGTCATAGGCGAAGCCGGTCGCCCCCATCTTCGGGATGGAAGGGCCGCCGGTCGCGATCACCAGCGATGACGCGGCGTGGGTTGCCCCTGGAGTCTCCACGCGGAAATTCTCGTCGGGCTTCGATATGGCGGTGATGCGGGTCAGCAGCTTCGTCTCGACCCCGCCCTTCGCACATTCCTCCTCCAGCATCGCGACGATCTGCTTCGCCGATCCGTCGCAGAACAGCTGGCCCAGCGTCTTCTCATGCCAGGCGATGCCATGCGCCTCGACCAGGTCGATGAAGTCCTGCGGGGCATAGCGGCCCAGCGCCGATCGTGCGAAATGCGGGTTGGCCGACAGATAGCGTTCGGCCTTGTCGCCCTCGACATTGGTGAAGTTGCAGCGCCCCCCGCCCGAGATCAGGATCTTGGCGCCCGCCCGGTCGAGATGGTCCAGTAGCAGCACCTTGCGCCCCCGCTGCCCGGCGGTGAGCGCGCACATCATCCCGGCGGCACCGGCGCCGATGATGATCAGGTCAAAAATGGGGAAGTCTTTCATCACGCTCCGTTCGTCCCGAGCGAAGTCGAGGGACGCTGGCTTCCGGAACGTGTCTCGACTTCGCTCGACACGAACGGAATGGGCTTTTCCAGAGAGTGCTGCTATCCGCCGCCGCCATCATGAGCAAGACCGACCGCCCCGACCGCCGCACCTTCGCGATCATCTCGCATCCGGACGCCGGCAAGACCACGCTGACCGAGAAGCTGCTCTATTTCGGCGGCGCGATCCATCTCGCCGGTGAGGTCAAGGCGCGCGGCCAGACGCGGCGGGCGCGATCGGACTGGATGAAGATCGAGCAGCAGCGCGGTATCTCGGTAACGTCCTCGGTGATGACCTTCGAGCGCGGCGGCATCACCTTCAACCTGCTCGACACGCCGGGCCACGAGGATTTCTCGGAGGATACCTATCGCACGCTGACCGCGGTCGACTCGGCGGTGATGGTGATCGATGCGGCCAAGGGCATCGAGCCGCAGACCCGCAAGCTGTTCGAGGTGTGCCGGCTGCGCTCGGTGCCGATCATCACCTTCGTCAACAAGGTCGATCGCGAGGGGCGGCCCTGCTTCGAGCTGCTCGACGAGATTGCCGACGCGCTGGCGCTGGACGTCGCGCCGATGAGCTGGCCGGTCGGCATGGGCGGCACCTTCGAAGGCATCTACGATCTCGCCCGCGACCGGCTCTATCGGCCGGCTGCCGATGCGACCGGCGCCTATGAAGGGGATGCGATCGCGGTCGCCGGGATCAACGATTCCCAGCTAGACGATATCGTGCCCGAGCATGTCCTGAGCCAGGTCCGCGAGGAGATCGAGCTCGCCCAGGTCGGCTATGCCGAGTTTGACGAGGCCGCCTATCGCAATGGCGATCTGACGCCGGTCTATTTCGGATCGGCGCTGAAGGATTTCGGCGTCGAGCAGCTGATCGACGCGCTGGCCGACTATGCGCCGTCGCCCCGCCCGCAGCCCGGCGACCCGCGCGACATCGATCCGGCCGAGCCCAATGTCGCCGGCTTCATCTTCAAGGTGCAGGCTAACATGAACCCGCAGCACCGCGACCGGGTCGCCTTCATGCGGCTCTGCTCGGGCAGGTTCAAACGCGGCATGAAGCTGGCGCAGGTCGGCACCGGCAAGTCGATCGCGGTGCACAGCCCGATCCTGTTCTTCGCCCAGAACCGCGAGCTGGCGGAAGAGGCCTTTCCCGGCGACATCATCGGCATCCCGAACCACGGCACCCTCAGGGTCGGCGACACGCTGACGGAGGGGGAGACGGTCCGCATCACCGGCCTGCCGAACTTCGCGCCCGAAATCCTGCGCCGCGTGAAGCTCGCCGATCCGACCAAGACCAAGCAGCTGCGCAACGCGCTCAACGACATGGCGGAGGAGGGGATCATGCAGGTCTTCCATCCGCAGATCGGATCGCAGCTCGTCATCGGCGTGGTCGGCCAGCTCCAGCTCGACGTGCTGATCTCGCGCCTTCAGGTCGAGTATAAGGTCGATGCCGGTTTCGAGCCCTCGCCCTACGACACCGCGCGCTGGGTTTCTTCGGACGACGAGAAGGCGCTGGACGAGTTCATCGGTCTGCACCGCTCGGCGATGGCGGCCGACCGCGACGAGGCGCCGGTGTTCATGGCCAAGGATGCCTGGGAGCTGAATTATATCCAGGGCAAATTCCCGGCTCTGAAATTCTCCGCCACCAAGGACCGGCGCTGAGCCCATGGTGCGGACCGAGGCGATGTCGTGGCAACAGGTCGCGCTCGCCGCGACGGTCTTTCTCGCCGCCCTCGCCCTATTCGGCGGCCTTGCCCACCATTTCGGCATCATCGCGATGTGGATGCCGCTGGTGAACTCGCTCGCGCTGGTCGCCACCACCCCGAAGCTGCCGAGCGCCCATCCCTGGCCGATCGTCGCGGGGCATGCGGCGACGGCGGTGGTCGGCTCGGTCGCCGGCTATTTCTTCGGGGCCTCGGTGGGCGTCGCGATCATCGCCGCGACGCTCGGCCTGCTGCTGATGCTGGTCGGCCGGGCGATGCATCCGCCCGCCGCCGCGACCGGGCTGGTCTTCACCCTGCATCCGGTGTCGCCGCACATCGCGGTTCCGCTGCTGCTGCTCGGCGCCGCAGGGATCGCCGCGCTCGGTGCGGTGCTGCGTCGGCGCTGATCTGATCATAGGGAGGAGTGCGCATGTTCAGATCCCTGGTCACCCTCAGCCTGCTGCTGATCGCCCTACCCCTGCGCGCCGCGTCGCTCGATCCCGTGACCGTCGCCGAGATCGATAACGTCTTCGCCCGGTGGCGGCTCGATTCCCATGTTCCGGGGCTGGTCTATGGCATCGTCGCGGATGGGAAGCTGGTCCATGCGAAGGGCCTCGGCGTCCGCGATCTCGAGGCGAAGCGCCCCGTCGATCTCGACAGCCGCTTCCGCATCGCCTCGATGAGCAAGGCCTTCACCGCGCTTGCCATCCTCAAGCTGCGCGACGAGGGAAAATTATCGCTCGACGCCCCGGCGGAAAACTATGTGCCCGAAATGCGAGGCTGGACATATCCGACCAGCGACGCCCGCCGCATCACGGTGCGCGACCTGCTCAACCACAGCGCGGGCTTCGTCGACGACAATCCCTGGGGCGATCGGCAGCAATCGCTGCCCGAACAGGATTTCACCGCGATGCTGAAGGCGGGCGTGCCCTTCTCCCGGCCGGCGGGGTTGGCGATGGAATATTCGAACTTCGGCTATGCGACGCTGGGCCGGATCATCGCCAATGTGTCGGGCCAATCCTATCAGGCCTATATCGGCCGGACGCTGCTCAGGCCGCTGGGGATGGATGCGACCGGCTACGATATCGCCGCCTCGCCGCGCGAAACGCGCGCGATCGGCTATCGCTGGCAGGATGGCGGCTGGCTGCGTGAGCCCGACATGGCCGATGGCGCCTTCGGGGCCATGGGCGGGATGGAGACGACCGCGAACGACTATGCGCGCTGGGTCGCCTTCCTGCTCTCGGCCTGGCCGCCGCGCGACGGCGCGGACACGGGGCCGGTTCCGCGCGCGACCGTCCGCGCGATCGCCGAGGGTTCCAACTTCGCGACCGGCCAGATGCGCAATCCCACGATCGGCGCGCCCTGCCGTCAGGCGGTGGCCTATGGCATGGGCTGGCGCGTGCTCGACGATTGCGATCTGGGGCGGGCGCTGACCCATACCGGCGGCTATCCCGGATATGGATCGGTGGTCATCCTGCTGCCCGAAAAGGGCATCGGCATCTTCGCCTTCGCCAGCCGCACCTATGCCGCGCCCTCGGTGCCGGCCTTCCGCGCCGCGCTGGCGCTGGAGGCGGCGGGTTCGATCGACGATAGGGCGGTGCCGGTCAGCCCCGGGGTTGCGGCCGGCTATGAGGCGGTGCGGGCGATCTGGGCGGCCGGCGACGTGATGGTGGCGAAAGACCGGCTCGCGATGAACGTCCTGATGGATCGCGATGCACCACATTGGCGAGCCGAGCTTGCGCGGCTCCGGGCCGAGGTGGGCGCGTGCGCGGCCGGCGAACCCGTCACCGCTACAACGGCAATGGCGGGGAGTTTCGGCTGGACGTGCGAGCATGGCCGGATCGACGGCAGTCTGCTGCTTGCCCCTACTGGCACACCTGCCATCCAGGAACTCAAGCTGGGCGTCGCCGCCCCCTGACGGGAAAGAAACGACCCGCCGCACGTTGTCCCCTCGTTACGACGAGAGGAGCTGTGTGTGCGTCTGCTGAAGTTTCTGGTCCTGTCCGCCGCCTTCCTTCCCGCCCTCATCCCCATCGCCGCAAGCGCCGCCGCGCCCGACCAGCGCATCCTGGGCGCGCAGGTGCTGCTCGATCGGCTGGGTTTCGGCCCGGGCGTGATCGACGGCGCCGGCGGCATGAGTTTCGCCAAGGCGCTGCGCGGCTGGCAGGAGGCGAAAGGGCTGCCCCTGACCGGCAAGCTGGATGCCGCGACGGTCAAGAGCTTCGCCCCCTTCCGCGCGATGCCCACCGTGATCGACGTGAAGCTGACCCCGGCGATACTCGAGGGGCCGTTTGTCGGCCCGCTCCCCGCCAAGGAGTCCGATCAGGCGAAGATGAAATCGCTCGGCTATGCCGACGCGATGGAGAAGCTGGCCGAGCGATATCATACGACCAGGGCCACCCTGATCGCGCTCAACTCCCCACAGACGCGGGTGCGGCCCGGCGCGACGATCAAGGTGCCCAACGTCATCCCGCCGAAGCAGGCGTTCGCGCAGGATATCAACCCTGCCTGGCGCAAGACGCTTTGGACGCTCAATGTGGGATCGGACCAGCCCGAGGTCGCCAAGGTGGTCGTCGACAAGTCCGACGGCGTGCTGCGGGGATATGACGGGGCCGGCAAGCTGGTCGCCCAGTTCCCCGCGACGATGGGCAGCGAATATGATCCGCTGCCCATCGGCACATGGAAAATCCAGGGCCGTTCCTACAACCCGCCCTTCCATTACAATCCCAAGCTGTTCTGGGATGCCGACAGTACCGACAAGAAGGCGCTGCTGCCGCCGGGCCCGAACGGGCCGGTCGGGGTGGTGTGGATCGATCTCGACAAGAAGCATTACGGCATCCACGGCACGCCGCGCCCGGAGACGATCGGGCGAACCGAAAGCCATGGCTGCATTCGCCTGACCAACTGGGACGCGGCCCGGCTGGCGCTGATGGTGAAGCCGGGCACCCCGGCGGTCTTCCAGGAATGAGGCGGCGACGGTGATCCGCAAGATTGCGATCGTCCTGCTGGTCCTTGTGCTGGGTTATCTCGGCTGGGTGATCGCGCTCAACCTGCCGGGTGGGCCAGCACCAGCGCCCCGGCAAGCAGTGTCGCCATCCCAGCCGGCCCTTCCAGCAGTGGCCAGGCAGGGGGCGCTGGTCATTCCTGTCGCCGGAGTGAAGGCCGCGCAGCTCAGCGACACCTTCGACGATGCGCGGGGCGAAGGCCGGGTTCATGACGCGATCGACATCATGGCACCACGTGGCACGCCCGTGATCGCCGCGGCCGCGGGCACGGTCGAAAAGCTGTTCGACAGCCGGCTGGGCGGGCGGACCATCTATATCCGGCGCGGCGGTGGCCAGTGGGTCGATTATTATGCCCATCTGGATTCCTACGTTCCCGGCCTTGCCGAGGGACAAAGGATCGCCCAGGGCCAGATGATCGGCACGGTCGGCTCGACCGGCGATGCGAGCCCGGAGGCGCCGCACCTTCATTATGCTATCAACGCGATGGCCCCGGGCGAAAGCTGGTGGCAGGGGAAGGCGGTCAATCCCTATCCCTTGCTGACGCGCCGATAGCGCGGACAGCGGATGGGTGGGGGGTGACATCCGCGCCCGCCATGCCAATATCGCCGTCATGCTGCACCCCTTCCTCGCTATTCTCGCCCTTCTCCTTTTCCCTGCGTCCGCCCAGGCGGCCGACAAGCTGGTGCTGGCTTTCGGAGACAGCCTAACCGCCGGCTATCGCCTGCCTCCCGGACAGGGCTTCGCGCCCCAGCTGGAAGCGGCGCTGCGCAAGTCCGGCGTGCCGGCGCGGGTGCACAATGCGGGCGTGTCGGGCGACACCACTGCGCAGGGACGGGCGCGGCTGAACTGGGTGCTCGCCTCGCTCAAGGCCAAGCCCGATCTCGTCATCGTCGAGCTGGGCGCGAACGATATGCTGCGCGGGCAGGATCCCCGTCGCGCGGAGGCCAATCTCGATGCGATCCTGTCCGAGCTGCGCAAGCGCAACATCAAGGTTCTGCTCGCCGGCATGGTCGCCGCGCCCAATCTTGGGGCCGCTTATGCACGGCAGTTCAACCCGATCTACGCGCGGCTTGCCGCGAAACACCGGGCTGCGCTCTACCCGTTCTTCCTGCAGGGCGTGGTGGGGGATCGTTCGCTTCATATCGGCGACGCGATCCACCCCAATGAACGCGGGGTTTCCGTGATCGTACGCGGCCTGCTTCCACAGATACGCCGCCTGCTGACAACTCCGTAATGAGCCCGTTGCAGCCGGCCGAATCTGGCCCTAAGTTCTTCTGCGGAAACGAAGCGGGGGAGGGCTTCGATGCAATGGGCGGCGTCGTCATCGACGCGAGGACCAGTAGGACATCCGGCGGGCGACATCGACGATGGCGCGCGCGATGCCTTTCTGAGCCATCTCCGTGACGGCGTGGCGGCGGCTGCGGCCGGCGCGGACATGCGGGAGGGCGAGTTCGTGGTCGATCTTGCCGATGTCGAGCATATGTCGGCGGCCGCGCTGATGGCGTTGACGATTGCCCGCAAGGAGGCGATCAACAGCAATGTGAAGATCGTGCTCGCCCGGCCCAACCCTGCGCTCCGCGAGGTGCTTGAGATCAGCCGCTACCAGCTCATCTTCGATATCGTCGATGATATCGACACGGGTGGAGACTGAAATTTTGGGGATGCTGGTCCGCTTCTGGGGGACGAGGGGATCGCTGCCGGTGGCGCCACGCGCCCGCGCCATCGAGGACAAGCTCGTCAATGCGCTGATGCGGGCCCAGGGCCGCAGCTTCGCCGACGAAGGCGAGGCCCGGGGCTTCGTCAACCAGGAGCTGCGCTTCGGTGAGGGCCACACCTATGGCGGCGCGACGACTTGCCTTGAGATCGAGGGCGCCGACGACAGCTTCTTCATCCTCGACATGGGATCGGGCCTGCGCGAGTTGGGCAATGACGCCTTCCGGCGGATCGCCCAGCAGGGGCGCTCGCGGAAATATAATTTCTTCATGTCCCATCTCCATTGGGACCACATCATGGGCTTTCCCTTCTTCGGGCCGGCCTTCGATCCCAACGCCCATATCGTCATCCATTCGGGCCATGCCGATTGCGAGGCGGCGCTGCGCCGCCAGCAGGAGGAGATCAGCTTCCCGGTGGCGTTCGACTGGCTGCGCGCGAAGATCGAGTTCAAGGTGCTGAGCCCAGGTGAGCCGTACAATGTCGATGGGATCGACGTGGAACTGATGCCGCAGGACCACAGCCACGTCTCCTATGCCTGGAAATTCCGCAAGAACGGCAAGACCTTCGTCTTCTCGACCGATGCCGAGCACCGGATGGACGACCTGGAGGACAAGCAGGCGTTCGAGACCTTCTTCGACCGGGCCGACCTTGTCGTCTGCGACACCATGTATTCGCTGGCGGAGAGCATCACCCTGAAGGCGGACTGGGGCCATTCGAGCAATGTGATGGCGGTCAACCTCTGCCATGGTGCCGGGGCGAAGAAACTGGTCCTGTTCCACCATGAGCCGACCAGCAGCGACGCCGATATCGACAGCCTCTACGACGAAACCGTCCGTTACGAGGCGCTGAATCGCAAGGATCGTACCCCGCTGGAGATCGTCTGCTCCTATGACAGTCTGGAGCTGGAGGTGTGATGTCCGCCCAGGAATTGATCTAAGTTAGCGGAATAATTACATTATCGGCGGGACCTGAGGCCCGGTTGAGCGGTTACCGCCTTCGCCAGCAGCGGAGGTGAGCACATGGCCGATCCCTTTTATTCGAAGCGCAACCCGGGCACCGGGGGCGAGACGCACCAGCGGCCGTCCGGCGAGGAGACGGTCCTCACCACGCAGCAGGGCGTTCCGGTCGCCGACGACCAGAACTCGCTCAAGCTCGGCGAGCGCGGACCCACGCTGCTCGAGGATTTCCATTTCCGCGAGAAAATCTTCCACTTCGATCATGAACGCATTCCCGAGCGGGTCGTCCACGCGCGCGGCTATGGCGTGCACGGCACGTTCACCCTCAACAAGTCGCTGGCGAAATACACGACCGCGCAGGTGCTGACCGAAGTCGGCGAGGCGACGCCGATGTTTGTGCGCTTCTCCACGGTCGCGGGCAACAAGGGCTCGTTCGACCTGGCCCGCGACGTCCGTGGCTTCGCGGCCAAATTCTATACGAAGCAGGGCAATTGGGATCTGGTCGGTAACAACATTCCGGTCTTCTTCATCCAGGACGCGATCAAGTTTCCCGATCTCATTCACGCCGCCAAGCCAGCACCGGATCGCGAGTTCCCGCAGGCCCAGACCGCGCACGACAATTTCTGGGACTTCATCAGCCTGACGCCCGAAAGCATGCACATGATCATGTGGGTCATGTCCGATCGGGCCATTCCCCGCTCATACCGCTTCATGGAGGGCTTTGGCGTCCACAGCTTCCGCCTCATCAACGCCAAGGGCGCCAGCACCTTCGTCAAATTCCACTTCAAGCCCCGGCTCGGCCTGCAGTCGGTGCTCTGGAACGAGGCCGTCAAGATCAACGGATCGGACCCCGACTTCCACCGCCGCGACCTGTGGGATGCGATCGAAATGGGCGCCCCGCCCGAATGGGACCTGGGGGTGCAACTGTTCGACGAGGCGTTCGCCGAGCGGTTCGAGTTCGATATCCTCGATCCCACCAAGATCATTCCGGAGGAGCAGGTGCCGGTCGAGATCATCGGCAGCTTCGTGCTGGACGGCCGGGTCGACAATTTCTTCGCGGAGACCGAGCAGGTCGCTTTCTGCACGCAGAATGTGGTGCCGGGCATCGGCTTCTCGAACGATCCGCTGCTGCAGGGGCGCAACTTCTCCTATCTCGATACCCAGCTGAAGCGGCTCGGCTCGCCCAACTTCACCCATATCCCGATCAACGCGCCGCGCTGCCCGATGCACAATCATCAGCAGGACGGGCATATGGCGATGCGCAACCCGCGCGGGCGGGTAAACTACGAACCGAACAGCTGGGGCGTGGGACCGAAGGAGGATCCCAAGACCGGCTATCGCCACTTCGCTGCCGCCGAAAACGGGCCCAAGCAGCAGATCAGGCCGGAAAGCTTCGCCGATCACTACAGCCAGGCCCGCCAGTTCTTCATCAGCCAGACGCCGATCGAGCAGAAACATATCGGTGATGCGCTGGTGTTCGAACTCAGCAAATGCCTGCGGCCCGACATTCGCGAGCGGATGGTGGCGCATCTCGCCAACATCCATCCCGACCTCGCCCAGACCGTGGCCAAGGGCCTCGGGCTGAAGAAATTGCCCAAGGCCCACCCGGCCGCGGTGGAGCCGCGGACCGATCTTCCGCCGTCGGAAGCGCTGTCGATCGTCAAGCGCGGGCCGATGCGTTTCGAGGGCCGCAAGCTCGGCATCCTCGTCACCGACGGCGCCGACGCGGCGGTCGTCGCAGATCTGATCGCGGCGGTGGGCGCCGAACGCGGCAGCTATGAGATCATCGCCCCGCACATCGCCGGGGCAAGGCTGTCCGATGGCGCGATGATCGAGGCGCGGCAGAAGATCGATGGCGGCGCGTCGGTGCTCTACGACGCGGTGGCATTGGTCCTTTCGGAAGCGGGCGCGGGGATGCTGGCGATCGACAAGCCCGCGAAGGATTTCGTCTCCGACGCTTTCGCCCATTGCAAGTTCATCGCCTATACCAAGCCCGCCCGGCTGCTGTTCGAGAAAGCCGGCATTGCCGCCGACGACATGGACGCGGGTTGCTTCCCGTTGGTTCACAAAGGCGATGCCAAGGCGTTTCTCGCAGCCTGCGCGCCGCTTCGCCTGTGGCAGCGCGAATTGAAGGTGGACCTCGACGCCGCCGCCCTGCCGCAATGATCGGGTAGCGGCTGGGGCAGGCTGGCGCCGGCGTCCGATGGCGTCTAGATGCGCGCGCCATGCATGGTTGGATCATCATCGACAAGCCGGTCGGGCCCGGCTCTACCCAGATCGTCTCTGCGGTAAAGCGTGCGCTGCGTACCGGCGGCTATGGCAAGTACAAGGTCGGCCATGGCGGCACGCTCGATCCGCTGGCGTCGGGGGTGCTGCCGGTCGCGATCGGCGAGGCGACCAAGCTATCGGGCCGCATGCTCGACGCCGACAAGGCCTATGATTTCACCATCGGCTTCGGGGTCGAGACCGATACGCTCGACGCCGAGGGCAAGGCGGTGACGACCAGCGACGTGCGGCCGACTCGCGCGGCTCTTGAAGCGGTGCTGCCCCGCTTCACCGGCCCGATCGAGCAGGTGCCGCCTGTCTATTCGGCGCTGAAGATCGACGGCGAGCGCGCCTATGACCTGGCCCGTGTCGGTGAGCAGGTGGAGATGAAGACGCGCGCCGTCACCATCCACCGTCTGGACATCGTCGATGTCGGCGCGGCGGGCGAGGGAGACGAGCTGGCGGAGGGGACCCTCTCTTGTTCGGTGTCCAAGGGCACCTACATAAGGAGCCTTGCGCGGGACATCGCCCGCGCGCTCGGCAGCGTCGGCCATGTCACGATGCTCCGCCGTACCAAGGCGGGCCCCTTCACCTTTGCACCAGCGATTCCGCTGGACAAACTGGAGGAACTCGCTAAGGCCCGGCAGCTTGAAAAAGCGATCTTGCCGCTGACGGCGGGGCTGGACGACATCCCGGCTCTATCTGTCACCCCCGATCAGGCAAGGGCGCTCCGCGAGGGGCGCAGATTGATCGGGATCGCCGCACCCACCGGCCTCAACCTTGCGATCGACGGCGATATGCCGGTGGCGCTGGTCGAGGTGGAGGACCAGCAGGTCCGGGTGGTGCGGGGCTTCAATGTGATGTCGAAGGAAGACACATGACCGTTACCGCCGAACGCAAGACCGCGATCATTGCCGACAACGCCCGCACCGACGGCGACACCGGCAGCCCCGAGGTGCAGATCGCGATCCTGACCGAGCGCATCAACAACCTGACCGAGCATTTCAAGACCCATGCGAAGGATAACCATTCGCGCCGCGGTCTGCTGATGCTGGTCAACAAGCGCCGCAGCCTTCTCGACTATCTCAAGCGGAAGGACGCGGACCGCTACACCGCCCTCATCGGCAAGCTCGGCCTGCGCAAGTAAGCCAGCTTTGAACGGCCCCGCCAAAACGGGGCCGTTCGCACTTTCCGGCCAGGTGCAATCCGGCACCCGGCGGGACGGCGGGCACCAGGCCCCGCCACGGCAGGCCGAAGGCGGCCTGCCTCATGAGGCGGCACAGGAAAAGGTCCTGCGTGCCGCCCGCATAGGCCCCGGGCGCATAGGGCGTCCGGAGACAAGGAACTCAGATGTTCGATACCAAGAAAGTTGAAATCCAGTGGGGCGGCCAGACCCTCACGCTGGAAACGGGCCGTGTTGCCCGTCAGGCCGATGGCGCGGTGCTCGCGACCCTCGGCGAGACCGTCGTCCTCTGCGCCGTCACGGCGGCGCGCAGTGTCAAGGAAGGGCAGGACTTCTTCCCGCTGACCGTCCATTATCAGGAGAAGTATTTCTCGTCGGGTCGCATCCCCGGCGGCTTCTTCAAGCGCGAGCGTGGCGCCACCGAGAAGGAGACCCTGGTCTCCCGCCTGATCGACCGCCCGATCCGCCCGCTCTTCCCGGAGGGCTTCTACAACGAGATCAACGTCATCGCCCAGGTGCTGAGCTATGACGGCGAGAACGAGCCCGACATCCTGGCGATGATCGCCGCGTCGGCCGCGCTGACGATTTCGGGCGTTCCCTTCATGGGCCCGATCGGCGCCGCCCGCGTCGGCTACAAGGATGGCGAATACCAGCTGAACCCGACCGACGGCCAGGTCGCCGAAGGCGATCTGGATCTGGTCGTCGCCGCCACCCATGACGCGGTGATGATGGTCGAATCCGAAGCCAAGGAGCTGTCGGAAGACACGATGCTCGGCGCCGTGCTGTTCGCCCACAAGGCGATCAAGGACGTCATCAAGGCGATCATCAAGCTGGCCGAGAAGGCCGCCAAGGATCCGTGGGAGATGGCCCCCCAGGCCGATCTGTCTGCCGCCAAGACCAAGCTGAAGAAGCTGATCGGCAAGGACATCGATGCCGCCTACAAGCTGACCGACAAGTCGGCCCGCTCGGCCGCGCTCAACGAGGCCCGTGCCAAGGCGAAGGCGGCCTTTGCCGACGCCGCGCCGCAGGACCAGATGGCCGCCAACAAGCTCGTCAAGAAGCTCGAGGCCGAGATCGTCCGTACCGCGATCCTCAAGGATGGCCGCCGCATCGACGGCCGCGACACGAAGACGGTCCGTCCGATCGTCGCCGAGGCGCATTTCCTGCCCCGCGCGCACGGCTCGGCGCTGTTCACACGCGGCGAGACGCAGAGCATCTCCACCTGCACCTTGGGCACCAAGGAATCGGAGCAGATGATCGATGGCCTGACCGGCCTGCGCTACGAGCATTTCATGCTGCACTACAACTTCCCGCCCTATTCGGTCGGTGAGGTCGGCCGCTTCGGCGCGCCGGGCCGCCGCGAAGTCGGCCATGGCAAGCTGGCCTGGCGCGCGCTGCACGCGGTGCTGCCGAGCAAGGAGGAGTTCCCCTACACCATCCGTCTGACCTCGGACATCACCGAGTCGAATGGTTCGTCGTCGATGGCGACGGTGTGCGGCGGCAGCCTCGCGATGATGGATGCCGGCGTGCCGATCAAGCGCCCGGTCTCGGGCATCGCGATGGGCCTGATCCTCGAAGGCAAGAACTTCGCGGTGATCAGCGACATCCTCGGCGACGAGGATCATCTCGGCGATATGGACTTCAAGGTGGCGGGCACGTCCGAAGGCATCACCACGATGCAGATGGACATCAAGATCGCCGGCATCACCGAGGAGATCTTCAAGACCGCGCTGCATCAGGCCAAGGAAGGCCGCGCGCACATCCTGGGCGAGATGGCCAAGGCGCTCGATTCGACCCGCACCGAGCTGTCGGCGCACGCGCCGCGCATCGAGACGATGTCGGTTCCCAAGGACAAGATCCGCGACATCATCGGCACCGGCGGCAAGATCATTCGTGAGATCGTCGCCACCACCGGCGCCAAGGTCGACATCGATGATGACGGCACCGTCAAGATTTCGTCGTCCGACATCACGCAGATCGAAGCCGCGAAGAACTGGATCATCGGCATCGTCGCCGAGCCGGAAGTGGGCAAGATCTACGTCGGCAAGGTCGTCAACCTCGTCGATTTCGGCGCCTTCGTGAACTTCATGGGCGGCAAGGACGGTCTCGTCCACGTCTCCGAGATCAAGAACGAGCGTGTCGAGAAGGTGGCCGATGCCCTGAGCGAAGGCCAGGAAGTCAAGGTCAAGGTGCTCGAGATCGACCAGCGCGGCAAGGTCCGCCTGTCGATGCGCGTCGTCGACCAGGAGACCGGCGAGGAACTGCCCGACACCCGTCCGCCGCGCGAGCCGCGTGAGGGTGGCGATCGTGGTCCGCGTGGCGATCGCGGCGATCGCGGCCGTGGCCCGCGTCGCGACGGTGATCGCGATCGCGGCCCGCGCCGTGACGGCGGCGACCGGGGTCCGCGCGGCGATCGCGGCCCGCGCCGTGAGCGTTCGGAAGGCGGCGATGACGGCCCCGCGCCCGATTTCGCACCGGCCTTCCTGAAGCGCGACGACGACTGATCGACGATCGGCTGAAATGGAGAAGGGGAGCGGAAACGCTCCCCTTTTTCTTTGGAGGCGCGTTGAACCGGGACGATGACCCAGGATGATCTCCTCCACTATGGTCTGATCGGTGCCGCCTTCGCGCTGGCGCTGTTCATCCGCATCCGGCGGATCGGCAGGACGCAGCGGCTGCGCATCGGCACGCTGTGGATCATCCCCGCGCTCTTCCTGGTGCTGGGCGCCGCGATCCTGTGGCAGTTCCCACCCGAGGGCTGGGGCTGGCTGTGGATCGCGCTCGGCTTCCTGGCAGGCGGAGCTGTCGGCTGGCAGCGCGGCCGGCTGGTCGAGATCGCCATCGATCCTGCGAGCGGCCGACTGACTCAGCGCAGTTCGCCGGGCGCGCTGATCTTCCTGCTGTTGCTCTTCGGCCTGCGCTGGCTGCTCCACTGGCTGGTCGAGCTGAGCGATGCGCGCTGGCACCTCGGCGCGATGCTGGTCGGCAACATCTTCATCGCCTTCGCGGTGGGCGTGCTCAGCTTCTACCGCATCGAGCTGTGGCTGCGCGCCAGGGCAATTTCGAAAGGGGCGTGATCCGCCGGCCGGTCTGCCGCCCGCCCAAGAGCTTTTCACGATCCGATTGCATCGGCTCGTCGGCTCTACCCTGTTGTTTTACCGCGATTTCCGAGTCGGCAGATGTTTCCATCTGCCTAGAAATCGCTCTGTTGCAGCTGCCCCGGCGACCTGTCAGAAAGGGCGGGGGCAAAATTGGGGAGCGAGCTTGACCGGTCCGGTCGCCATCGTGCTGGAGCGCTTCCCGCTGGCGCGGGAACGGCCGGCGCTCGGCTATGCCGCCACCCTGGGCATCATCGCCGTGGCGTTGACGGTGCGCTTCCTCGCCGATCCGCTGATGCCGGCGGGCTATCCCTATGTGGCCTTCTTCCCGGCGGTGATCCTCTCGACCTTCCTGTTCGGGGTGGGGCCGGGCATCGTCGCCGGCGTCATATGCGGCCTGTCGGCCTGGTATTTCTTCATGCCGCCGCAGTTCAGCGCGAAGATGACCCCTGGCATCGCCTTCGCGCTGATCTTCTATGGCCTGGTGGTCGCGATCGATATCGTACTGATCGCCTGGATGCAGCGCTCGAACCGGCGCCTTGCGCGGGAACGCGAACGCAGCCGCCAGCTTGCCGAGCGCGGTGAGGTGCTGTTCCGAGAACTGCAGCATCGCGTCTCCAACAATCTTCAGGTGGTGGGCGGCCTGCTCGCGCTGCAGATTCGCAGCGTCAGCGACAGCACCGCGCGCGCCGCCCTGGAGGAATCTTCACGCCGGCTGGCACTGATCGGCCGCATCCATCGCCAACTTTACGACCCGCATGGCGAACAGCTCGATCTCGGTGCCTTTTTGAGCCAGCTGGGCGGCGACCTGATCGATTCCTGTGGCAAGCCGGCGATCAGCTGCCGGATCGAAGCGGAACCGGGGATCCATCTCCCCGCGCAGGCCGCGGTGCCGATCGCGCTGATCGTGGCGGAGGCGGTCGCCAACGCGATCGAGCATGGCTTCGCCGCGCAGGATGAGGGCGAAATCCTGGTCGAGGCGACAACCGCCGATGGCACCCTGCGGGTGACGGTGCTCGACGACGGCGTCGGGCTCCCGGCGGGTTTCGATCTCGCCGCATCGGACAGCCTCGGCTTGCGGCTTGCGCAGATGCTGGCGCGTCAGCTCGGGGGTACGTTCAGCCTCGAAGGCGGACAGCGGACCACCGCGAAGCTGACCCTGCCGATAACGGGCTGACGCCCTTCGGCCGTTCAGGGGATATGCGCGCCCGCACGCCAGCCCATCTGCTCGGTATAATGGCGGCGGCACAGCGCGACATAGCGTTCATTGCCGCCCACCTCGATCTGCGCGCCCTCCTTCACCGGAAAGCCCTCGGCGTTGATCCGCAGGTTCATCGTCGCCTTGCGGCCGCAGGCGCAGACCGCCTTTAGCTCGATCAGATTGTCGGCGATGGCGAGCAGCGCCGCGCTTCCCGGAAACAGCTTCACCTGGAAATCGCTGCGCAGCCCATAGGCGAGCACCGGAATGTCCAGCTCGTCGCACACCGCTGCAAGCTGAAACACCTGGGTGCGGGTCAGCCACTGGGCTTCGTCGACGAGCACGCAGTCGATCCGGCCCTCGGCCAGTTCGATTGCGATCTCCTCATAGAGGTCCGTCTCTTCGTCGATCGCGGTGGCATGGCTGGCGAGGCCGATGCGTGAGGTGATCTTGCCCGGCTCG
This sequence comes from Rhizorhabdus dicambivorans, assembly GCF_002355275.1. NCBI lineage: Bacteria > Pseudomonadati > Pseudomonadota > Alphaproteobacteria > Sphingomonadales > Rhizorhabdaceae > Rhizorhabdus > Rhizorhabdus dicambivorans. Next base: position 4,859,055 of record NZ_CP023449.1, on the reverse strand, counting down.
AAGCGGTCGTCGAAAGCAGCGGTGAACAGCAGGGTGCGCATGCCGCGCTCGCGATAGTTGAAATCGGCCTGCAGCAGGGTCGTCGATTTGCCGGCATTCATCGCCGCATAATAGAAATAGAGCTTCGCCATCGCGTCTACCCTAGCGAATAGCGCGTGGCCGAAAAAGCTTCGGAAACCGCCGAGCTCTTGCTGTCGCGATAGCCCAGCGCGCGCATATGCGTGCGGACCGCATTGTCGCCGAATGCGGCCTTGGTCCCCTTGCCGTGGATCACCCAGATATGGCTGCCTTGCGGCAGAAGGGCATGCTCGGCCAGGGCTGCATCCAGCTCGGCCGCATTGCCGACGATCGCGACGCTGAGTTTTGCCGCCTCAGCCGGCCCGCTATGGCCGTCCAGCGCTTCGGCCAGCGCCGCGTCCGTCACCGCACCGGTGACATGAGCCAGGCTCGCATGGCCGATGCCGAGCTTGCCGGCAAGGCTGGGTGCCGGGGTGAGAATCTTCTTCGCCCATTTTGCCGCGGCGGCCTCGCCGAGCATCAGCGCCACCGCGCTATCCCCGGCGTTGAAGTGCAATCCCTCGCCCTCCACCCGCACGTCGCGTATCGACGCGATCGGGAAGCTGCGGCGGAACGGAGCCCGCAGGATCATCTCGCGGCTTTCGAGCAGGGCCTTCGCCTCGGCGGTTTCGTCATCGACACGACAGATGCAGAGCGCTTCCAGGCCCATCGCAGGTCCCCCAACCGACGGGACCGACAGTAATCCTATTTATCGCCCGGCAAAGAAGCTTTTTGTGGTCTTCGCCACGGCCCTGGGCGATAGGCGCCGGCCATGCAGAAACCGCCACCCGATACGCCGCGCGTCCATTTCCGCTGGTCGCGCTACCAGGCGATGCTGATTGCCGTCCCGGTAGACCGGGCGATGCGCGATCGCATGATTTCGGGGTGGGGCGCGCTGATCGGAATCATCGCGACGGGGCTGCTGGTGCGCGGGCTGATCGGCACCGGCGCGCACATGCCGCTGCTGATCGCGCCGATCGGCGCCGCGGCGGTGCTGCTGTTCGCGGTGCCGGCCAGCCCGATGGCTCAACCCTGGGCAGTGATCGGCGGCAATCTTGTCTCGGCACTCGTCGGCGTCGCGGTGGGGCGGCTCGGGGCGGACCCGATGCTGTCGGCCGGCCTCGCCGTGGGCGGCGCCATCGCCGCGATGGCGCTGCTGCGCTGCCTGCACCCGCCCGGCGGCGCGGTGGCGCTCACCGCCGTGGTCGGCGGCCCGGCGATCCATGACCTGGGCTTCGGCTTCGTGATCGCGCCGGTCGGCCTGGGGACGGTGCTGCTGCTGGCGATGGCCTGGGGGTTCCACCGTTTCTCGGGCCACAGCTATCCGCATCGTGCGGCGCATGTCGCGGTACCGCCCGAGCCGCTGCCCGGGGATTTCTCGCGCCACGATCTCAGGCGCGCGATCGAGGATTATCCCGACCTGCTCGACGTCGGCTTCGAGGATCTGGAGGAGGTGCTGCTCGCCGCCGAGCATCACGCCGCCGTACGGCGCGGGCAGACGGCACGAAAATAGCGTCGCCCCGGCGGAGGCCGGAGCGGGGATGTCAGTCGCCCGTGTCGAGGTCGCGCGCGATTGCGGGATTGCGCAGCAGCCTGTCGATGTGGCTGCCCTCGTCGAAGCTCTCGTCGGCGAGGAATTTCAGCTTCGCCGCATATTTGGTGTTTACCCGCCGCGCGACCTCGCTCTGCAGATAGGCGGTGTTGGTTCGCAGTGCCTTGATCACCGCTTCCTCGTCGGTACCGAGCAGCGGTTTCACGAAGACGGTCGCATGTTTGAGGTCGGGCGACATGCGCACCTCGGTGATCGAAACCATGTGCTTCGCGAGCGTCTCGTCATGCACCTCGCCGCGCATCAATATCTCGGACAGAGCATGGCGCACCTGCTCGCCGACGCGGAGCAGGCGGACCGACTTGCCTTCGGGGGTCTCGTTACGGCGCATGACGACCTTTTCAATACACCGTCATGCCAGCGGAGGCTGGCATCCATGTCTGTCTCCACCAAGGATGATCATCGGGTAGGAGAGAGACATGGACCCCAGCCTTCGCTGGGGTGACGGTCATGTTCTGCGCGAACTTACAACGTCCGTTCGCGCTCCTCGACCTCGAACGTCTCGACGATGTCGCCGGGCTTGATGTCGGTCGTGGCTTCGAGCGTGATGCCGCACTCCAGGCCGGCGCGGACTTCGGGGACGTCGTCCTTGAAGCGGCGCAGCGAGGCGATCGAGCCGTTGTAGATGATGACGTCGTCGCGCAGGATGCGGGCGCGCAGCTTCTGGCGGATATAGCCCTCCAGAACCAGCAGACCGGCCGCCTTGCCATGCTTGCCCGCCGAGAAGACTTCGCGGATTTCGGCGCGGCCGACGACATGCTCCAGATATTCCGGCCCGAGCTGGCCGGCCATCGCGGCGCGAATCTCGTCGAGCAGGTCGTAGATCACGTCATAATATTTGAGCGCGACCCCATCCCGCGTAGCGATCTCGCGCGCCTTGGCATTGGCGCGGACGTTGAAGCCGATGATCGGCGCGCGCGAGGCGGCCGCCAGGCTGACGTCGCTCTCGGTGATGCCACCCACGCCCGAATGCAGGATGCGGACCTGGATGAGATCGGTCGATATCTTGTTGAGCGACCCGACGATCGCCTCGACCGAGCCCTGCGCATCGGCCTTGACCACGACCGGATATTGCTGGGCCTGCTTCTCGCGCAGCGCCGAGAACATCGATTCCAAGCTGGCGGGGGCCGCCGTGGTGCGCTTGGTATGGATCACGCTGGCGCGATAGGCTGCGACCTCGCGGGCGCGTGCCTCGTTCTCGACGACGGAAAGCTGGTCGCCGGCCGAGGGGACGCCAGACAGACCGAGCACCTCGACGGGTTGCGACGGGCCGGCTTCCTTCACGTTGCGGCCCTTGTCGTCGATCAGCGCGCGGACCTTGCCGCTCTCGGCGCCGACGACGAAGATGTCGCCGACGCGAAGCGTGCCGCGCCCGACCAGGACCGTTGCGACGGGGCCGCGGCCCTTGTCGAGGGTGGCCTCGACCACGGTGCCCTCGGCATCGCGATCGGGATTGGCCTTGAGCTCGAGCAGTTCGGCCTGCAGCTCGATCTTCTCGATCAGTTCGTCGAGGCCGGTTTTCTTGAGCGCCGAGACTTCGACTTCCTGGACGTCGCCGCCCATGCTCTCCACCTGCACGTCGTGCTGGAGCAGCGCCTCGCGCACCTTCTGGGCGTTCGAGCCGGGCTTATCCATCTTGTTGATCGCGATGATCATCGGGACATTGGCCGCGCGGGTGTGGCTGATCGCCTCGATCGTCTGCGGACGCAGGCCATCGTCGCCCGCCACCACGATCACCACGATGTCGGTGATGTTGGCGCCGCGCGCGCGCATGTCGCTGAATGCCTCATGGCCCGGCGTGTCGAGGAAGGTGATCTTCGACCCGCTCTGCACCTGCACCTGGTAGGCGCCGATATGCTGGGTGATGCCGCCGGCCTCGCCGCTGGCGATGTCGGTGCCGCGCAGCGCGTCGAGCAGGCTGGTCTTGCCGTGATCGACATGGCCCATGATGGTGACCACCGGCGGACGGGACAGCAGCGTGTCGTCGGCGTCGACGTCATGCGTGGTGACCAGGTCGACATCGCTGTCGGAGACGCGCTTGATGTTGTGGCCGAACTCGGTGACCAGCAGTTCGGCGGTGTCCTGGTCGATCGACTGGTTGACGGTGACGGGCATGCCCATCTTGAACAGCGCCTTCACCAGATCGGCGCCGCGCTCGGCCATGCGGTTGGCCAGCTCACCGACGGTGATCGTCTCGGGCACCGCGACGTCGCGGACCTGCTTCTGCTGGACTGTGCCGGCCTGATGGGCGCGCTTGTCCTTCTCGCGGGCGCGCTTGAGCGCGGCCAGTGAGCGAGCCCGCGCACCGCTATCGTCATCGAGCGCGCGGGTGACGGTCAGCTTGCCCGACTGGCGGCGGTCGTCGCCCTTGCGGTCGCGCTGCTGCGGACGCGGCGGCTCGGGCCGCTTCGGGCTGGGCACCGGGGTGAAGCGGCGCGGCGGCGGCATGGTCGTGCCGCCACGCTGCTCGGTGGTGCCTCCGGATGCGGCCTCGGCGGGCTGAGCGGGCGCCGGATCGGCGGCGCGGGCCTCGGGTTCCGCAGGAGCAAGGACGGCGGACTCGGCGGCGGAGCGCTCCGCCTCTTCCTCGGATCGGCGATTCTCTTCGGCGCGCCGCTTCTCTTCCTCGGTGGCCTCGGCCTTGGCTCGCTCCTCGCGGCGACGCGTCTCTTCGAGCGCTGCCATGCGCGCTTCCTCGGCCTCGCGCAGCAGGCGCTCCTGCTGCTCGCGGCGTTCGAGCGGGGTAAGCTGGCGCTGCGCGACCGGCGCGGGTGCGGGGCGCGGAGCAGCGGCGGGCGGCGGCGCGGCGGGACGCGGTGCAGCAGGGGCGGCGGCCACGGGTGCCGCCTCCTCGACCTGCTGGGGCTCGGCCTCGCCCGGCCGACCGAGGACGCGGCGGCGCTTGACCTCGACGACCACGGTGTTCGACCGGCCATGGCTGAAGCTCTGCTTCACCTGGCCTGTCTCCACCGTGCGCTTCAGCCCCAGCGGTGCGCGCATTCCCAGTTTCGGCTTGTCACTATCGCTCATCTGGTAACCGAACCCTTCACTTCTCAATTTGTGCGCCGATGGACCCTGCGGAGCTGTTCCGCAAGGCTGAAGCGCTTTCCGAACGTCCTATGAAACCGCACCAGCGGCCCAAAGCGTCAGCGACGCGCACGGCGGAAGCCGGCACGGTCACCCCAATATGTACCACATTGTCGCGCCCCAGCGCCATCGACAATATGGTGCGATCCGCCGGGATTACCACACCGCGCAGATCCGAGCCCTCGGCGTCCTGGCCGACGCGGAGCGACTGGTCGAGCTTGCGGTTGCCGTCCTCCGAGGCATCGGCGGCGTGCAGCAGCAGGTGGAGCCGGCCGCGACGGGCGGCTTCGCTGATCTTGTCCGAGCCGGTGAGCACCGCGCCCGAGCGCATCTCCAGACCCAGCCGGTCGAGCGCCGCGCGGCGCAGGCCGTCCTCGATCAGCGCGGGCAGGTCGGCGGGGATGGTGATGTCGCCGGTCTTGAACGCGCGCGACAGGGCGCCCTTCAGCTTGCCTTTGGCCAGCGCCGTCTCCAGCGCGGCCCGATCGACGCCGATCCACGCGCCGCGCCCGGGCGCCTTGGCGCGCAGATCGGGCAGGATCGTGCCGTCGGGGGCGAGGGCGAGCCGGATCAGGCTCGCGCGCGTATCATGCTCGCCCGTGAGGATGCACTTGCGCTCCGGGACATGCCTGCCCGGCCGCCCCTGGTCGGGGGCGGTGCCGGGCGCCGGTGCTACCGCGCCGTGATTCTCATTGTTCGCCATTCGCGGAAGCGACCTCCCGCGAGACGAAAGAGAAGAAGGAAAGGGCGCAGATCAAGGATCAGGCCTCGTCTTCGAACCAGTGGGCGCGGGCGGCCATGATGATCTCGTTGCCCTGCTCCTCGCTCAGGCCATATTCGGCCAGCACGCCGCCCTTGTTCTCCTCGCGGTCGCCGCGGTCGCGGTCCGGACGGTCGCTGTTCTGGCGGCGGCGCTGCTCGGGGCGCTTCTTCTGGATCAGCTCGTCGGTGGCCAGGTCGGCGAGATCGTCGAGCGTCTTGATGCCCGCCTTGCCGAGCGTGACCAGCATCGCCTCGGTCAGATAGGGCAGCTCGGCCAGCGCGTCCTCGACGCCCAGGCCACGGCGTTCCTCGCGGGCGGCGGCTTCGCGACGCTCCAGCGCTTCCTGGGCGCGGCTCTGCAGCTCGGCACCCAGCTCCTCGTCGAAGCCCTCGATTGAGGCCAGCTCGTCGAGTTCGACATAGGCGACCTCTTCCAGCGCGCCGAAGCCCTCGGCGACCAGCAGCTGGGCCAGCGTCTCGTCGACGTCGAGCTCGTTCTGGAACATCTCGCTGTTCTGGAGGAACTCCTTCTGGCGCTTCTCGCTGGCGTCGGCCTCGGTCAGAATGTCGATCGCCTTGCCGGTCAGCTGGCTGGCAAGGCGGACATTCTGGCCGCGGCGGCCGATGGCGAGGCTCAGCTGATCGTCGGGGACGACCACCTCGATGCGCTCCTCCTCCTCGTCGATCACCACGCGCGAGACCTGGGCGGGCTGCAGCGCGTTGACGACGAAGGTCGCGGTGTCGGGCGACCAGGGGATAATGTCGATCTTCTCGCCCTGCATCTCCTGGACGACCGCCTGAACGCGGCTGCCCTTCATGCCCACGCAGGCGCCGACCGGATCGATCGAGCCGTCATGGCTGATCACGCCGATCTTGGCGCGGCTGCCCGGATCGCGTGCGGCGGCCTTGATCTCGATGATGCCGTCGTAGATTTCGGGCACTTCCTGCGCGAACAGCTTCTTCATGAAGTCGGGGTGCGCGCGGCTGAGGAAGATCTGCGGCCCGCGATTCTCGCGGCGGACGCTCAGGATCAGGCTGCGGACCCGATCGCCGACGCGGACCACCTCGCGCGGGATCTGCTGGTCGCGGCGGATGACGCCTTCGGCGCGGCCCAGGTCGACGACGACATGGCCGAACTCGACGCGCTTGACCACGCCGGTGATGATCTCGCCCGCGCGATCCTTGAACTCGTCATATTGCCGCTCGCGTTCGGCATCGCGGACCTTCTGGAAGATTACCTGCTTGGCGGCCTGCGCGGCGATGCGGCCGAACTCGATCGGGGGCAGCGGGTCGACGATGAAGTCGCCGATCGCGGCGCCCTTCTGCAGCTTCTGCGCGTCGGGAACCGAGACCTGCTTGAAATAGTCGTCGACCTGCTCGACCACCTCGACGACGCGCCACAGCCGCATGTCGCCGGTCTTGCCGTCGATCTTGGCGCGGATGTCGTTCTCGGCGCCGTAGCGCGCGCGGGCGGCGCGCTGGATCGCATCCTCCATCGCTTCGATCACGATCTCGCGATCGATAAGCTTCTCGCGCGCGACGGCATCGGCGATCGCGAGCAGCTCGGCGCGGTTGGCGGAAATGGCGGTGGCCATGCGAGTCTATCCTTCCACTTGAATCTTGTCCGCGCCCTCGGTCGAGAGGGGGCGGTGGCCTTGATGAGAGCGTCGGTCAGGATCAGCTTCGCGCTGGCGATCTGCGCCAATGGCACCGCCACCTCACCGAGCTTGTTTACACCGAGCGTCACCGAGTCGCCATCGCTGGCGATGATGCGCCCGTCGAACTGCTTGCGCCCATCGAGCGGGCTGGCGAGCTTCACCCGCGCGTCGAAGCCGGCCCAGTCGGTCCAGTCGGCGATGCGGGTCAGCGGCCGGTCGATCCCGGGCGAACTCACCTCGAGGCGGTAGGCCTCCTCGATCGGGTCAAGTTCGTCGAACCTGTCGGAAATCCGCCGTGACAGCGCCTCGCAGTCGCTGATGTCGAGCTGACGGGTGTCGGGCCGCTCGGCCATCACCTGCAGGGTCGGATCGCTCTTGCCGCCGAAGAAGGCGACGCGCACGAGCGCGAGGCCGAGGGCTTCCGCCTCCGGCTCGATCAACTTCGTAATCGCGGCGATGTCCGCCATTCGTCTCCAGTCCAGGGCAGCAGTTTAAGCCCCGGAGGCTTCCGCCCCCGAGCCCGGCAAAGTTTCCAATGTCGAGAAGTGAGGGCGATATAGGGGAAGAGGGCGGGCAGGGCAATATCCGATCCGTCATGATCGTGACATTCGACATTGGTCTCAAGATCGTTTCGGCAGCACATGTCGTTAGGGGTTCGATAACCACGGCTTCGTAGCTGTCGCGCAATGCATGGCAGGATCCTCATCGTCCCCGCCCAGATCGCCACCGCGTTGATCGCAATGGCCGGCTTTGCCTTCGCGCCTCCCGCGCAGGGACGAATGCTGCTGGTGCCGATCGCCGGAGCGGGTGCGTCCGCGCTCGTGGTCGATGGCGGCGCGCGCCTGATCGGTGCCGGGCCGCTGCCCGGCTCGCTCGTCGTCATGGGCGAGCGCGACCGTTTTGTCGGGCCGGCGTTGCTGAAGGGGATTCTGGTGCTGTCGGCGCCGCCATCCTGGTGCGGCGGCCCTGGGAGCGAGACATGAGAATAGGCGAATTGGATCATCTGCGGCAGCGCGGCATCCTCAGGATCGTCCAGGGCGGTTGGCTGTTCACTGCCCTGCTCGCGGTGGCGATGTTCGGCGGCCTCGTAGCGGTCAGCCTGCCGGCGCTGGTTGCCGCGATCGGAATCAACCTGTTGCCGACCTTGCTCGCCGTCCGCCGCCGTCACGATGTTCAGGCGCGCATGGCGGTCGGCACGCTTGCCGCCCTCTTGCCGGCGATCCTCGTCTATGCCCTGCGTGGCCATCAGTGGCAGATGGACATGCACATGTATTTCTTCGTCGCGCTCGCGAGCCTGACGATGCTGTGCGACTGGCGGCCGATCCTGCTCGCATCGGGCCTGATCGCGGTCCACCACCTGTTGCTCGACTTCGTCGCACCCACCTGGGTTTTCACCGGCGGAGCGGATATTCCGCGCGTGCTTGTCCATGCCGTCGCGGTGGTGCTGCAATGCGCGGTGCTGTCCTATGTGACGATGCAGATGCGCAATCTGCTGCTCGATCAGGGCCGCGCGCGGCATGAGAGCGAACGCTATGCGGGCGAAGCGCGCGAAGCGATGGTCGAGGCGCGCGATGCCCAGGCCGAAGCGGAGCGCGCGCTTTCCGCCGCCGCCTCTTCGGATGCCGCCGCCGCCGCCGAACGCCGCCTGCGCGAGGCCACTGAACGCTCGGCGACCCTGGCCCGCACCCGCGATCTTCTGGCGCTAGCCGAACAGTTCGAGGGATCGGTCCACGTCGTGGTCAGCTCGGTCGGCGCCGCGGCCACGCAACTCGAAGCCGCCGCCGCCTCGCTCAGCGATCTCGCCAATGACAGCGGCCGCCAGAGCGCGGCCGTCGCCGAACGCGCCACCAGCGCGTCGCAGGCCGCCCGGGCGGTGGCCGGCAGCGTCGCCGATCTGTCGCACTCGATCGCCGGGATCGCCCAGAGCATCGAGAAGCAGGCGGAGCTGGGTGCCCGCGCCCGTGCCAATTCGGTGACGGGCGATCAGGCGGTCCGCGCCCTGTCGGCAAGCGCGACCGACATTGGCGAGTTTACCGGCCGGATCCAGTCGATCGCCTCGCACACCAATTTGCTGGCGCTCAACGCCACGATCGAGGCGGCCCGCGCCGGGGTGGCAGGGCAGGGCTTCGCGGTGGTCGCGACCGAGGTGAAGAGCCTCGCCGGCCAGGCCGCCCGCGCGACCGAGGAGATCAGCACGCTGATCGACGGCGTCCATGCCGGCGCCCGCATCGCGGAGGACTCGCTTGGAGACGTCTCGCAGGTCGTTGAGGAACTGGCCGATGCCACGGTGAGGATCCGCGCCATGCTGGCCGAGCAGCGCCGCACCGCCGAGGCGCTGGAGCGCAACGCCGACAATACCGCCGAGGGCGCCGACGAGATGGCCGAGCGGATCGGCAAGGTGGCGGCGGTGGCGAACGAAGCCGGCAAGCTGTCCAGCCAGGTGCGCGGCGCCGCAGGAGAACTGCTCGACCAGGCGGTGAGTCTGAAGCAGGCGACGAGTGAGTTCGTTAAGCAGCTGAAAGCGGCTTAGCCCTCAATTGCCCGGCGCTTGAGGTCGTAAACAAAAACCAGCTGCTGGAGCCTCTGGCTCAAGCAGCTAATTTCATTTCCATCCGGCTCCAGATCTCCACCAAGGCCTGGGTCAGTTCGCGCATCATCGCCTCGCTATGGGCGGGGCCGGGGGTGAAGCGCAGCCGCTCTGTGCCGCGCGGCACGGTCGGATAGTTGATCGGCTGGACGTAGACGCCATATTCGGCGAGCAGGATGTCCGAGACCTTCTTGGCCTTGACCGGATCACCCACCATCAGCGGCACGATATGAGTCACGGTGTCCATCACCGGCAGGCCGGCATCGGCGAACAGCTTCTTGAGCATCGCGGCGGCGGCCTGCTGGCCCTCGCGCTCGATCGACGACTCCTTGAGATGCTTCACGCTGGCCAGCGCGCCCGCGACCAGCACCGGGGCCAGCGAGGTGGTGAAGATGAAGCCGGGCGCATAGCTGCGGATCACGTCGATGATCACCTGATCGGCGGCGATATAGCCGCCCATGACGCCGATCGCCTTGGCGAGCGTGCCTTCGATGATCGTCAGCCGCTTGGCGGCGTCCTCACGGTCGGAGATGCCGCCGCCGCGCGGGCCGTACATGCCGACGGCGTGGACCTCGTCGAGATAGGTCAGCGCATTATATTTATCGGCCAGGTCGCAGATCGCGTGGATCGGGGCGACGTCGCCATCCATCGAATAGACGCTCTCGAAGGCGATCAGCTTGGGCGCCTCCGGATCGGCGGCGGCCAGCAGTTCCTCGAGATGCTCGAGGTCGTTGTGGCGCCACACCTGCTTCTCGCAGCCCGAATTGCGGATGCCCGCGATCATCGAGGCGTGGTTGAGCTCGTCCGAGAAGATGATGCAGCCGGGCAGCACCTTGGCGATGGTCGACAGCGTCGCCTCGTTCGAGACATAGCCCGAGGTGAAGAGCAGCGCGCCCTCCTTGCCGTGCAGGTCGGCCAGTTCGGCCTCCAGGTCGACATGGTAATGGGTGTTGCCGCCGATGTTGCGGGTGCCGCCCGATCCGGCGCCGACGTCGTGGAGCGCTTCCTCCATCGCCGCGATCACCTTGGGGTGCTGGCCCATCGCCAGATAGTCGTTCGAGCACCAGACGGTGACGGGCTTCGGCCCGTTATGGCCCGCGAAGCAGCGTGCGTTGGGGAACATGCCCTTGTTGCGCAGGATGTCGATGAAGACCCGGTAACGACCTTCGGCATGCAGGCGATCGATCGCCTGGGTGAAAACACGCTGATAATCCAAGAGCCTTGCTCCCAACTGCCCCGCTTTGCCAAGGGGCTGAATCGGGCTGCTTTTACGGCCTTGGCGGTTCGAATTCCAGTGCGAACGATTCGCTTTATTCGATCGTCGGATTCGAAGGGAAGGTTACAGCGTCGACAGGGTGCCCAGGCCCCGCGCCGCCAGCTCCGTCCGCAGCGCATCGCCGGCCTCGGCGGGGGCCGTGAAGACGAACTCCCCCTTCGATTCGGCCGGCCAGTCCTGGCCTTCGGTCAGATGGGCGACGCGGCGGGCGATGCCGGGGCCGCCATCGACGAAGCGCAGCGGGCGCGGCGCGGCGCGGGCAAGTTCCTCCTCCACCAGCGGGAAATGGGTGCAGGCCAGCACCACCGTATCGATCCGCTCGCCGCCCGGCTGGCCGAGCAGCCCGGCGAGCACCTCGGCATAGTCGGCAGGGTCTGTCGCCTCTCCGCGCAGCTTCGCCTCGGCCAGTTCGACCAGCCGGGCCGAGCCGTGGCGGATCACCAGACAGTCGGATGCGAAGCGTGCCGAAAGATCGTCGACATAGGGCTGGCGGACGGTCGCGTCGGTGCCCAGCACGCCGATCGCGCGGCTTTTCGACAGGGCGGCGGCGGGCTTGATCGCGGGGACGGTGCCGACCACCGGCAGATCCAGCGCGGCGCGCACCGCGGTCAGTGCGATCGTCGAGGCGGTGTTGCAGGCGATCACGACCAGCCGTGGCCGATGCCGTTCGACCAGGCGACCCAGCAGGGCCGGCACCCGTGCCGCTATCTCGGCCTCGCTGCGGATGCCATAGGGAAAGCCGCCATTGTCCGCGACATAGACGAAGGATGCCTGGGGCAGCAGCGCCCGCGTCGGCGCGAGCACGGACAGGCCGCCCACCCCGGAATCGAACATCAGGATCGGGCGATCATCGGCCATCGCGCCTCAATTAGGGCCGCATATCGGGAACCGCAACCGTCGCATGGCGCGCCGCCATGGCGTCATGTCGCCCCCGTAACTTTCTGTGCATTTGTGCGTGTTGCGTGCGGGGCCGCATCGATTATGCTGCGCGCTCTTGGGGATGCGTGACGGATTACCGATGATTTCGCTGGCTACCATCGCGATTCTGCTCGGCGCCTATCTGCTCGGCTCGATCCCATTCGGCATCGTCCTGACCCGCCTGGGCGGAGCGGGCGATCTGCGCCAGATCGGATCGGGCAATATCGGCGCCACCAACGTGCTGCGCACCGGCCGCAAGGGGCTGGCGGCCGCGACCTTGCTGCTCGATGGCGGTAAGGGCGCGGCGGCGGTGCTGATCGCTCAGGCGATCCAGCCGGACCTCGCCTTGTGGGCAGGCTTCGCCGCCTTTGTCGGCCATCTCTATCCGCTGTGGCTGAAGTTCAACGGCGGCAAGGGTGTGGCAACCATGCTCGGCGTCTCGCTTGCCGCCTGGTGGCCGGCGGGGCTGGCCTTCGCGCTGGTCTGGCTGGCGATGCTCGCGATCAGCCGGCGTTCGTCGGTCGGCGGGCTTTCGGGGGCGGTAGCGGCGCCGATCGCGGCGGCGCTGGGCGGCCAGTCCGATGCGGTGCTGGTGATGCTGGTGATGACCCTGCTGCTGGTCTGGAAGCATCGCGGCAACATCGCCCGGCTGCTCGACGGCACCGAGCCGAAGGTCGGCCAGGGCTGACCCTGGCGGCCGGCCTGGATCCAGCGGAACGCCTCGCCCGGCTGCGGTTGATCCGCACGCCGCGCATCGGCCCCGTCGCTTATTCGCATCTGATGCGGCGCTTCGGTAGCGGGGCGGCGGCGCTGGCCGCCCTGCCCGATCTGGCCCGTCGCGGCGGCGGCGCAGCGCCCGCCATTCCCTCGGCGGAGAGCGCCGGATCGGAAATGGCCCGTGTCGAGCGCTTGGGTGGCGCCCATCTTTTCCGTGGCGAACCCGGCTATCCGGCGTTGCTCGACCAGATCGACACCGCTCCGCCGGTATTGACCCTGATGGGCGATCGCACGCTGCTCGATCGCCCGGCCATCGCGATCGTGGGCGCGCGCAATGCCAGCGGCGCGGCGGTGCGCTTCGCACGGATGCTGGCGCATGGGCTTTCCGAACGCGGCTGGCTGGTGGTCTCGGGCCTGGCGCGCGGGATCGACACCGCCGCCCATGTCGGTTCGATCGCATCCGGCACCATGGCGGTAATCGCCGGCGGGCTCGACAATATCTATCCGCCGGAGAATGAGGCGCTGCAGCGCGACATCGCCACGCGCGGCCTGCTGATCGCCGAATCGCCGCCGGGCACCGAACCCCGCGCCCGCCATTTCCCCTATCGCAACCGGATCATCGCCGGCCTCGCGGCGGGGACGGTGGTGGTGGAGGCGGCGCCGAAATCGGGATCGCTGATCACCGCGCGGCTCGCCGCCGAGTTCGGCCGCGAGGTGATGGCGGTGCCGGGATCCCCGCTCGATCCGCGCGCGCAGGGCTGCAACCTGCTGATCCGCGAAGGCGCGATCCTGATCCAGTCGGCCGACGACATCATCGAGGCACTGAGCCCGATCGGCGGCGGCGTGGCATCGCCGCGCGGCGACGGCCCCCCGCAGGCCCCGCCGGCCGGCGAAGCGGACGATTCGGCGCGGGGCGCGATCCTCGACCTGCTCGGCCCGGTGCCGCTGCCGATCGACGAACTGATCCGCCAGAGCGGCATCGCCGCCCCGACGGTGCAGATGGTGCTGCTGGAGTTCGAACTGGCCGGCCGGATCGAGCGCCATGCCGGTGGCCGTGTGAGTCTCCGCACTTGACGACTCTTCCGCGAGCTATCCACCCTCGTACGTGTACGCATGCGTAAGAGGATAGCCCGAACCCCATGAAGCTCGTCGTCGTCGAATCGCCCGCCAAGGCCAAGACCATCGAAAAATATCTGGGGCCGGGCCACCGCGTGCTCGCTTCCTACGGCCATGTCCGCGATCTGCCGGCCAAGGACGGATCGGTGGATCCCGACAACGGCTTCGCGATGGAATGGGAGGCCTATGCCGACAAGACCAAGCAGCTCAAGGCGATCGCCGATGAGGCGAAGTCCGCCGACACGCTGATCCTGGCGACCGACCCCGATCGCGAGGGCGAGGCGATCAGCTGGCATGTCCAGGAGGTGCTGGCCAAGCGCAAGGCGCTGCCCAAGGATGTCCAGCGCGTCACCTTCAACGCGATCACCAAGCCTGCGATCCTCGAGGCGATGGCGAACCCGCGTGAGCTGGATCGCGATCTGATCGACGCCTATCGGGCCCGACGCGCGCTCGATTATCTGGTCGGCTTCACCCTGTCGCCGGTGCTGTGGCGCAAGCTGCCGGGCGCCAAGTCCGCAGGCCGTGTCCAGTCGGTGGCGCTGCGCCTGGTGGTCGATCGCGAGCGCGAGATCGAGCTGTTCAAGCCCCAGGAATATTGGTCGGTCACCGCCGACATGGAGCATGACGGCATCCCCTTCGTCGCGCGCCTGGCGCGCTGGAAGGGGCAGAAGATCGATCGGCTGACGATCGGCAATGGCGGCGATGCGGCCCAGGCCAAGGCCGACGTCGAGGCCGGCCGCTTCGCGGTCGCGAGCATCGAGACCCGCCCGCTCACCCGCAACCCCTCCCCGCCCTTCACCACCTCGACCCTGCAGCAGGAGGCCGCCCGCAAGCTCGGTTTCTCGGCGAGCCACACGATGCGCATCGCGCAGGGGCTCTATGAGGACGGCGCGATCACCTATATGCGGACCGACGGCGTCCAGATGGACGGCAGCGCCATCTCGGCGGCGCGCGGCGCGATCGCCAATCGCTACGACGCTTCCTACGTGCCGGACAAGCCGCGCCAGTATCAGGCGAAGGCCAAGAATGCCCAGGAAGCGCATGAGGCGATCCGCCCCACCGATTTTTCGAAGGATCGCGCCGGCAGCGGCGACCATGGCCGGCTCTACGATCTGATCTTCAAGCGCGCGCTGGCCAGCCAGATGGCTTCGGCGCGGCTGGAACGGACCACGGTCGATCTGGTCGACGGCACCGGCCAGCACGGCCTGCGCGCGACCGGCCAGGTCGTCCTCTTCCCCGGCTATCTCGCGCTCTACGAGGAAGGCCGCGATGACGAAGGTGATGAGGAATCGCGCCGCCTGCCGCGCATCAAGGAGGGCGATGCTCCGGCCAAGAAGAAGGTCGATTCGGAGCAGCATTTCACCCAGCCGCCGCCGCGTTATTCGGAGGCGAGCCTGGTGAAGAAGATGGAGGAACTGGGGATCGGCCGGCCGTCGACCTATGCCTCGATCCTCCAGACGCTCAAGGACCGCGACTATGTGACGGTCGAGAAGAACCGCTTCACCCCGAACGAGAGCGGGCGGCTGGTCACCAGCTTCCTCGAGCGCTTCTTCGAGCGCTATGTGAGCTACGACTACACCGCCGGGCTGGAGGAGAGCCTGGACGACGTCTCGGGCGGCCGCGCCGGCTGGCAGGCGGTGCTGGAGGCCTTCTGGAAGGACTTCAAGCCCAAGACCGCCGAGGTGATGGAGCAGAAGCCCTCGGACATCACCAAGGCGCTCGACGAATTCCTTGCGCCCTATCTTTTCCCCGACAAGGGCGACGGCACCGATCCGCGCCTCTGCCCGGTCTGCACCCAGGGCCAGTTGTCGCTACGCGGCGGGCGCTTCGGCGCCTTCATCGCCTGCTCCAACTATCCCGAGTGCAAATATACCCGCCGCTTCGCCCAGGCGGGCGGCGCGAGCGATGCCGGCGCCGATGCGGGGCCGGTGGTGATCGGCACCGATCCCGATACGGGGATGGAGGTCAGCAAGCGCGCGGGGCGGTTCGGCCCCTATATCCAGCTCGGCGACGGCAAGGATGCCAAGCGATCGTCGATCCCGAAGGACGTGCCGGGCGAGGACCTCGATCTCGGCTGGGCGCTGAAGCTGCTGTCGCTGCCGCGCACCATCGGTGCTCACCCGGAAACCGGCAACCCGATCACCGCCTCGATCGGCCGCTTCGGCCCTTATCTGGCGCATGACGGCAAATATGCGCGGCTCGGCTCGACCGCCGAGGTTTTCGAGACGGGCATGAACGCGGCGGTGGCGAAACTCGCCGACGCGGCGAATGGCGGCGGCCGCCAGCGCGGCAAGACCGAACCGCTCAAGACCTTCGGCGACAGCCCGGTGACCGGCAAGGAGGTCAAGCTGATGGCGGGCCGTTTCGGGCCCTATGTCACCGACGGCGAGACCAACGCGACCCTGCCGAAGTCGGCCAGCCCCGATGAGCTGACCGCCGAGCAGGCGCTGGAACTGCTCGCGGCGCGGGCCGCGAAGGGGCCGCCGGCCAAGGGCAAGAAGAAGGCCGCGCCGAAGAAGGCGCCGGCTGCCAAGAAGGCCCCTGCGAAGAAAGCTGCGGCCAAAGAATAACCGTCATTCCTGCGAAGGCAGGAATCCATGTCTGCTTTCTTCTCCGAAGCCATCTCGGGGGAGAGAGACATGGACCCCTGCCTTCGCAGGGGTGACGGTCCGTTATTTTGTCAGAGCCCCATTGCGTCATAGGCCTTGGCCAGCGTCGGCGCCGCCAGCGCGCGGGCCTTCTCGGCGCCCTTCGCCAGGATCGCGTCCAGCTCGGCCGGGTTCGCCTTCAGCTCCTTCAGCCGTTCCGCGATCGGCCCCAGCTTGCCCGCCAGCAGTTCGCCCAGCGCCGGCTTGAAGGCGCCGAAGCCCTGCCCACCGAACTGTGCCAGCACCTCGGCCGGCGTCGCATCGGTCATCGCCGCATAGATGCCGACCAGGTTGCGCGCCTCGGGCCGGCCCTCCAGCCCCTCGACCGTATCGGGCAGCGGCTCGGGATCGGTCTTGGCCTTGCGGACCTTCGACATGATCGTCTCGGCGTCGTCGGTCAGGTTGATGCGGCTCATGTCCGACGGGTCGGACTTGGACATCTTGGCGGATCCGTCGCGCAGCGACATCACCCGCGCGGCGGGGCCGCCGATCACCGGCTCGGGCAGGGTGAACAGCTCGACGCCGAAATCGGTGTTGAACTTGGCCGCGATGTCGCGCGCCAGCTCCAGATGCTGCTTCTGGTCCTCGCCCACGGGAACATGGGTGGTCTGGTAGAGCAGCACATCGGCCGCCTGCAGCACCGGATAGCCATAGAGTCCGATCGACGCGCCCTCGCGGTTCTTGCCTGACTTCTCCTTGAACTGGGTCATCCGGTTCAGCCAGCCGATCCGCGCGGTGCCGTTCAGCAGCCAGCACAGCTCGGCATGGGCGGGCACGTCGCGCTGGCGGAACAGCACCGCCTTGTCGGGATCGATCCCGCAGGCGACCAGCGCCGCCGCCATCTCGCGGATATTGTTGCGCAGCGCAGTGGGATCATTGTGCACGGTGATGGCGTGCAGATCGGCCAGGAAGAACAGGCATTCGCCCTCGTCCTGCATCTGCACCCAGCGCCGGATCGCGCCGAGATAGTTGCCGAGGTGCAGGTTGCCGGTGGGCTGGATGCCCGAGACTGTGCGCTTGTGGGTCATGATGGCGCGGCTATTGGGGCGCGTGCGCGGGGAGTCAAGGCTTCCCCATATCGTCGCCCCGGCGCAGGCCGGGGCCGGCACGGGCTCCAGCGCACCGCGTCCCTCTTACGGCCCCAGCCTCCGCCGGGGCGACGAATTGGAAAGTCAGCGCTTCCTGCGCAACTGCCCCTTCAAGGTCGCCAGCGAATAGGCGCCCAAGCCGAACACCAGCGCGAAATACACAGTCATGCCGGCGAGGATCAGCGCCAGCAACGCCAGGGTCCGCTCGATCAGGCTGCGGCCGGTCCAGGGATCGATCCAGGGGTTCAGGAAGACGAGCATGGCCGCCATGGCGATCGTCGCGGCGATCAGGCGCAGGCCGGTCCGCTTCAGCCGTGCGTCGATGGCGAAATGGTCGCGGCGGCGCAGCGTCCAGTAGAGCAGGATCGCGTTGACCCAGGCCGAGACCGCCGTCGACAGGGCAAGGCCGACATGGGCGAGCGGCCAGATCAGCACCAGGTTGAGCGCGAGGTTGACCAGCATAGCCACCAGCGCGATCCGCACCGGAGTCCTGGTGTCGGCGCGCGCGTAGAAGCCGGGGGTCAGCACCTTGATCAGCACATAGGCGGGCAGGCCCAGCGAGAAGGCGGCAAGCGCGCGGGCGCTGGCGATCGTGTCGGCGGCGGTGAACACGCCATGCTGGAGGAGGCCCCGGATCAGCGGCGTCGCCGACACCATCAGCCCGGCGGTGGCGGGCAGGGTGAGCAGCAGCACCAGTTCGATCGCGCGGTTCTGGGTGTCGAGCGCGGCCTTGTGGTCGCCGCCGCCCAGCTGGCGCGACAGGCTGGGCAACATCGCGGTGCCGACCCCGATGCCGATCAGTCCCAGCGGCAGCTGGTTCAGCCGATCGGCGTAATAGAGGTAGGAGACCGATCCCTCGGGCAGGAAGCGCGCGGCGAGGGTGGTGGAGATCAGCAGGTTGAACTGTACCGCGCCCGCGCCGATGGCGGCCGGGCCGATCAGCGCCAGCAGCCGCTTCACCTCGGGGCTCAGGCGGGGCAGGCGGATGCGCAGGCGGACGCCCACCTGCCAGCAGGCCAGCACCAGCCAGGCGAGCTGCAGCACGCCCGACACCGTCACGGCGATCGCCTGGGTGCGCGCGGTTTCCACGTCGCTGTGCCCACGGAAGAACAGCAGCGCGACGATCAGGCAGAGGTTGAGCAGGATCGGCGCCGCCGCATTGACCCAGAAGCGGTTGAGCGAGTTGAGGATGCCGCCGAGCAGCGACACCAGCGAGATCAGCATCAGATAGGGGAAGGTGATCCGCGTATATTGGGTGGCGAGCTCGAATTTCTCCGGCCCGCCGTCCGGGAAGCCGCCCGTCATCGCCCAGACGATCGGCGCGGCCGCCAGCATCATGATCACCGTGAACAGGATCAGGAAGGGCAGCAATACCGAGAGGACATCCTCGGCGAAGCGCAGCGCGATCTTCAGGCCGTTGCCTGGGTCCGCCGCCTCGCCCTCGGCCACGGTGCGGTTGAACATCGGCACGAAGGCGGCCGAAAAGGCGCCCTCGGCGAACAGCGCGCGGAACAGGTTGGGCAGGCGCCAGGCGATCAGGAAGGCGTCGGAAGCGAAGCCCGCGCCGACGAAGCGCGCCATCAGCATGTCGCGCAGGAAGCCGAGCACGCGGCTGACCAGGGTCAGCCCGCCGATCGTGGCGCTGGCGCGGAAGAGGTTCATCTTCTTCTAGATCCTCCCTGCCGAAGGCGGGGAGGGGGACCATGCGCAGCATGGTGGAGGGGTTTGCCACCTCGCCCTGCGCGCCAAGGTCATATGTTCCGCACTACCCCTCCACCACGCCCACGGCGCGGTCCCCCTCCCCATCGCTGCGCGATAGGGAGGTCAAGCCTCTCCGGCCGGCTGCGACTCGGCGAGCTGGGCCTGCTGTTCGGCCTGCTGCATGTAGAGCGCGCCGAAATCGATCGGCTCCAGCACCAGCGAAGGGAAATTGCCATCGCGAATCGCATCGGCTGCGACGCGGCGCGCGAAGGGGAAGAGCAGGCGGGGCGCCTCGGCCAGCAGGAAGGGCGGGAGATGCTCCTCGGGCACGTTGCGGATGCCGAACAGGCCGGCATAGACCAGCTCGACCGCATAGGCGGTCTGGTCGCCCTGGGTCGCGGTGATCTCCACCTTGAGCGCGACCTCGTAGACGTCGTCGCCCGCCTGCTGCGATCCGATGTTGAACTGGACGTCGATCTTGGGCTGCTCGGGCGCCTGGTAAATGGCGGGCGCATTGGGATTCTCGAAGGACAGGTCCTTCACATATTGGGCGATCAGCGCGACCTGCGGCAGATGATCCTCGCCGTTGGTCATCGTCTCGGCGGCGCCCGTCTCTTCGCTCATTGCAATTCTTTCCATCTCGGTTGCGGCCCGGCCGCCGGCCCCCCGGCTGCACGCGGCAATGGGCCACGCGCCTAGCAGGCGGGGCCCGGAGGAGCAATGGCGGCATGGCGACGCGGCCGCACCGCCCCATATCGGGGCGGAAGATGCGGCTTGTGCCGCGCGGCCATTTGAATATTGCGGCCATTGCCCCTATGTTGGCGGCAGGCAGCGTATTGGAGTGCCCGGTGACCACGATTGTCATACTCGCGATGGTGTTTCTGTTCGTCGCGTTCCGCCTGTGGAGCGTGCTGGGCCGTCGCACGGGTCACGAACAGACGCTCGCCCGTCCCGCCGAGGCCGCGCCCGCCCCGATCGGTGCAGGCCGTTCGCTTCCCGACAACAGCGCTCCCGCCGCGCCGGCCCGTCCCGCGACGGTCGAGCCGCGCGCCGAGGCCGGGGTCCGCGCGATCCAGGCCGCCGATGGAAGCTTTGACCCGGGTGCGTTTCTCGAAGGCGCCCGCTCGGCCTACCGGATGATCCTCGAAGCCTATTGGCGCGGCGATGAGGAGACCCTCCGCCGCCTGACCGAGGATGACGTCCACGAGGCCTTCGCCACCGCCATCGCCGACCGGAAGGCGGCGGGCGAGCAGCTCGACAACCGGCTGGTCTCGATCGAGAATGCGGTGATCGAGCAGGCGCGGATGAACGGCCAGACCGCGAGCGTCACGATCCGCTTCGATGCCGATATCGCCGCCGTCACCCGCGACAGCGACGGCAATGTCATCGCCGGCTCGCTGACCGACGCGGTCCCGACGCACGACGTCTGGACCTTCAGCCGGAACGTCCGCTCCGACGATCCCAACTGGACCCTAGTCGAAACCGACGAGGCGGCGTGATCCGCCTTCCTGGCGGGGGCAGCCTCGGGGCGATCTTCGCGCTTGCGGCACTGTCGGCCTGTAGCGTCATTCCAAGCCCCGAGGTTGCCGGCCACCGCCCGCCGCCCACCCATCATCACAAGCCCGCGCCGCCGGCCGCTACCGCACCGGCGGTACCGCAGCCCGCGCCCAAGCCGACCAGCGCAGCCCAGGCCGGGGTGCGGCCCGGGCCGGATTTCCTGAGCTTCGGGATCAACCCCACCGCCGCGCGCGCCGCGCTCACCGCCTTCCGTCTGTCCTGCCCCGCGCTCCAGCGCCGTGCCGATCAGAGCGGCCTGACCCAATCGGGCGACTGGGGGCAGGCCTGTGCGCAGGCGAGCGCCTGGCCCGACAGCGACGCCGCCGGCTTCTTCGGCACCCAGCTCGCCATCGTCCAGGTCGGCGATGGCCAGGCCTATGCGACCGGCTATTACGAACCCGAGATAGCAGGCTCACGGGAGCCCAGGCTCGGCTATGAAGTGCCGGTCTACAAGCGGCCAGGCGATCTGATCGAAGGCGATCTCGGCGATTTCTTCCCGGAGATGAAGGGCAAGAAGATCCGCGGGCGGGTGCAGGGGGGCAAGCTGATCCCCTATCCCGATCGCGGGCAGATCGAGGACGGCGCGCTGAAGGGCATGAAGCTAGAGATCGGCTATGCCGCCGATCCGGTCGAGTTCTTCTTCCTTCAGGTCCAGGGGTCCGGGCGCCTCCGCCTGCCCGACGGATCGGTGATGCGGATCGGCTATGACGGCCAGAATGGCCGCGAATATGTCGGCATCGGCAAGCTGATGCGCGATCGTGGCCTGCTTGGCCCGGGCCAGCTCTCGATGCAGGGGGTGATGGCGTGGCTGCGTGCCAACCCGGCCGAGGGTGACGCGATCATGCGCGAGAACAAGAGCTTCGTCTTCTTCCGCGAACTCACCGGCCCGGGGCCGATCGGCGCGCTGAACCTGCCCGTGACGGGCCGGGTGACGGTGGCGGCCGACCCCGCCTTCGTGCCGCTCGGCGCGCCCGTCCTCCTCAAGCTCGACCGCACCGAGGCCAGCGGCCTCTGGGTGGCGCAGGACACCGGCGGTGCGATCAAGGGCTCGAACCGCTTCGATACCTTCTGGGGCGCGGGCGACGAGGCGCGCACCATCGCTGGCGGCATGAGCGGGCGCGGCCAGGCCTGGCTGATGATTCCCCGCGCCGCCGCAGCCCGATTGGTGGGGTCCGATGGGCCGGCGGCTCGATCCTGACGAAAAGGCGCTCTGGCACAAGGTGACCGCAACGGTCCGGCCGATCGCCCGCCGTTCGGCCAAGGCGCCGCCGGTTGTCACCGCCGCCGAAACGCCTGCCGCCCCGATGCCCGCGCCCAAGCGCGGACGCGTGCCGCCGATCCGCCTTCCCGCCGCCACGCCGGTCGCCCAGCAGAAGCCGCTGGCGGATGGTCTCGACGGGGGCTGGGACAAGCGCATCCGGCGCGGCGCCACCCAGCCGGACTGGACCGTCGACCTGCACGGCCACAGCCTGGACAGCGCCCGGCGGCTGCTCGACGGGATGCTCGATCAGGCGGTGGCCGAGGGTATCAGGGTCATCCTGCTGATCACGGGCAAGCCCCCGCGCGAGGAAGATCGCAATCTCGACGGTCGACCCCGCCGCGGCCTGATCCGTGCCTCGATCGGCGCCTGGCTGCAAAGCTCCCGCCATGCCGGCCGCATCGCGGCGGTGCGCAACGCCCATCCAAGACATGGCGGACAGGGCGCGCTCTATGTGATCCTGCGGCGGGTGCGGGACGGGCGGTGAGCGGCGACCGGGAAGGGTGGGGATGGAATTTCCCGTCCAATCGCGGTGCGGCGTGGCCCCGGCTCAGGAAAATGGCCTGAAGGCTTTGGCATTCTGGCCTTGCCGGGCATGATCCTGCATGGCCTGCAGGTCGAGCAGCGACTGGCTGACATGTGCCCGCAGTGTGCGGCCGAGGCTGGCGATGTCCTGAGGGGTATCCTCTTGCTCGAGCAGCCTGTCGATCCGGGAGGCCAGAAAGCTCTCCCCACGGATCAGTTCCTCGATGACGGCCAGATCGCCCGAGGACAATGCGGCGCGGAAATCGAGAAACAGTCTGTGGGCGGTGCCGAGGATGCTTCCATGCCGTTCTGCCTGCCCGGCCCGCATCTCCATAAGGCGGCGGTAGGAATGTAGAAGCTGGGCGCGTTCGGTCGCGTGATGCTCGCAAAAGGCATAGAAGCCGAAGCGATGGGCATGTTCGCCGACATGATCATAGCCGGCCATGCTGTCGGTCAATGTTTCCAGGAGATGTACCGCTCCTGCGTTCCATCCGGACATGTCGAGCCTCCCGGACGTAAGTATTATCTACTACGATGTTTAATCAATTCTGTATAATTACTGTATTTTAATCCCCGGTTTGATCGAAGATTGGTCCGATCATGCCGAATATAACCCGTTGATATCTGATCCATATCTGGTGGATCGGCATAATTCTCTCCGAAATGGAGGAATGTGGCGGTGGGGGATTTGAAAGCGATATTGCTCAGTCTTGAGCTGGGCCTGCCGATACTGCTCGGTCATCTTCTGCTGACGATCATCATCTGGATATCCACCCTGGCGCTCAGCTTCTGGATCACGCCCTGTCACGAGGTCCGAGAAATCCGCGCCGGCAACATATCGGTCGCGATATCGGCAGGCGGCGCCGCGCTGGGTGCGGCCATCCCCCTGGCCTTCTGCCTTGCCGGCGCGGTGAACGGCTGGGACATATTGATCTGGGCGATGCCGGTTATGCTGATCCAGCTCTCGGCCTTCTGGCTGACGCAGCTGCTGATCCCGGACCTGAGCGCCAGGCTGGACGATGGCGATGTCGCCGCGGCGCTGTTCCTGCTGCTGTTCAGGATCGGCTTCGCCAGCATCAACGCGGCGGCCATAGCGGCGTGACATGGCCATGCGGTTCCTCCTCGCCGCATCCTGGATGATTTCGCTGGGCATGCTCGCGTCCTTCGGCGCCAGGCCCGCGCCGGCGCCGAACTTCGTCAAGGTCCGCGAGACGGCCCGCCTGATCGGACGGGCCGACCATCAGCGGCGGCCGCTTCCGGAGGAGGCGCTGCCCGTCTATTATGAAGAGAGCGGCGCTGCGGCGGCATCGCGGCAGGGCACTGCCTTCGCCGTCGATCCTCGCGGATCATGGGCCACCGCCGCCCATGTCACCGATCATTGCAGCAAGGTCCATCTGCTGGCGGGGCGGCGCATGGCGCTTGCCGCGCGGGCCCCCGCCCGCGCGCTTGGCGACGACATATCGCTGCTGTCGGGCGGATTGGCCGCGCCGACCGGTCTCAATCTTGCGGTGAGGACACCCGTCCGGGGCGCGATGGGCTATCATATGGGCTTTCCGATGGGCTCGCCTGGTCTGATTGGTTCACGGCTGCTCGGCAGGACGGGGGCCGTGCGCCGCACCGGGCGCTCGGAGGAGGTGCTGGCCTGGGTCGAGGATTGGCGGTCTCAGGACCCGGCGGAGCCGCTGGACGGCCTGAGCGGCGGCCCTGTCCTGAACGACGACGGCGATGTCGTGGGTATCGTTTCGATGGCGACCGAGCGTCGCGGCCGCATCCTCAGCGCCATGCCGGGCGCGCTTCGCGGCCTCATGGTCCAGACGCGGGTCGGTATCGATCAACGCTACAAGGCACCGATTGCCGGGCGGCGAAGCGCGCTCGCCCGCTTCCAGCTTTTCCTGAATGCGGGGCTGATCCGGCAGATTTATTGCGATGTATGATGGCGCCCTTTGCGATGACGCGGCGCCACCTGTCCGTTCCCGCGCGCGAAAAGGCCGTGCCACCTCCAGACGGCACGGCCTCCTCGCTCCGGGTTTCGCCGGTCGATAGCGGGGGCGCGGCGGGGGAGGCCCGCGGCACGCCCCGCGCGTTCAGTTGGCGGCCTGCTTGCCGTCCGAACCGTTCTGGCTCTTCGCCTCCTTCTTCACCTCGCCCTTGCCCATCGCCGAGACGAGGACATTGCCGGAACCGTTGAAGTTGGCGGCGGGCAGGGTGGCGGTCGCGTCGCCGACCTTCATCACCACCGCCTCGACGGTGCCGTTGGCGGTCGAGCGAACCTGCTGCACCGTGCCGATCGCCCGGCCGCGCACATCCTCCACCACCATGCCGGGCGACACGTCGAAGCTGCCGGAGGCGTTGGCCGCGCCGGTGCCCGCCAGCGCGAGCTGGCCGAGCGCGCCCGATGCGCCGCCGGTCAGGCCGCCGGCCGCACCCGCCGAACCGTTGCCCGATGCGCGGCCGCTGCGGCGATCGACATTGGCGCTGCCGGTGCCCGACACCGCGCCGTTGACGCTGCCGGTCACGTCCGAGCCGACCCGGCCCACGGTGCTGCCGACGCCGCCCAGGCCACCGCCCAGCCCACCACCGAGGCCGCCGCCGCCGCCCAGAAGCTGGGCCGGGGCCGGAGCGGCCATGATCGCCAGCGCGGCCAGCGCGCTACCCCAGAAGATGTTCTCCATCGCTCTTGTCCTTTCCCATCGGGCGGCATCGCGTGCCGCTCCATCTGGCAACGGGAGGGGCGAGGGGTTTCATCCCGGAAAAGCAGAAAAATTTGCGGATTTTTGATAACCGACTGATCCGGCTCTATTATCTTCAGCTTCATCGCCACTGTCGTAATCGCGGATCGGGTCCGGAGTGACGCTGAGGAGGTCAGCGAGTCGCGCAGTCCATGCAGATGATCCCGCGTCCGGCCCGGCCCTTGGCGGGGGTGGCCTCCGCGGCAAGCAGCGCGACGGCGCGGGCGCGGGGGAGCGGCCCCCCGGCGGAGAGGCGGGCGAGCCGGCCTGTGATGAAGGGTGCGGCATAGGAGGTGCCGCGCAGCCTGGCGGTGCCGCCGTCCGCCTTTGCGGCGAGCAGGTCGGCGCCCGGCGCGGCGAAGTCGACATGGCTGGCCTTGCCGGCCTCGATCAGCACCCGCCGCTTGGCGTCGATACCGGTGACGGCGATCACCTGGGGATAGGAGGCGGGATAGGCGGGGGGCGAGGCGGCGCCGTCATTGCCGACCGCCGCAACCAGCAGCAGCCCCTTGCCGGAAGCGGCAGCCACGGCCCGGGCGAGCAGCGCATTGTCGGGCCCGGCGAGGCTGATGTTGACGACCGCCGCGCCGCTTTGCGCCAGCCAGCCGAGCGCGCGGGCAATGGCCAGCGCGTTGCCGCCGCGCGGATCGCGGCCATAGACGTCGGCTGCCAGCAACCGGCTCCGTGGGGAGACCCCCCGCACCGCGCCACGCCCGACCAGGATCGAGGCGACCGCCGTGCCATGATTGCCGGGGGCGGGGGCGCCTGCCGCGAAGCCGCGCTGGACGATGCCGTCCGGCAGCGCGGGGTGGCGTGCCACGCCGCCATCGATCATCCCGATCGGCGCGCCGGGGCCCGGAGCCGAAGCGGCGGGCGCGGCGCGGGCCGGAGCAGCGGCCTCGCCGCTCGTCTGATAAACGGGGTTGGACTGGACGGTGGCCCCGGGAGCGATCCGGCGCAGCAGCTTCTCCGCTCTGGCGAGGTCCATGGAGGCGGGCACGCGCAGCCGCGCGGCGGCGATGCCCAGGCCCGCCAGATCGCCCTGCTCCTCGACCGCGAAGCCGGCCGCCATTGCCGCCCGCAGCGCGGCCGGATCGGGGTCGAGCAGGATCAGCTCGCCCTTCACCGCCGCATCGCCCCGCGCATCATATTCGAGCGCCTGGGGATTGGCGCGCACCAGCGCGTCGATCCGGCCGAGCCGGTCGCGTGCGAGCCGGCCGATCGCCCCGCCGGCCTGGTCCACGCTGTCGTCGAGCCTGTCGCCGATCCGGCCGACGCGTTCGGTCACGCCGCCAATGGTCTGGCCGATCGCTCCGCCGACCGGCGGCAGCAATTGCGCGGCGCCGGAGCCGGACAGGGCCAGCGCCGCCGCCATCGCCAGGATCGGGCCGCTCAGCTTCATCGGGATCGATTTCCTTTCAGGGCCGTTATGACCCAACGGCCGTCACGCGATCGGGTTGCATGGATGAAACGCGCGGGCTGATCCGTTTCATCCACCGGGAGCCGATCGGCACGGCGCGCGACAGGAAGACAGGCCAGAGTGACACCATTCGAACGCGCCCTGCTCGATCTGCTGCCCCGCCTGCGTCGCTTCGCCCGTGCGCTGACGCTCGACGCGGCGGATGCGGATGATCTTTGCCAGATCGCGCTTGAACGCGCGCTGAAGGCGGAAAGCCAGTGGGAGGCGGGAACGCGTCTCGATTCGTGGATGTACCGGATCATGCGCAATGGCTGGATCGACGAGGTCCGCGCGCGGAAACGGCGCGGCGAGACCTTCGTCGCGGAGGAGGAAGGAATGCATGTGGGTGAGGCCGATGACCGCCGGATCGAGGCCAGGGTCGAGCTTGGCAAGGTCGATCGGGCGATGGCGGCGCTGCCGCCCGAGCAGCGCGAGGTGATCGCGCTGATCCTGGTCGAGGGGTTCGCCTACAGGGAAGCGGCCGAGACGCTGGGACTGCCGATGGGCACGGTGACCTCCCGACTGGTGCGCGGCCGGCAGGCCCTGATGGAGATATTGGGAGAGGCGGCATGACCGACAAGGACGAGGAACGGATCATCGCCTATGTCGATGGCGAGCTGGCGCCGCTGGAGGCGCTGCGCTTCGAACGGGCGATGGACGGCGATCCGGCGCTCGCCGAGGCGGTTGGCCGCCATCGCCGCCTCCGCGAGACGGTGGCGGGCCATTTCTCCGGGGTCGCGGACGAGCCGCTGCCCGATCGGCTGCGGCGGCTGCTCGATCGCGACGAGAAGGTCATTCCCTTCCCGCCGCGTCCGCGCATGATGATGGGACGGGCGGGCGGCTATGCGGCGCTTGCCGCGACGCTGGTGGCGGGGCTCGTCCTGGGCCAGCTGGTGCCGCGTTCCACCGCGCCGGTGGGTGAGCGGGACGGACGGCTCGTCGCCGCCGGCGGGCTTGCCCGCGCGCTCGACAGCCAGCTCGCCTCCACCCAGATCGCCGCCGCGCCCTATCGGATCGGGGTCAGCTTCCGAACGCAGGACGGCCGCTATTGCCGCAGCTTCGAAGGGGCGGCCGGCGCCGGGCTCGGTTGCCGGGGCGCGGAGGGCTGGACGCTCGAACGCTTCGTCGCCGGCATGCCGGCGCGGAGCGGAGCCTATGCCCAGGCGGGTTCGCCGCTGTCCGATGTGCTGGCGGCAGCGCAGGACATGATGGCCGGAAACCCGCTCGACGCGACGGCCGAGCGGCAGGCGCGTGATGCGGGCTGGCAAGCGGCCCGCTAGACCTTGATCGAGCCTGAACCCAGGCTTTCGATTTCGGACGGGCTTTCGTTGCAGCGCTGAAATATCGCGGCAAGATGGCGGGCGGAGAGGCGGGCCACGCCAACTCCGAGGCAAGGATTCCGCCATGCCGCTCCAGCCGATGCCGATCTCCGCGTCGCCGCATGCCCATCACACCAAACTCAGCGCGCTTGGTTGCGAAAATGGCCGCCACTCGGCAGTCAGCGGCAGCAAGGTGGAGATAGACGGCGTCGTGCACGCCATCTGTCGCCATTGCGGCTGCGAACTGATGCGTCTGGGCGCATCGCGCCGCTGGTTCCGGACAGGGCAGATGGGGGGCTAGCGCCGATCGCTTGCCGTCGGTTTGGATAGATTTGTTCTCATTGGGAAAAGATGCTTCAAATATTTTCCCGATTATATTGAATGCCGCTTTGCGCTAAGCCGCGCGCTTTCATTCCAGCGAGGCGGCGATGAGCGCGATGATCGACAAGGCGGGACTCAAGGTGGCGGACGTGCTGGTCCGCTTCGTCGAGGAAAAGGCGCTGCCCGGAACCGGCATCGCGCCGGACGCCTTCTGGCAGGGCATGGCGGACATCTATGCCCGCTTCGCGGCCGACAATGCCAGGCTGCTGGCTGTCCGCGACGATCTGCAGACGAAGATCGACGCCTGGCATGGCGCGCAGGCGGGCAAGCCGCTCGACATGGCCGCCTACAAGGCCTTCCTGACCGAGATCGGTTATCTGGTCCCAGAGCCGGCGCCCTTCTCGGTCGGCACCGCCAATGTCGATCCGGAACTGGCGACCACGGCTGGCCCGCAGCTCGTCGTGCCGATCCTCAACGCGCGCTTCCTGCTCAACGCCGCCAATGCGCGCTGGGGCAGCCTCTACGACGCGCTCTATGGCACCGATGCCATTCCCGGCGCGGCGCAGGGCAAGGGCTATGATGCGGCGCGCGGCGCGCAGGTGATCGCCTGGGCGAAGGACTTTCTCGACCAGGCCGTGCCGCTCGCCTCGGGCAAGTGGGCGGACTGGGCGGGCGGCGATCTCGCCCTTGCCGATCCGGCGCAGCTTGTCGGCCGTGCTGGCGACAATCTCCTTTTCAAGCATAACGGCCTGCACATCGAGGTGGTGATCGACCGCGCCCATGCGATCGGCGCCACCGATCCGGCCGGGATCGCCGACGTCATCCTCGAATCGGCGCTGACGACGATCTGCGACCTGGAGGATTCGGTCGCCGCGGTCGATGCCGAGGACAAGGTGGCGGCCTATGCCAACTGGCTGGGCCTGATGAAGGGCGATCTGGAAGACACGTTCGAGAAGGGCGGCAAGCCGATGACCCGCCGCCTCAACGGCGATCGCGCCTATACCGCGCCCGATGGCACCGCTTTCACGCTGAAGGGCCGCAGCCTCGTCTTCGTCCGCAATGTCGGCCATCTGATGACGACCCCGGCGGTGCGGCTGGCGGACGGATCGGAGGCGCCCGAAGGCATTCTCGACGGCATCGTCACCAGCCTGATCGCGCTCCACGATATCAAGGGCAATGGCCGGTTCCGGAACAGCACCACCGGCTCGGTCTATATCGTCAAGCCGAAGATGCACGGCCCCGATGAAGCGGCCTTCACCAATCGCCTGTTCGACGCGATCGAGGACCTGCTCGGCATGGCCCGCCATACGCTGAAGGTTGGCGTGATGGACGAGGAGCGCCGCACCTCGGCCAACCTAGCCGCCTGCATCGCGGCGGTGAAGGACCGGATCATGTTCATCAACACCGGCTTCCTCGATCGCACCGGCGACGAGATGCACACCTCGATGCGCGCCGGCCCGATGATCCGCAAGGGCGAGATGAAGACCAGCGACTGGATCGCCTCCTATGAGGATCGCAACGTCCAGATTGGGCTCGCCTGCGGCCTCTCCGGCAAGGCGCAGATCGGCAAGGGCATGTGGGCGGCGCCCGACAAGATGGGCGACATGCTCGCCCAGAAGATCGGCCATCCCAAGACCGGCGCCAACACCGCCTGGGTGCCCTCGCCGACCGCCGCGACGCTGCATGCCACCCATTATCACCAGGTCGACGTGTTCGCCCGCCAGCAGGAGCGCAAGGCCGAGCCGGTCGCGGCGATCGAGCGGCTGCTGAGCATCCCGGTCGCGGCGGGCAGGAACTGGTCGCCGGACGAGATCCGCGCCGAGCTCGACAACAATGCGCAAGGGATTCTCGGCTATGTCGTGCGTTGGGTCGACCAGGGCGTCGGCTGTTCGAAGGTGCCCGACATCACCGATGTCGGCCTGATGGAGGACCGCGCCACGCTGCGCATCTCCTCGCAGCATATGGCCAACTGGATGCTGCACGGCGTCGCGTCGGGCGAAGAGATCGATGCCGCGCTCAAGCGGATGGCGGCGAAGGTCGACGCGCAGAACGCCGGCGATCCGCTCTACCGGCCGATGGCGGGTAACGAGGCGACGAGCCTCGCCTATCAGGCCGCCCGCGCCCTGGTGTTCGAGGGTGTCGAGCAGCCCAACGGCTATACCGAGCCGCTGCTCCACGCCTATCGGCTGAAGGTGAAGGCGGCGGCCTGAAGACAGGCTTCTTGTACCGCTTCTTCTCCTCTTATCCCTCTCCCGTGAAAACGGGAGAGGGAGTTGAAAGCAGGGCTCTGGAGCCTTTCACGATCCGATTGCATCGGCTCGTGGGCTCTACCTTGTTGTTTTACCGCGATTTCCGAGTCGGCAGATGTTTCCATCTGCCTAGAAATCGCTCTAGGCGGAAGCCAGAATCCCTCCCGCCAGCAGCAGCAGGATGCGCACGTCGATCATCTTGCCCAGCGCACGTTGCTCGGTGACGAAATCGGCGATGCCGGTCAGCGGAACGCGATGGACGGTGATGTTCTCGCCCTCTGTGCCGCCGCCCTCGTGGACCCGTTCCAGCCCGCGCGCGCGGACCAGGGTGAAGGTCTCCGACACCATGCCGGGCGAGGAGGCGAACTCGCCGATGACCTCGATCGCGGCCGCGCGGTAGCCAGTCTCCTCCTCCAGTTCGCGCGCCGCGGCGATCTCGTCGGCTTCGCCGTCGGTCTCGTCGCCGATCAGCCCGGCGGGCAGCTCGATGCAATTGCGCTTTAGCGGGACGCGATATTGCTCGACCAGGATCACGTCGCCCTCGTCGATGGCAAGGATCACCGCCGCGCGGATGCCGCGCGCCCGGCTCACATATTCCCATTTCCCCTCGCGCTTCGCCGCGATGAAGCGGCCCTGCCACATCGTCTCGATCGGCCCGCTCGAATCCGCGCTCAAAGGCAGATCATCCTGTTCGGCATCTCGTCGGGGTCCGTGCCGGTGCGGGGGAAATGCGTGGCCAGCACATCGCCGATCGCGTGGACCGCTGCCGCCATGCCGGCGCCCGGGTGCCCGCGCTTCAGTTCGTCGATCAGCAGCGCCATCGCAGCGCCCCACTCCTCGGGTTCCACCCTGGCAACGATCGCTTCGTCGGCGACAATCTCGGCGCGATGCTCGGCGAGCGAGAGATAGACGAGCACCCCTGTCCGGCTGTGCGTGCGCCGTTCCGTGGAGGCCTTGAAAAGCGCAATGGCCCGGTTGCGCGCGCGGCGGGTCTTGGTCTTGCCCGGCGTGAAGATCATGCGCAGCGGCCACCAGCGGATGATGGCGAGCGTGCCGAGGAATTTGAGGGTGGTCGCGAATAGCAGCACCGTCATCCACTCGCGCATCGTCCAGACGTGCCAGCCGCCTGTCAGCCGGTCGAGCAGGCCGATGTAGAAATCCGGGAAGGCGGCATAGACCGCCAGCGCGAGCAGTGCGGTCAACGCCGCCCAGATCAGCGGGACGTCGTTGTAATTGTCCGATCGCTCGGCGACGATTGTCGCGATCTCGGCATCCGATCGCGCCTCGGCGTCGGTTACGGCCTGGGTGACCAGATCGATGTCGGCTTCGGTTATCCGCATCACCAGCTCCCCGACGATCCGCCGCCGCCGAACGATCCGCCGCCGCCGGAGAAGCCTCCACCGCCACCGCCGCCGCCCCAGCCGCCGCCACCGCCCCAGCCGCCACCGGAGCCGCCGCCCCAATGATCGCCCCCGCCCCAGATCACGATCGGGCCCGTACCGCCGCGATAGCGCCGGCCTCCGCCGAAGCGGTTGGCGATGCTGGAACCGGCGATGAACAGGATGACGATGATCCAGAAGATGAGGGCCACCGGCGGACCGCCCCGCTCGGCCTTGCGGTCGTCGGCGACCAGCTTCTCGGCTCGCGCCTCTGCCTGATCCGGCGGAAGCTGGAGCAATTCTATCAGCGCGTCGCTGCCGGCGACAATGCCGCCGGCCATGTCCCCGTCGCGGAAACGGGGTAGGATCTGGCGCTGGATGATGACCTGGCTCAGCGCGTCGGTGATGATCGGTTCGAGGCCATAGCCAACCTCGATCCGCACCTTGCGCTCATTGGGGGCGACGAGAAGGATCAGCCCGTCATTGGCCTTCTTGTCGCCCAGTCCCCAGGTGCGGCCCAACCGATAGCCATAGTCCTCGATCGGATAGTCTTCGAGGCTGGCCACGGTGGCCACGACCATCTGGCGGCCGCTCTGTTTCTCCAGCGTCGCGAGCCGGGCGTCGAGCGCCGTGGCCTGTTCGGGGGAGAGGAGCTTCGCCTGATCGACGACGCGACCCGAGAGCGGCGGGAAGCTCTGCGCGAAGGCGGGAAAGGCGAGGAGGAGGGTGAGAAGCAGCAGGGCGAACCCCAAAACTCCACTCCCTCTCCGCGAGGGAGAATTCAGGATCCGGTCCACCACCCCGTCCCTCAGAACTTCACCTCCGGAGCCTTTTCCGATCCCGCGCTCGCCTCGAACGGCTGCATCGGCTGGGCGCCGTGGAAGACCTTGGCGCCGATCGCGGTTGGGAAGGTGCGGATCAGGACGTTATAGGCGCGCACCGACTCGTTGTAATCGCGCCGGGCGATGGCGATGCGGTTCTCGGTGCCCTCGATCTGGCTCTGCAGCGCGAGGAACTGGGCGCTCGACTTGAGCTCGGGATAATTTTCCGACACCGCGAGGAGGCGTCCGAGCGAGCCCGAAAGCTGCGCCTGCGCGTCGGCGAAGGCCTTGACCTTGGCGGGATCCTGAAGGTCGGCGCCGGAAAGCTGGATGCTGGTCGCACGAGCGCGGGCGTCGGTCACCTCGGTCAGCACCGATTTCTCCTGCGCCGCATATCCCTTCACCGTGTTGACCAGATTGGGGATCAGGTCGGCACGGCGCTGATATTGCGCCTGAACGTCGGCCCATTTCGCCTTGGTCTCCTCCTGCGCGGTCGGCACGCTGTTGATGCCGCAGCCGGAAACGGCGATCGCGGCGACAGGGGCGAGAAGGGCGGCGGAGAAACGTCGGTCCATGGTCATCTGCGAAACTTCCCTGATATCGACTGTATTGGTCGCGTAGGTAGGCAGGCGGTGGCCCTCTTCAATGGGCTGGCTTGACCTTTATTACACAGCCGCGATGATCGCGCCACGTCCAACGCATAAGGGACCGGAACGATGCTCAATGATTTCAAGGCCTTCATCAACAAAGGCAATGTCGTCGATCTCGCCGTGGCGGTGATCATCGGCGCCGCGTTCGGGCGGATCGTGACGTCCTTGACCGACGATCTGATCATGCCGGTGATCGGTTATGTTACAGGCGGCCTCGATTTCTCGAGCCACTTTCTGCGTCTCGGTGCGATCCCCGCCGACTTCAAGGGTTCGGTGACGAGCTATGCTGATCTCAAATCGGCCGGGGTGCCGCTGATCGGCTTCGGCCAGTTCATCACCGTCGCCGTGAACTTCCTGATCGTCGCCTTCATCGTCTTCCTGCTCGTGCGCGCGATCCAACGGGTCGAGCACAAGAAGGACGAGACGCCAGCCGCTCCGCCGGCGCCGCCCGAAGATGTCGTGCTGCTGCGCGAGATACTGGCCGAGCTCAAGAAGAAGGGGTGAGGTCTGCCTCCACCACCGTCATCCCGGACTTCGATCCGGGATCCATTGCCGCAGCGTTGAAGCACGAAGCGCGGCGCTGCGTTTCTGGATCCGGACTTTCGTCAGGATGACGGTTTGAAATCTCCGCGGCCCACGCCTATATCCATCCGTGCCGGCTTGCCGGCTATGGTGATAAATGATGTCGTGGAATAGATGCAGCGGACCCGGGGGCAGTACCCGGCGGCTCCACCACGAAGTCCGGGAAACCGGGGTTCATGACGGGGCCGAACCAGGATCGACGTGTGTTCAAAGGCGACGTTTTTGCCCGGCCTGAATGAGCCGTAAAACCGTTCAAACTCACAAGTGCTAACGATAACGAAGCACTCGCGATCGCCGCGTAACCTAGTCCTCACGGACGACGTTACTAAGGCTTAGCGCGGTTCGGTCCGCACCGGGCAACAGAAGCGGAATCCAGCGGTTCGGGAGGCACCGGGCAACAGAAGCCTCCCACTTTCTTTGAAAGTGGCCCTCAGACGCCGGGCGCAGTGCGTCCGCGCTGCTGCTTGGCTTCCGGCGCTATTGCGCCGACGCGCTGCACGCGATTGCCTCTCGGAGCCTCGGCCCCTTTAGAGAAATCGTGGTTCCGGACTTGATCCGGGATCCCGCTGTCTTCTTTCTCTAATACACCCTTGCCTCCCCGAAATCCCCCGATAGTCTCCCGCGCATGACCCCTCTCGGGAGACTCACCCCCATGGACAGACGTGAATTCATCGGCTCGGCGGGGCTTGCCCTGCTGGCGGCGGCGCTGCCGCGCGTGGCGCAGGCGGCGGAGGTCGGCAACGAAAACGACAAGCGCCTCGCGGCGATGGTCGAGGGTTTCTTCCAGCGCCAGCTCGACGAAAGCCCGGAATATGTGACCTCGCTCGGCCTCGACAAGGGCACCCGCGCCGCGAGCAAGGGCCGGCTCGACAGCTATACCAAGGCCGAGCAGGCGCGCGTCCTCGCCGAGGACAAGGCTTCGCTCGCCGCGCTCCGCAAGCTCGATCGGGCCGCGCTCTCTCCCGGGCAGCAGCTCAACTATGACGTCGTGGTCTATATCTTCGAGCAGGTCACCAAGGGCGGCAGCAAATATCCCTATGGCCGTTCAGGCGGCTATTTCGTCCCCTATTCGATCTGCCAGCTCAGCGGGCCGCATTACGGCATTCCCGACTTCCTCGATTCGCAGCATGTGATCGAGACGAAGGCCGATGCCGAGGCCTATGTCTCCCGCCTGCGCGAGTTCGCCCGGGTCCTTGATGAGGCAACCCGTTTCCAGCAGGACGATGTCCGCTTCGGCGCCTTCGCCCCCGATTTCTGCCTCGACCTGACGATGAGCCAGCTGCGCGCGCTGCGCGGCAAGCCTGCGGCGGCGACGGTGCTGGTCGAATCGGTGGTTCGCCGGACCAAGGCCAAGGGTATCGCCGGAGACTGGGGCGCCGAGGCCGAGAAGATCGTGTCCGGGGACGTGTTTCCCGCGCTCGACCGGCAGATCGCGCTCGTGGCGGGCCTGCGCAAGGCGGCGACCCATGATGCCGGCTGCTGGCGCCTGCCCAAGGGCGACGAATATTATGCCGACGCGCTGATCAACGCGACGACGGCGAACTTCACGCCGGAGGAGGTCCACCAGATGGGCCTCGACCAGGTCGCCGAGATATCGGCGCAGATCGACGCGATCCTCAAGAAGCAGGGGATGACCAGGGGTGGAGTCGGCGAGCGGCTGACCGCGCTCAACAAGGATCCGAAGCAGCTCTATCCCAACACCGACGAGGGTCGCGCCAAGCTGATCGGCTATATCAACGAGCTGGTGAAGGTGATCGAGGCAAAGCTGCCGCAGGCCTTCGCAAGCCTTCCCAAGGCGGCGCTGGAGGTGAAGCGCGTGCCGCCCTTCATCCAGGATGGAGCGCCCAACGGCTATTACAACTCGGCCGCGCTCGATGGCTCGCGCGGAGCCATCTACTATATCAACCTGAAAGATACGGCCGAGTGGCCGCGCTACGGCCTGCCGAGCCTGACCTATCATGAGGGCGTGCCCGGCCATCATCTCCAGCTCAGCCTGGCGCAGGAGGCGAAGGACCTGCCGATGCTGCGCCGGAACGCACCGTTCGGTGCCTATATCGAGGGCTGGGCGCTCTATGCCGAGCAGCTGGCCGACGAGCTGGGCGTCTATGCGAAGAATCCGCTCGGCCGCGCCGGTTTCCTCCAGAGCTTCCTGTTCCGGGCGGTGCGCCTCGTCGTCGACAGCGGCATCCACCACAAGAAATGGAGCCGCGAGCAGGCCACCGCCTATATGGTCGAAAAGACCGGCTTCGCCGAAGGCCGTTCGCAGCGCGAGATCGACCGCTACTGCGTCTGGCCGGGCCAGGCGTGCAGCTACAAGGTCGGCCATATGAGCTGGATGAGGGCGCGCGATAAGGCGAAGGCGCTCCAGGGCGCGAAGTTCGATCTGCGCCAGTTCCACGAGGTGCTGCTGGAAGGCGCGCTGCCGCTGACCATCCTAGAAAATCTGGTCGAGAGCCGGGCGAAGGCCTAGAAATTTCGTCATCCGGGCTTGGCCCGGGATCCCGCTTACTTGTCCTCGCTCAAGCAAGAAGCGGGACCCCGACCAGGTCCGGGGTTACGATGCTCTTATGGCTTGACTCTAGCCCCAGCCGTACCGATCTGTAACATCATCGACGCCAAACAGGAGGATGCTTGTGATCGATCTCTATTATTGGGGCACGCCCAACGGCCATAAGATCACCATCTTCCTGGAAGAGGCGGGGCTCGATTACCGGGTCCATATCGTCGATATCGGCAAGGGCGAGCAGTTCGAGCCCGATTTCCTGAAGATTGCTCCCAACAACCGCATTCCCGCCATCGTCGATGATGCACCGGCCGGCGGCGGTGCGCCGGTTTCTCTGTTCGAATCGGGCGCCATCCTGCTCTATCTGGCCGAGAAGACCGGGCGGTTCATTCCCGCAGACATCCATGGCCGGGCCGACGTGCTGCAATGGCTGTTCTGGCAGATGGGCGGCCTGGGGCCGATGGCCGGCCAGAACCATCATTTCAATATCTACGCGCCGGAGAAGATCCCCTACGCGATCGACCGCTATGTGAAGGAGACGGCACGGCTCTACGGCGTGCTCGATCGGCGGCTGGCGGACCGCGCCTTCGTGGCGGGGGACGATTATTCGATCGCCGACATGGCCAGCTATCCCTGGGTCGTCCCCCACGAACGGCAGGGCCAGAAGCTCGAGGACTTCCCGAACCTCAAGCGCTGGTTCGATGCGATCGCGGCGCGGCCGGCGACCCAGCGCGCCTATGCGGTGTGGGATCGTTACAAGGATCTGCCCCAGGCCAGCGAGGAAGAGCGCCGCCGCAACCTGTTCGGAGCCCAGCCTGCCACGGTCTGATCGGATCGGTTCAGAAGAGCGGCGTCTTGCACTTTCGCGTCTGGTGGATGCCGCGCAGGAAGCCGCGCCGGGCATAGCCGGCGGTGATAGCGCGTTCCAGGCGGCGCTGCGCCGGTGCCGCGCCGGTCACCTCGCGGACGAGGCCCCGGAATGGGATCAGCGAGTTCACGATCGTCTTGCCGCCCGCCTCGGCCAGCTTGCCCGCGCGGTTCTCCTTCTTGACCTCGCCCGCCTTGAAGTCGGGGCCGATCACGTCGGTCAGCGCGTGGAAGGCGTTGGAGATGTCGCGGCAGCTTTTGATGCCCTTAAGGCTGTATGGCGCTTCGGCCGCCTCCTGCAGCACCGGCGGGATATCGGTCCGCGCGACACCGACGTCGCGGACCGGCTGGCTGGCGATCTTGCCGGCACTACGGCCGACCTCGCGCATCCGGTCCGGCTGGGCGCTGTTGCTGTTTTCGGCTTCGTTCTGGGCCTGCACCGGGCCCGCGGCGAGCGCGAGCGTCAGCAGCCAAATCGTCATCGTCCTCACGATTGCGTCCTGAAATGTCCCTGTATGGAGTGGAAAATGCGCGATCAGGCCGAAAGTGCCGCAGCTGGCACCGAACGCTTCACCGCGATCCAGCCGAGTGCCAGCAGCAGGAGCAGCACGGCGCCCTGGGTCAGGGTGAAGGGCGGTTCGGTCTGGGTCGGGGCGAGCAGCTGGAGCGGGCCGAGCTTGAGGAAGGACTGCACGACCAGCACGAAGCAGTTGAGATACAGCGCGAAGGCCGCGCTTGCTGTGTAGATGCGCCGCCACACGCCCCTGCGCTTGAACGGGCCGATTGCCACCAGCGCGATGGCGAGGGCGCCCGTCGAAACGATGCCGGTGATGATCGCGGGGGTCATGCCTGCGAAGGGAAAGAGGAAACCGGTCAGCGTCGTCAGGATCGTCGTGGCCAGGAAGACGAGGTTGGTGACACCGAGCCACCGGCCACTGGCCTGTGCGACCAGCCAGACGAGCCCGGCCGCGATGCCGATCAGGCTGATGACGACATGGAGGGCGGTGAAGGTCGCGATCGAAAGCCCCAGCACCATCTTATGCCTCCCTTCCGGCATGTGGGTGAGCCGCCGATCATAGCCGATCGGTTCCCTTGCGTCACGTACCGGAACGATCTGCCGGCCGGCGATCGCGGAGCGGCCGCACGCAGGGCCTTCGCCTGGTCGCCTTGCTCGGCTACAGCGAGGCAAATCGCTTCGCGAGCAAGGAGCCACCGTGCCGCCGATCATTTCCATTTCGGGCCTGGAGAAGCGCTATGCTTCGGGCTTCCGGGCGCTCAAGGGCGTCAGCCTCGACATCGGGCGGGGCGAGATATTCGCGCTGCTCGGGCCGAACGGCGCGGGCAAGACCACGCTGATCAGCATCGTCTGCGGCCTCGTCAATGCCAGCGGCGGAACGGTGCGCATCGATGGACACGACATCGTCCGTGACTATCGCGCGGCGCGATCGATGATCGGGCTGGTGCCCCAGGAACTCCACACCGACGCGTTCGAATCGGTGCGGGCGACGGTAAGCTTCAGCCGGGGCCTGTTCGGTCGCGCACCCAACCCGACCTTCATCGAGAAGCTGCTCCGCGATCTGTCGCTGTGGGACAAGCGCGACACAAAGATCAAGGAACTGTCGGGCGGCATGAAGCGCCGGGTGATGATCGCCAAGGCGCTGTCGCACGAGCCCGACATCCTGTTCCTCGACGAACCGACCGCCGGTGTGGATGTCGAGCTGCGCCGCGACATGTGGGAACTGGTCGGCCGCCTGCGGGACAGTGGCGTCACCATCATCCTGACCACCCATTATATCGAGGAGGCCGAGGAGATGGCCGATCGGGTCGGCGTGATCAGCCAGGGCGAGCTGATCCTGGTCGAGGGCAAGACCGACTTGATGCAGAAGCTCGGCAGAAAGGAACTGACCTTGCATCTTGTCGAGCCCATGACGGCGGTTCCTCCCGAACTGGCCGACTGGAAGCTGGAGATCGAGGATGGCGGCCACCAGCTCCGCTATCGTTTCGACGCCAAGGCGGAACGCACCGGCATTCCGTCGCTGCTGGCCAGGATGCGAGATCTGAATATCGGCTTCACCGATCTCAACACCAGCCAGAGCTCGCTGGAGGACATCTTCGTGAGCCTGGTCAGCGACCGGAGGACGGCATGACGGTGGCGCGCTTCAACGCCCGTGGCGTCTGGGCGATCTACCGCTTCGAGATGCAGCGCTTCGGCCGGACCCTGTGGACGGGGCTCGCGGTGCCGGCGATCACCACCTCGCTATACTTCATCGTGTTCGGATCGGCGATCGGATCGCGCATGGGGGCGATCGACGGGGTCGGCTATGCCGCCTTCATCGTCCCCGGGCTGATGATGCTGTCGCTGTTCAACGAGAGCATTTTCAACGCTTCCTTCGGCATCCACATGCCGCGCTTCACCGGCACCATCTACGAGCTGCTGTCGGCACCGCTGTCCGCATTCGAGACGGTGCTGGGCTATGTGGGCGCAGCGGCCAGCAAGGCGGTGATCGTCGCGCTGGTGATCCTGGCGACGGCCAATATCTTCATCGACGTGCATATCGCCCACCCGGTGCTGATGCTGGCCTATCTGCTGCTGGTGGCCACCACCTTCTGCCTGTTCGGCTTCATCGTCGGCATCTGGGCCAAGGGGTTCGAGCAGTTGCAGATCATCCCGCTGCTGGTGGTGACCCCGCTCACCTTCCTCGGCGGGGTCTTCTATTCGATCGACATGCTGCCCCAGCCGTGGCGGACGCTGACCCTGTTCAATCCCGTTGTCTACCTGATCAACGGCTTCCGCTGGACCTTCTTCGGGACGGCCGATGTGGACATGGCGGTGAGCCTGGGCATGACCGGCCTGTTCCTGGCTATCTGCCTCGCTCTGGTATGGCTGATCTTCCGGACCGGCTACCGCCTGAAAGCCTGAACCGGCGCGCCGCGCGGCGGCCTCTTGAAAGCCGGACCGATCGGCGTCGCTCCGAAGAGCGGTGCCTGCGGACAACGCCCGCCTGTCGCTCGCTTGGCCGCCGCGACCGCCCGGTCCCACTGGGCCGCATCGGCCTGCATCTCACAAAGGAAGTTCCGGAGGCTGGATTGATCACATCGAAGATCTACGCACTTTCACCCTCTTTCCGTCGATCAGCATCCGATAAGTCATGGGGATCCTTCAAATCGATCAGAACGAGGTGATGACGGAGCGAGCGATCTCGCCTTGGAGCAGCTCCTCATAAGCCTCGTTGATCTCGGCGATATTGATCTCCCGCGAGATCAGATCGTCCAGGTTGAGCTTCCCCTGCAGGTACAGCTGGGCGTAGAGCGGGATGTCCCGCTTGATGTTGCTCGATCCCATCGTCACGCCCCGGATGGAGACCTGGCTTCTGAGCAGGTCGGTCGTGACATTGATCTCGATCGGCTTCTCGAGGGAATGCATCCCAATCATATAGGCGGTGCCGCCCTTGCGGACCATCTTGATGATCTGTTCCGAAGTGACCTTCATGCCCACGACTTCGAAGGCGTGATCGACACCACCGGGGACCAGTTCACGCACTGCAGCTATGGGATCGCAGTTGGTCGAGTCGATGAAGTCCGTGGCGCCGAACTTCGCCGCGAGCTCGAGCTTCTTTGGCTGGATGTCGATTGCGATGATGCGGGAGGCTCCGGCGAGCGCGGCGCCGGACACGACGTTCAGTCCGACGCCGCCAATGCCCACAACCACGACTGTATCGCCCGGCCGTACGCCGGCGGTGTTGATGGCGGCGCCCGCTCCCGTGCAGGTGCCGCAGCCGAGCAGCGATGCCTGCGGGAACGGGAGCTCCACAGGAACTTTCGCGAGCTGGTTCTCGTGGAGGAGTGCCCGCTCGGCGAACGCTCCCATGCCGAAGCCCTGGGTGACCGCCGCCCCCTGACGCGTCAACCGAGCTCCGTCATCCGCTCCGCGTCGCGTCTCCTCGGGATGGGAGCACTGGTAGGAGCGTCCGTCGAGGCAATCCTCGCAACGACCGCAAAACTGCAGGAGTGATCCGACCACATGATCGCCGACCGCGAAGTCCGTCACATCGGGACCCACAGCCTGAACCACTCCAGCCAGCTCATGGCCGAGAACCGCTGGGAGTTGCATGCCGAAGTTCGTGACCGCGTAATTGTGATCAGAATGGCAGAGACCTGAAGCTTTGACCTCAACCAGGACTTCCCGGCCTATCGGCTCGCCAATCTCGATTTCCTCAACTTGGAATGTACCGTCCAGGGCGTTGAGAACCGCTGCTTTCATCGTCTTATCCTCTTCCTTGCTGTTCCGATGCCGCCTGATCGGTAGCCAGCGGGCTTCTGTTCAAATTTGTTCGGGGCTTTTACGGACTTCTGACTTCGCCGTGCTCCCAGGTTAAGCCGACGGGCCCACTTGCCCTGCGTTCAGAATTGGGCCGCGGGCATGCGCAGGACCAACCCGTCCCAGTCAGACCGGAAGTTGATCTGGCAGGCCAGCCTGCTGTTCTGCTGCGCCCCTTCCGCGAGTTCGAGCATCTGCGCCTCGTGCGCGCTTGGCCCGCCCACCTCCTCGCTCCACGCCTCGTCGACGAAGACATGGCAGGTCGCGCATGCCGCCTGGCCGCCGCAATCACCATCGATCCCGGGGATGCTATTGTCGATGGCGACTTCCATCGCGGACAGGCCGGTCGGGGCGTCGACGAAGTGCTCAGCTCCGCTCGCTTCGATATAAGTGACTTTGGGCATAGTGACCGTCATTCGCCAGATGCTAGGGGTGGATACGGACCGGAAGGCTGCGCACCCCCCGGACACTGCTGGATTGCGCGAACTGCGGGGGTTGGGTGACCTCGATCCTGGACCAGCCCTGGGCAAGGATCTCCTCGAGCAGAATGCGCAGTTGCATGTCGGCGAGGCGGTTGCCGAGGCAACGGTGGATGCCGAAGCCGAAGGAAAGGTGGTGCCGCGGATTTTGCCGATCGATGATAAACCTGTCCGCATCGCGAATGGCGGTCTCGTCACGGTTGCCCGAGATGTACCACATCATGACCTTGTCGCCTTTGCGGATCGTCTTGCCGCCGAGTTCGTAGTCCTGTGTGGCGCGCCGACCCTGCGACATGATGGGCGTATGGCAACGGATGATCTCGGAGACGGCGCTATCGATCATGGCCGGATTGGCCTTGAGCTTCGCCCATTCTCCCGGATTTTCGTGGAACGACATCACCGTCGCCGACATGCTGTTGCGCGTGGTGTCGTTGCCGCCCACGATCAGGATGGAAACGTTAGA
Organism: Rhizorhabdus dicambivorans; assembly: GCF_002355275.1. Taxonomy (NCBI): domain Bacteria; kingdom Pseudomonadati; phylum Pseudomonadota; class Alphaproteobacteria; order Sphingomonadales; family Rhizorhabdaceae; genus Rhizorhabdus; species Rhizorhabdus dicambivorans. The sequence continues at coordinate 4,816,352 of NZ_CP023449.1, read as the reverse complement.
AGCGAACTCCATGTCGCTCAGCGCCTGCCCCTCGGGCGAGTGCGCCATGATGGAGAGCAGGTCGGAGGCAGGCTCCTGCGCCCTCCTCTCGTCTCGGAGCATCAGGAAGGTCCGCGCCATCTCTTTCAGTTCTTGATCGCGTTGCTCCCAGGACTCGACCACTCCGTCACCAGGCACGCCAGCGATGATGTCGGACCAGCGCTTGAGCCGCAGCCGTCCTTCCGACGGGAAGCCGAGAAGCGTGGCGAGCATCAACATCGTCAGCTCCACCGAGACAGTCTTCGCCCAGTCGAACTCCTCGCCGATAGGCAACGTGCCGAGCACGCCGCGCGTCCTTTCGCGAATGAGATCCTGGAACTTGACGAGATTGCTCGGCGCCAATGCAGGCGTGACGATCTTTCGCTGCGCGCCGTGACCGGGCGGATCCATGCTCAGGAAACCGCCGATCGGCGTGGCATCGGCGCTCACGCCCTTCGCCCGGACCTCGTCTAGAGACGTGGCTCCCGCGGAGGAGAAGGCGCCGTGGTTGCTGTCAACCTCAATAATGTCCTTGTATCGTGTCACCGACCAGTAGGGTCCGTAGGGGCTCTTAGAGCAATAATGTACCGGATCCTCACGCCGGAGGCGCTCGAAGATCGGGCCCTGTAGATTCTGAGCGAAGATCGACGGATCGCTGACATCGAGGCCCTCCGCTGGCAGGGCATCAAGCGCCAAATCTTCCATAAATCGAATCTCCATTACGCTTCTCTTGTCTCGGTTATTTCAGGATTACTTGTTGCGCCCTGTGGCGAGAAATGCGTTTCTGACGAGGGCTGGTCGGACGCGCATGAATAGGCTGCGATAGTCCCGCAGCACGAGCCTAAGGTGCTGCCGGTTCACACATCGGCAACCTCTTCTATTACCCAGGACACCTCGTCCGCATCGGCGAGCCGGCCCATTTGTTGGATATAGCGATCGATCACTTCCGAGCCCAACAGGGGCACCGTAAGATGCCGGAATTTGGCTAGCACATCCTCATCGGAAAGCGGGTTGCCGCAGGACCCTCGCGCCGTGGAAGCCTCGACGACATACTGCCGTTCGTCGTTGTCAATCATGGCGATCCGGGCGTCGTAAAAGCCGGCCCGGTTGGGATCGCTGACGACTTCGATCTTGGCTATCAATTCTCTCAACGCTTCCCGGGTGAGATGCGCCCTAACCTCCTCGCTGTCCTTGGGCGTGATCAAGTCAGCGCCTAGCATCGCAAGCGCAACGCAGTACTCCAAGTTGAAACGCGCTTCGTTCGGCGAAGAGGGCAGCCGCCCTCCCTTCGAGATCAACGGGAAACTTTGTGGGCCGACCGAGACCTGCACACGCCGCGCCTGATGAAACGGTGCTCCGGAGAGCCGCATCTCGATGGCAATGTCTATCGCCGAATGGATCCGCCCACAGCAGGCATGTAGCTTGCGCCTCGGCTGGGCCAGGAACCAGCCCAAGTCCCCCCGCACGGCCGTCGGATCCCAGTTCGGTGCGATAGTCGTGAGAAAGCCCATATCGCTGTCCAGAATACCGGCTGGTCCGGTCATGCCCGCCTGTGCGTACCGCGCAGCGGTGATGCCGGTGCTGCCTGGCATCGATCCGAAAAAGAGGGGCTTTACCGTGCCTCCATCGCGGAAATGTATCTCTGTCGGACACCAGGGACCCATTGCGGCGCCGATACGCAGCGCCTGCCGTGTCTGCTCGCGATCCAACCCAAGAATTTTGGCGGACGCAGCCGCCGCGCCGAGCGTGTACATCACGCCCAGCCCCACGGTCCCGGATCGGAATGCGTCGGTTTGGCCCTCAATAGCCTTGCTCAGTCGGGCGATGCATTCGACCCCGCTGATCACCGCCTCTAGCAGAACCCGGCCACTTATCCCCTCCTCTTGCCCAAGCGCCAACGCGGCAGGCACTACGGCGATGCCGGAATGGCCGCCGGTAAGGTCATTGAGCTCGAAAATATCGCCCGAGAAGGCGTTGATGCGGCAAGCGGCCTCGGCAGTCAGGCGCTCGCGCCGTCCGACCACCCGGGCGGCCCCCACCCTGCTTGATCCAATCTCGACGTCAGCGATGCGTATGGCGTCTTCGTTGCGAGCGCCGGAAACGATGCAGCCTACAGTGTCGAGGATGGAAAGCGGCGCCTGGCGCGCGACAGCCGGAGGGACGGCGTCGAGCGAAAGATCGAAGGCGAAGTCGGCCAGAAAGTCGATCGTCGGCCTGCTGCTATTCGATTTATTGCGAAGCATCACGTCGGTAGGAGGCATTTAGACACGTCCTTCACTGATTAAATCCTGCCATACAACTCGCGCTTCATGGTCTGACCACAGTTGCCGGATGACCTCCATCGCTCAATGTGCACCTAGGTCTCAATTCCACACGAGGATGACATCTTCGTCGTTCCAGTAGCTCTCGTCATTGTCGACGATGACTGACCTGCCACCGAAGCTGGACGTCTTGACCTGAACGTCCTCCACATATTTGGACAGCCACTGCGGGCGAGGGGTTGGATTGGGGAATCCGATGCGTCGGCGCATCATCGCTATCGGCTCGTCCGTGATCTGCCCGAGGATCATGCCTTCCGTCGCCGTTCCCAGCTCCCAGTATCGTTGCGGCTCGCCAACGCATGCATGGTGGTACCTGCGGCCCAAGCCCCGCAGGGAGAGCATCGCAACCAGCCGTCCGCCGAGGTCAACGCCGACGATAAGAGCAGGGAGACGGAGGCGCATGAAGTGCGTGCCTGGTCCATCTCGAGAATTTTTCACACTAATTGCCATGCCGAGATATGCGGCTGCGCGCTGCGCGCCGCCATCGCAGCATCCTAAAGTGGCGGTAAACCGGCGTCCCGCCGGAGTGCGAGCAGCCTGACCGGCCTCGGCGAAGGCCGCCGCTCTATTCTGCGGCTTTCGCCGGCAAGACCTGTTCCTCGTCGAAGCTCGGATAGGGGGCAACGGTGAAAAAGCAGTAGCTGCTCAAGAGGCAGAGCGGCACGATCGCCCACAGCAGCAGATGATAGGAGCCGTAATAGTCATAGGCCAGGCTGCCCAGGATGGGGCCGATACCCGCGCCCAGCGAGCAGAAGCCTACGATCACGCCGAAGAGGGCGCCAAAGTTGCGGGCGCCGAAAGACCGCGACGCCAAATAGGCCAGGACATCGAGTTCGGCGCCGATCGCCAGGCCATAGATGAAGACCGCGACCGCAGCCAACAGCACGGAGCTTCCGATCGACATCAGCATCAGGCTGGCGATCATGGGGCATAGGACGACTGCCGCACCGACAAGGCGCGCGTTGAAACGGTCAACGAGATACCCCGCCATCAGCCGCCCGGTTATCTGCGAGACACCGATGACGCCCGCGATGGCAGCAGCTGTGGCCATGGTAAGACCCGACGATACCAAAATCGGCACCACATTGACCACGAAGGCGGTAAAGGCGATCGTCATGATCGGGCCGGCGGTGACCAGCCTGGCGAAGGTCATCGACTTTATGCCCTCCGGAAGCGACTTCCCGGTCAGGAGTGACGCGGCGGGTCCATCGTCGGATGGCGATCTCGTGCGATAGCGATCCTTGGCGCTGGAAAAGAAGAGGTAGAGGATCGGAAGCGCAATCGCGGCGATGCCCCCACCCAGCATCACATAGGCCATACGCCAGCCGAAATGGTCGACGAGAACATAAGTCAGCATCGGACCGGCGAAGGCCATCAGCCCGGTGCCGCTGAGCACCATGGCGAAGGCAAGGCCCCGGCTCGCGAAGAACAGGCTGGTGATCGCGGAAACCCAGACCGTCGGCGTAACGAACAGACAGCCGCAAGCGACGAATAGCCACAAGAGCCACCAACTCCAGATCGCCGGCTGCGCCAGCGACAGAGACGCAACCGACAAGCAGTAGATGGCGACACCCCACAGGGCTATACGCCTTGGGCCGAACCGGTCGATCGCGATGCCCATGACGGGCGACAAGGGAAACAGGACAAGCGCAATCGCGAACAGGCCGGACGTGATCTCCGCGCGCGACCAGCCGAACTCCTTTTCGAGCGATCCGATCATGACGCCCAGCGACAACACATGAGCGTGGCAGGCGGCGAGGCCCACCATGGCGCTGACCACGACGGGCCAATGCTCGCGCCATTCCGCGCGTGCGGCGGGGCTCATCACGACTTTCGATGGATGGAACAGAATATCTCTCCCAACGCGCTTGTCCCGACAGCCATATCGCTACCCTGGCGCGGCGCTCAACCCAATTGTCGATGGTCCGCCCGCTGCCCGCCGACCCAGCCAAAGTCGCTGGCTCGGCGGACGAGCGCGCGATACGGGATGGTGCGGGCTAAAAGGTCATGCCGACTTTGAAACCCCACAACCGCCCCTCATTCTCGGGGCCGGCAATGCCGCCAAGTGCCGCGCGGTTTATGACCGTGTCGGCGATGTTCAGATAATAGTTGCGGTTGAAGGCGTTGGTCACGAACGCTTGCGCATTGATCTTGCCGCTTTCCGACTTCCACAGCAGGCGGAAATTGGCGACGATGCGCGCCTCGTCTGCCGCGAGATAGAAATTGGTCAGCGAATAATTCTGCTTCGCCACCGCATTGGCCTCAGCCTGGAAGGTGAAGGTGCCGAGCCGCTCCACGGGAATATGCACCGCCGCAATGGCGTTGGCATTCCACTTCGGCGTCCGGGGGAGTTTCCGGCCCTTCAACGGGGTGGGAACATTGAGCGGGTTCGGCACGATCACATCGGAGGATGTGATTTTATTATCCAGATAGCCAGCGTTGAAGTTCAGATCAAAATAACGGCTGGGGACGAAATTAATCTCGGTTTCTATACCATAAAGCCGCGCATTTCCGGCATTGATGAACTGGCTTTGAACTTGGTTGTTTATGAACCGGCTTAGAATAAGCTGCTTCCCCGAAAAACTGTAGTAAAAAGCCGACGTGTTGATCGACAGCTTCCGATCGAATAGCCGCTGCTTCAAACCCAACTCGAAAGCATCCAGTTTTTCTTGGGCAACAGGTCCAGTGACACGTGCGTTTCCGCCGTTGAACTGCGTGATGCTGGACGAGTAGGCCGTGTTGAATGAGGGGCTCTTGGCTCCTCGCGAATAATTGGCGTAAAGCGTGCTGTCGTCCGACGGCTCCCATGTCAGCCCGATTTTGCCCGTCAAATCCTTGGTATGGGATTTAGGGCGGGCAAGTTGCGCCAAGACATTTTCCGAAGCGACCCCCTCGATCGTCGCGATAGCGCGTTTCAGCTCGCGGGTTTCGTCTGTATAGCGCGCGCCGATGGTGAGCGTCCAACCTGGCACGATCTGAGCATCGAGCTGACCGAACAGTGCTCCGGACGATGTATCGATCCGCGATTGCGAAATGCCGCCGGGCCTGAGAGGCGCCACCGACTTGGAAGTGAACATGTTGCGCTTGCTGTCGGTGTAATAATAGATGCCGGCCACCCAGTTGAGCATGTCGAGATCGCCGCTCACGCGGATTTCCTGGCTGGCCTGCCACTCGCGGTTGGTCGTCTCGCCGCGGCTGTCGAAAGCCGTACCGATCGGATCAGGGCCGCCGTCCCCGTCGCGGCCTTCGAAATAGAAGTTGCGCGAATAATTGGAGACGGCCGTCAGCGTCGCTCCGCCGAAATCAGCCGTCAACTTGCCGGTCAGCATCGTGGTATGCTGCACGACCGCCAGTTGCGCCGCCGTCAGATTGGTGGCGGCAAGCCCCGGCTTGCGGAAGCCGTTCGCCGGGGCGCCGGAAAAGAGCTGAGTGATGCTGACGCATTCGCCCTTCAGCACCCGATTCAGCGAGCAATAGGTATTACCGGTGCGATCGGCCGGATCGAGCACGCCTGGGGTCCGGCCGGCAGCCGTCTGGGAATCGTTCTCGGCATGCGAGGCGATCAACCGCAGCACGACGCTGTCCGTCAGATCGATATCGGCCATGGCACGAAGCCCCCAGACCTCGCGGTCGCCAATCTTCGCCTCCACTCCCGGCGGTCGCTGAAGACCGGCCGTCACCTGATCGATATCCAGGAGATTCTTATAGTGGCCATCATGGCGCTCATATTTTCCGGCCAGGCGCACGCGGACCCTGTCGGAGACGGGGCCGCTCACCGCGCCTTCGAGCGATATCCAGTTGTCCGAACCGTAAAGGACGCTGCCATAACCGGCGAAATCGCGGGTTGGCGCCACTGAAATGAAATGCCCCAGGCCCGCTGTGGTATTCCGCCCGAACAGCGTCCCCTGCGGCCCGCGCAGCACCTCGACCCGGGCGACGTCGAACATCAGACCCGTGAGCATGGATTCGTCACCGAGATATATCTCATCGACATACATCGCGACCGAGCTCTCGTTTAGACGGCTGACACTGCCCTCGTTGCTGATACCGCGGATCGTCAGGCTCGGCGTCGCGTTGGTGCCGCGCTGATAGTTGACGTTGAAGTTCGGCACGAGCGTTGACACCGCCGTGAAATTCGTCAGGTTCTGCTCGGCGATCTTGGTGCCGGCGAGCGCGGTGATCGACGCCGGGACGTCAAGGACGGACTGCTCCCGCTTTTGCGCGGTGACGATGATGTCGGCGTCCAAAGGGCTGTCGGAACCGTCCTGGCCTCCAGCGGGGCTGGCCGCGGGCACCCTCGCCGGCCTGGCCTGCGCGACGATGGTATAAGTGCTGTTCCCGGTGACCTGATAGGTCAGGCCGGTGTTGGACAACAGCTTCCGCAGCGCCCGTTCAGGCGATGTCGCTCCGCTGACCCCCGCCGCGCGGTGTCCAGCTACCAGCGCGGGATTGAAGACAATCTGGGCACCGGTCTGGCGCGCCAGCGTCCGCAAGGCATCGTCCAGGCTTTGCGCTTCGATGGAAATCGGCGCAGCCAACAGCGGTTGTCCGGGCAGCGCGAGCATCGAAAGTGCGACGGCAGCCCACAGATAGCTTCGCGATTGACGGTTGTCGCCCATGTCGGATCCTCCCTCTCCCGGGCGTTGATCGCCCTGGTTGTGGAAGGAAGGACGCCGCAGTCTGGCCGACCCTCAGGTGAACCGAGAAATATTTAGCGGCCGGCGGATCCGCCGCTCCTCGCACCGTCCCTGTAGCGCAGGACGATGTCGCCGGAACTCTGACGGGTCGCGGTGATCGGGTAGGCGGGAACGAGGGCCATTGCGAACCCATATGCGTCATCGGCACGAAACACGCCGGACAGGCGGAGATCGGCAAGCCGCGTGTCCGCGATGACGATCGACTGCGGCGCGCTGCGATTGAATTCCGTCACCGCATCGACGAGCGATATGTTCTGGAACTCCAGCCGGCCCACCCGCCAGGACGTCTCGGCCACGCCATCGACGTCGCGCACCGAGGTGCCGCCGGAGGCAGCCCTGAACTGCTGGCCTGGCATCAGCAGCGCCTCGCGGCTTCCATCCTCGCGGGCGATCTCCACACGGCCCCGCACCAGGGTGACGGTCGTGTCGTTGGGATAGGACCGGACATCGAAGGCGGTTCCCAGCGCCGTGACCCTGCGGCCATCCGCCGCCACCACGAAAGGCCGCGTCGAGTCGTGCGCCACGTCGAAATAGGCCTGCCCCCGGCCGATCTCCAGATCGCGCCCCGTGCGTCGAAACCGTATCTCCAGCCTGGAGTCCGATCCCAGCACGACCGTGCTGCCGTCGCTCAGCGCGATTTGCCGCGTCTGGCCAGGGGCGGTCTGCCAGACCCCCGTCTCGGTAGGAACCGATAGCAGGTAGAACAGGAATGCCGCGGCTGCGGCCATGAGGCCCGCAGCGGTTCCCATCGAGCCTATCCGCGCCAACAGCGGCCGCCGCCGCTGCTCCTCCAGGAGTAGGGCCTCGACCCGCAGGGCCTCCACTTCCGGATGACCGGTCAGCGCCGCGAAGCTGGCGGCGGTGGCGCAGGCTTCGGCATAGGCCTCGGCATGTTCCGGCCGTTGCGATATCCAGCCGTCAAAGGCGGCCTGATCATCGGGCAGCTTCACGTCCGACGACATGCGCGCATACCAATAGGCGGCAGCCTCGTGGATGTCGCCGTAGAGGGTCGACGCCTTACGCATGGCCGCCGTCCAGCGTTTCCCGCAACTGCCTGATCGCCGCGGCGATATGCTTTTCGACCATGGAGACGCTAATTCCCAACCTCCGTGCAATCTCTGTGTGTCGCAGCTCGTCGAAGCGGTGCATCACGAACACAGCGCGACATTTTGGCGGCAGCGCCTGGATCGCCTTCAGTAAGACGCCGATCTCGGCCTTACCCTCAGCCTGCTGCGCCGGATTTGGTGCGAGGCTGACGAAATCGAGCCCTTCGGTGGATTGCATCTGCCCACGACGGGCATGGGAACGGTAATAATCCTTGAGAAGGTTGGCCGCGGTGACGAAGATGAAGCTGGCGACATTGTCGATCTCGTCAGCGCCGGATCGATGCAACAGCCGGACAAAGACCTCCTGGGTTAGGTCTTCCGCGTCTTCCGGCGTGCGAGCGCGGCGTTCAAAATAGGTTTTCAGGGGTGTGTGGAATTGCTCCGCCAGCGCTTCGATCCGTGCGGATGGGCCTAGCGCTCCCTGCGGATCGAACCTTGTCCTCACGCGTCCCTCCCAATCACCGCAGCGCCGCAAGGCCGTGCCGCCCAGCCAGGCACTGACGGCGTCAAGGTCACCATGGCGCGATCGATCGCCCTGGCGAACAATATCCTGAATCCGCACACGATCCGAACATGATGAATTTTGGGATTTTGGCTACGGGGTTTATCGAAAACCCTTGAAAACTGGAGCGGGCGAAGGGATTCGAACCCTCGACCCCAACCTTGGCAAAACGATTCAAGCCATTTCGCCAGCCTAGCCGAATCTACGAAATAGCACGGTAATTCCGTTAGTTGTTGCAACCTCGCTTACGACGCCGTAGCCTCCAAATCGCCACGAAACGGCAAAAATTGGAGACAATACGGAGACAGAAAGCCTCGATTTGAGCTTTGTCTCCAAATGGAGTCGTAACGATGCCGACTGCCAAGATCAACAAGCGCTCGGTCGATGCCTTCAGCGCGGATGGACAGCCACAGGCAGTCTTGTGGGATAGCGAGATCCGGGGCTTCGGTGTTCGGGCTTTGCCGTCAGGGCTCAAGACCTTCATCGTCCAGTACCGCAATGCCGAGGGCATCAAGCGGCGGATCAATATCGGCCGATATGGGGTCATCACCGTCGAACGCGCGCGCGACCTGGCGAAAATCAAGCTCGGCGAAGTCGCGGCTGGCGAAGACCCGGCCGTGACAGTCCACGAAGCCCGAAAGGGGATGACTGTTTCCCAGATGTGCGACTGGTATCTGACCGAGGCTCGCGCCGGGAACATCCTTGGACGCAAGAACCGGCCGATCAAGGAGTCCTCGCTCAAGATGGACGAGAGCCGGATCAACACGCACATCAAGCCTCTGCTGGGCAAGCGACACGCCAAGCATTTGACCATCGCCGAAGTGGAGCAGATGCAGTCCGATGTGCGGGACGGCAAGACCGCCAAGGCGCGCGGCGGCGGGCGCGGCGGCAAGGCTGCTGGCGGCCCCGGCGTTGCGGCGCGCTGCCTTGGCACGCTTCAGGCGATCCTGGGTCATGCCAAGCACAAAGGATTGCTGACTGAACATCCCACACGAGGCGCGAAGAAGCTGGCGACCAAAAAGAAGACCCGGCGCCTCAGCTCGACCGAGATCACCGCGCTGGGCAAGGCTATGGCCTATGCTGAACGCAACGGAGAGAACCCGACCGCTCTTGCGGTTGTCCGGCTCCTGGCGCTGACCGGCTTCCGGCGCGAGGAAGGCCAAGCGATGAAGCGGGCGTGGGTTCATGCCGAAGGCGGGTTTGTCGCTTTCCCCGACACCAAGACAGACGCCCAGGTGCGTGCGATCGGACCGGAGGCGCTCCGGGTTGTGCTGGTGCAGGCGGAGATCGCCGGCAATCCCCACGTCTTTCCTTCGCTGACCGGCACTGGTCCTTATCAGGCCTCCAGCGCCTGCTTCATTCGCGTCTGCCGATTGGCCGGGATCGAGGGCGCGACGCTGCACACCTTGCGCCACACTTTCGCCAGCATCGCTGGCGAACTCGGGTTCACCGAACTGACGATCCGCGCCATGCTCGGCCATGCATCCCAGAATGTGACGCAGGACTACATCCATATCGACGAGGCACTGAAGCTCGCCGTCCGGCGGACCTCGGACGAAATTGCCCGCCTGCTCGACGAGGGCGCGGCAGGGCTGCGACGCGTCAATCTCGCCGCTTGATGAAATGGTAACGTATATGTTACTATTTTTCCGCAGGTTATGCTCAAAGGGCAAAGACGTGGCGCTGACGCGGAATTTTACCGAGGCAATCAAGGAAAGGGTGGCCCGCGATCCGGCTTTCGCCAGAGCCATGCTCGACGACGCTGCAACAACTTTCCTCAACGGTGAGCCGCAGATTGCGCGCCTGATCTTGCGCGACCTTGTCAACGCCTCGGTTGGGTTCGAGCAGCTTGCCGCCGAGACCAATCGGCCGAGCAAAAGCCTGCACCGCATGCTCTCTGCTCAGGGCAATCCAAGCATGGACAACATCTCCGCCATCTTTGGCGCGGTCCGTAAGCGTCTGGGCCTGGCTTTCGTGGCTCACACAGTCGAGGCGACATGATGCCACGCCGCACGTTGTGTGGGTTGGCCGGGCTTTCGCCAGATGAGGTGGCACAATCTCACCAGCGCAGGGCATCAGGCATGCCTGGAGTGACAATGGCGCTTCTATTTTTCGGAGCCTTCACGTATCGCATAGCGCGTCGCCGATTTATCGACGCGAGGGGATGAGCGAGTAGAATAGATGTCGAACGCCAAGCAAATACTGGCGATGTTACGCAGTCGCGCCGAAGGTGACGACGCGCAGTTCTATTCTATCGCCTTGCAGGTCGCTGCCTCGGAAGCACGTCAGGGTCACCGCGATACCGCAAACGAGCTCCGTTCCGCGGTCGATGCCGCGCGCGGTGCGGGCGGGGTCAAGCCATCCATTCCCGTGTCCTTTGCCGCGCCGCGCGGCGATCTCGAAGGACTGCTCGATTATCGCGATCCCGTGGTTGATCTTCAGGATGTCATTCTGAGTTCGGCGGTGTCCGAAAGGCTCAATGCGATGCTCCTGCAGCAACGTAAACGCGATTGGCTGCGCGAGCATGGCAAGGTTCCATCGAGAAGCCTCCTGTTCGTCGGCCCGCCCGGATCAGGCAAGACCATGACCGCCGAGGCCATCGCCGGTGAGTTGAAACTGCCGCTGTTCATCATTCGCCTCGAAACACTGATTACCCGCTACATGGGTGAGACTGCCGCAAAACTCCGTCTGGTTTTCGACGAGACCCGGCGTCGGCGCGGGGTCTATCTGTTCGACGAATTCGATGCCGTCGGCGGTCATCGCACCGCGACCAACGACGTCGCCGAAATGCGCCGGGTACTGAACAGCTTCCTCCAGTTCATGGAGGAGAAGACCTCGACGGACAGCCCGATCATCGCTGCGACCAACCATCCTGAACTTCTCGATCGGGCTCTGCTCCGGCGGTTCGACGACGTCCTCGAATTTGACATGCCGACTGCCGCGCAGATCCGTGCGGTCATGAAGGCCAATCTCAAGCCGCTCAAGTTCCAGCGTGCGGCATGGACAGCAATCGAGCAAGCGGCACGCGGACTCAGCCAGGCCGAAGTTGCCCGCGCCGCAGACGAGGTCGTGAAGACTGCAATCCTCGAACAGCGGAATCAGACGACCACCCAGGAGGTCGTTGCCAAGCTCACTGAGCGCCAGGCCATGCGAACGGCGTTCTCGGTGAAGCGCTGAGCCCTGTGAGCGAACACAACCGACCGCATATCGATATCACCGCGCTTGCCCAGCGTCGCGCATTCAAGTCGCCGGGCAGCAATGCACGGCAGCGCGCACTGAACAGGGTCCGCGCGGATCATGGCCTCCGCCTCATCGCCGAAATAGGCAATGCCTTTGCCGAGGCGGAGGCAGGACAACGCGGCCTGCCCGAACAGCCCGCCGGCCTTGAGCCTGCCGCCGGTGTTTTCATTGAGGTCGAGCTGAATAGGGCTGCTAACGCCACCAACCTTGAACGGCAACGGGAAGGAACACGTCAAGCCGCCGAGATAGTTGATGAGAACGGAGTGCGCCGTATTGCCCTGTTCGTTCCCGACGACATGCGCGACGCATTCGCCCAGGTCTTCGAGGATTATACAAACGGCGAACTGAGCGAAAAGGGATCACCGCCCAAGAAGACCAGGGTCGAACCAATCGAGCATATTCGCGCGGCACGCCTCCAAAGCTTCTGGCGCGATGTTCCCGAGGCACTGCCGGAAGACCCCCAGGCGCAGATGTGGTGGGCTCTCTGGTGCTTCAATGACCGCACCGACAGAGTTCTCGCCAGCGCTGCGATGCTGGGACTGCATGTCGGGAATCCTGATACTTTCCTGCGTTTCCCGGAAACGACGGTGATCCCGGCATACGGACGCCGCGCATCGGTCGAAATGTTGCTATTCGCAACCGCAGGGATTTCCGAGCTTCGCCGCGCGAGCGACAGTCCTTTGGTGTTCACCCGGGATCTGAAGGAAGATGTTCCCGCATTTATCGATGATCTCGCAGAGCGCGTGACCTGGCCCGGCAATGACGCGCCGGCCGTCTGTCTGCTCGACACCGGGGTCAACCGCGCCCATCCCCTGATCGAACCGGCTCTGTCGCCAGAAGATCTGATGGCGATAGACACTGACTGGGGCGGCGACGATCATGAACACGGCGCCGGCCATGGGACCGGGATGGCCGGACTTGCCCTGCATGGGGATCTCGTCGGCCCGCTAGCCGGCAATCAGCCGATCCAGCTCAAACACCGTCTGGAATCGGTAAAGATACTGCCGCCCCCGGATTTGCCGGATAATGACCCCCATTCCTATGGACCAATCACGCAAAGCGCCATCCTGCTCGCCGAGATCAACAACCCTGATCGCGATCGTGTCTTCTGTATGGCGGTCACTAACGAGGGACGCAGCGGATCTGACGCGACGGCGTGGAGCGCGGCCATCGACCAGGCGGCGGCTGGCGCGGAATCCGACGATCCTGAAAACCCGCCGCCCCGGCGGCTCGTCCTGCTGTCCGCAGGCAATATTCCAGATAATTCCGCAGCTGCCGAGATCGCCGATGCCGATGTCTTTCCGGCGGAAGACCCGTCCCAGGCGTGGAATGCTCTCACCATCGGCGGGTACACCGAAAAGACCGGGATCGGCGAGGCCGGCTACGACACTTGGTCGCCCATGGCGCCGGTTGGTGCCGCCAGTCCCTACAGCAGGACATCTTTCCTCTGGGACACCAGCCAGTCTCCGTTCAAACCCGAACTCGTATTCGAGGCCGGGAACCGGGCGCTTAGCCCGAGCGGCACCGAAGCGGTGGCCGGACTCGACTCACTTTCCCTCCTTACGGCTTCTCGGCTTGTCGATCAGAAACCGCTGGACGCATTCTGGGCAACCAGTGCGGCAACTGCTCAGGCCGCCCGGATGGCGGCGCAGCTGACTGCTGCCTACCCGCAGTATTGGCCGGAAACGATCCGCGCGCTCATGGTGCACAGTGCGCGTTGGACTGGCCATATGGGGCAGCTTGTCGCGCAGTGCGCGACAAAGCGTGACAAGGCCGATTGCCTCAGGCGGTTTGGCTATGGTGTTCCCGATCTCGGTCGCGCAATGGCTTCCGCTGTCGATGATCTCGCATTGGTCGCACAAAATACGATACGTCCGTTTCGCATGGAAGGCGGGAGCGTTCGCTTCAACGAATCCCATATCTACCAGCTTCCCTGGCCACGGGACGTGCTTGAGCAGCTCGACAACACCCGAGTCAGATTGAAAGTCGCCTTGTCCTACTTCGTGGAACCCAACCCCAGCTTTGCGACCAACCTGGACCCGGCACGTTACCAGTCATTCGGCCTGCGCTTTGATCTCAAACGGTCGCGCGAGACGCTTGGCAACTTTAACCGCCGCAACAATGCGGAAGGCTACGACCGCAACGCACCCCGCGCAGCCAATGAAATCAATGACGGCTGGCTGTTTGGCGAAAGACAGATTTCCTCGGGCTCACTGCATGTTGATATTTGGGAGGGGCCTGCAGTCGAACTCGCAGCCAGAAATGCGCTCTATGTCCATCCAATCTCAGGATGGTGGCGCGAGCGCAAATCACTCGGAAGATACGATAAGGAAGCGCGTTACGCGCTGGTGGTTAGCCTTGAGACACCCACTGTCGAAGTCGACCTCTATACCCCAGTAGCCGCACTGGTGCCTCTACTTGTCGATGTGCCGATCGAATTCTGATTAGTGGAGCGGATCTGGCAGGCCTGATCGTCAGGAGATGGGAGCGCCTGGGTTAATTGGCGCTGCTAGGCCATCGCCAGGTGCGCAAGTGGCGCTCCGGGTGCATAATGTCCGACCGGATGAATCGCGAACGGAACAAAGCCGCGAAGCGTCTCGATCCGTTCAAGCCAGGCCTGGATCCGCAGATAGGCATCGAGGCCAACATTGCCTTCCGGCGCTCGTGCCACGTAGCTGTAGAGCGCAATATCGGCGATCGTCGGGTGATCGGCGGCGAGCCATCCGGTCTGCTCGAGTTCAGTCTCTATGACCGCCAGTAGGGCATGCGCGCGATCGATTGCGGCTTGGGCATCGATCTTCGCGCCGAACAGGGTGACGAGTCTGGCGCTGGCTGGCCCCTGGACGAGTTGACCGGCGGCGACCGACAGCCAGCGCTGCACACGCGCCGCGCCTGATGCATCCTCCGGATACCAGTCCGTTCGGCCGAACTTCTGCGCAAGATAGACGAGAATCGCATTGGAATCCGCGATTGCAATTCCATCATCCTCCAGCACCGGAACCTGACCGAACGCATTCAGCCGAAGGAAATCGGCGCTCTTGTGCTGACGCGCGGCGAGGTCGACTTCGATCAATTCAAAGCGCACGCCAAGCAGGGACAGGAACAGGCGCGCGCGGTGGGAATGCCCCGACTTCGGGCTGTAATAGAGCTTCACGCGCGTTCCTCCATGCCTGCGAGGAGTTCGTCCGCAAGCGCATCAAGCGCCTTGCGGAAGGGTTTGGTTGAACCGAGCCCTCTTGCGAGCACAAGGCTGCCCTGGATCAGTGCCACTCCATGCTCCGCCCGGTCACGCGCTTCGGCCGGGGCTGTCAACGCCGGGATAAAAACGGGCCAGGCACCGGTTTAAAATGGGGCCAGTTGGTTTGAACAAAAAGCCCCAAGGTTGAGGCTGGGCAGCATCGGCAGCGGGGAAGCGGCTGGAGCGGAGCGGAAGCCGATTTCCCGCTGCCGATGGCCGCCCGTTCTTAGGTCATTTATCCTCCCCCTTGTCCTTCTGGCGCTTGCGGCTGCTGGCGAGACGGAAGCTGTCACCATTCATCTCGAGAATGTGGACGTGGTGTGTCAGCCGGTCGAGCAGGGCGCCGGTCAGGCGTTCGGAGCCGAACACCGATGTCCATTCATCGAAGGGCAGATTGCTGGTGATCAGCGTGCTGCCGCGTTCATAGCGCTGGCTGAGTACCTCGAACAGCAACTCGCCGCCCACGGCGGTGAATGGTACATATCCCAACTCGTCGAGGATCAGCAGCTTTACAGATGCCAGATGCTTTTGCAGGCTGCGCAAGCGACGCTCGTCGCGAGCCTCCATCAGGTCATGGACCAACGCCGCGGCCGTTGTGAAGGCCACGCTGTGCCCTTTCTGGCACGCAGCCAGTCCTAGCGCGAGGGCGGTGTGGGTCTTACCGGTGCCGCTGGGGCCCAGCGCAATGACATTACGCCGCCGCTCGATCCATTCACCGCGCGCCAGTTCCAGAACCAAGGCCTTGTTCAGTGATGGCTGGGCTGCAAAGTCGAAGGTGTCAAAGCTCTTGGTGTGCGGGAAGCGAGCCATGCGGATACGGCGCTCCACCATCCGGCGCTCGCGATCAATCCGTTCAAGTTCGCACAGGCGCAGCAGATAGCGGGGGTAATCGGCCCGATCCTGCGCGGCCTCGAAGGCGACCTTCTCATACTCGCGCACAAAGGTGGGCAGCTTGAGCGCTTTGAGATGGTTGGCCAGTAGTACAGCGGGCGGCACGCTGGTGGGTTCGGCCTCGATGGCTGGCAGCGGCATCATGGGATCACTCATGCTGCCACTCCCGTCGCTGGAGTGCCTGCCTGCGAGAGCAGGCCCATGTAGGTGCGCGGATCGGTACGCCCGACATTCGCGCGCGGCAAATGCGGGTAAAATTGCAGATCGAGGCGCGGCACACGCTGTTCGAGGCGGGCCAGCGCGATCATCTTGATCGCATCGAAGCTGATTGCCCCCATCTCCAGCGCGCGGGCCACTGCCCATTCCACCAGGGACTGCTCGAAGCGTTCGCATAGCCGCAGCACCTGGATGAACTCGCGCCGTCCCTCTTTGCCGCTGCGCGCCTCCATCAGTCGTCGGATGCGATGCATCGGTTCAGCCAGCACCCAGCCATCGAGCGGCGCTGCCTGATCAAGCGCGCGGGGTTTCTGTTCTAACAGCGCCAGATAGTGCAGCGGGTTGGCAATGAAGTCCTCCCGCTCATAGCTGCGCGGATGCACTGCGATCAGCTCCCCGCCACAGATGATCGCAACCCGATCGACATAGCCTTTGATTACGACCTCCTGGTGGGCATAGGCCGTCGGCACCGAATAATCATTGGTACGATAGCGCACCAGCGACATCGACGAGGCCCGCCCCGTCACCATATGGCAGGGATCGAACGGCACCGCCGGTAGCGGCATAAAGGCCGCCAGATCAGCCACCAGCCTGTCACCGATGCTGCGCTCATGCCCGCGCAAGATGGCCTGTCGTCGCTCCATGCATTGTTCGACAAAGCGCGCGTTCAGCGCATCAAAGCTGGGCGCCTCTGGCCTCGGCACCATGAAGTGGCGCCGGGAATAACCGACCAGCCCCTCGACCTTGCCCTTGTCGTTACCCTTGCCGGGGCGCCCGAATTTGTCTTCGAACAGGTAATGGCTCTGGAGGGTCGAGAACATCCGGCTGCGCTCGCGCTTCCCGTCGCCCAGGATCTGCGCCACTGCCAGCTTGGTGTTGTCATACAGGATCGACTGCGGGATGCCGCCGAAGAAGGCAAAGGCCGCCACGTGCCCTTCGCAAAATGCCTCAGCCACCTCGGCAGGATAGGCTTTAACGAACGGCGCATCGCTGTGCGGCAGGTCCATGCAGAAATAGTGGAACCGCACCAACTTGCCGTCGATGATCCCGTCCGCCTCACCAAAATCCACCTGCGCATGCCCCGGCTTGTGGCTCAATGGTATGAACACCTCGCGGCTGCGCAACTTGGCGCCCGCCACATAGTCGCGAACAATGGTGATGCCGCCGGTGAAGCCATGTTCATCGCGCAGACGCTCGAAAATACGCGCGGCAGTGTGTCGCTGTTTGATGTGAACCTTGCGGTCATCCACCAGGATTTGGTCAATGATGTCGGTAAATCCGGACAGCTTGCGGCTGTAGGTTTGCCCGCTCCGGCCGTGCGCTGCTGGCTCTGGAAAGCACAGCATCTTGTCGACGGTCTTGCGATTGATCCCAAAATACCGGGCGGCAGCGCGACGGCTCATCCCGTCAATCAGCACGGCGCGGCGGACCTTCTGATAAAGCTCCACTCTCTTCATCCTCCACCTCCGCCCAAAAACGGAGGTCTAGCAGGACTGGCCCCTTTTTAATCCGGTGAGACTGGCCGATCCGTGGCCCCTTTTATTCCCGGTGTTCTCACCCGTGTTCGAAAGGGGGATTGTCCGTTGGAAATGAACCCAAATAGCTGAGAAGCGCACCTTTCTCCCACGTTCCAGGCTGTGAGGACTGAAACTTCCACCATGGGCAATCCTGCCCATGGAATGGAGGTAAGAATGCGTTCTCTGTCCGCTTTGAAATCCGTCACGGGAGCCGCTGCGCTGGCGGTTGCTGCGATTGCAGCCCCCGTGCTGGCCGCGCCGTCCTATCAAGAGGTCGAATGCACCGGCTCCGCCAAGCTGGTGGAGCATTCATTCATGGGGAGCAAGGAACAGGGCGGGACCATGCCGCTCCGCTTTACCGCCCGACTGTGGAACACTCGCAATGCCGTGACGATCATGCCGTCCGGCTTCGCGATTCTGCCTGCTGGCGAATATGCGTTACCGCCGGGTCTGGAGTCGCTGAGCGTCCCGTTCACAGACGATCAGGGCGTCAAGCGGACGCTTCGCTTTGCAATCACGGATACCGAGTTCAAAGGCTACGCCGTCCTTCGCGAGGTGCAGCCCAATGAGAGCGGCGGTGCAAAAGTCGGCCACGGTAGCGGCGGAATAAACCAGCCGCGGGCGGAGTAAAATCCGGCCACCTATTTCCTTTCTGCAATGACGGCAGGAGGGACAGGGGATCTACACCGTGGAACTATATCTGAAGGTTCGCCTGGCTGTCTCCGAAGGGATGACGCAGCGCCAGGCAGCAAAGCATTTCAACATATCTCGCGACAGCGTCGCCAAGATGGTGTCGTATTCGATACCGCCCGGCTATCAGCGGCGATCACCGATCCGGCGGCCGAAGCTGGATGCGTTCGTTTCGACGATCGAGCATTGGCTCGACGAGGATATGAAGGTGCCGCGCAAGCAGCGGCATACTGCCAAGCGGGTGTTCGACCGGCTGCGCGACGAATGCGGGTTCACCGGCGGCTACACGATCATCAAGGACTACATGCGCGAGCGGGATCAGCGCCGCCGGGAGGTGTTCGTGCCGCTGTCGCATCCTCCCGGCCATGCGCAGGCCGACTTTGGCGAGGCGACTGTGGTGATCGGCGGCGTCGAGCAGAAGGCGCGCTTCTTCGTGCTCGATCTTCCGCATAGCGACGGCTGCTACGTGCGGGCCTATCCGGCGGCGGTGGCCGAGGCCTGGGTCGACGGCCACATCCATGCGTTTGCCTTCTTCGGAGGCGTGCCGCAGTCGATCGTATACGACAACGACCGTTGCCTTGTGGCGAAGATCCTGCCCGACGGCACGCGCAAGCGGGCAGCGCTGTTCAGCGGTTTTTTGTCCCACTACCTGATCCGCGATCGCTATGGCCGTCCGGGAAAGGGTAATGACAAGGGGAATGTGGAGGGTCTTGTCGGATATGCCCGGCGCAACTTTATGGTGCCGATCCCGCAGTTTGCGACATGGGATGCGTTCAACGATTTTCTGGAGGAGCAGTGCCGAAAGCGCCAGCGCGATAAGCTACGCGGCGAGAACGAGACGATCGGCGAACGGCTGCAGCGCGATCTTGCCGCCATGCGTCCCTTGCCGGCGTCGCCGTTTGATGCCTGCGACCAGACCAGCGCTGTTGTGACAGCCCAATCGCTGGTGCGCTACAAAACGAACGACTATTCCGTGCCGGTTGCCTACGGTCATCAAGACGTCTGGGTCCGGGGCTATGTCGATCAGGTGGTGATCGGTTGCCGTGGTGAGATCATCGCCCGCCATCCCCGGAGCTGGGAACGGGAAGACATCGTCTTCGACCCCGTCCATTACCTGCCGCTGATCGAGCAGAAGATCAATGCGCTGGATCAGGCAGCTCCATTGCAGGGCTGGGATCTGCCGGACGAGTTCGCCACGCTGCGCCGTTTGATGGAAGGCCGCATGGCAAAGCATGGCCGGCGGGAATACGTCCAGGTTCTCCGTCTGCTGGAAAGCTTCGAGCTTGCCGACCTGCATGCGGCGGTAAGGCAGGCCCTTCAGCTCGGCGCGATCGGCTTCGATGCGGTCAAGCATCTGATCCTGTGCCGCGTAGAACGCCGACCGCCGCGATTGGACCTGTCGATCTATCCGTACCTTCCGAGGGCGACGGTCGAGAAGACCTCGGCGAAGGCGTATATGCGCCTCCTGTCGTCTGATGCGGGAGAGGCGGCATGAGCACCGAAGCACCTGACATCCTGCTCGCCCACTATCTCAAGACCCTCAAGCTGCCGACCTTCCAGCGCGAGCACCAAAAGCTGGCCCGACTCTGCGCAACCGAGGACGTCGATCACGTCGGCTACCTCTTCCGGCTTGCCGAGCGGGAGATGATCGAGCGCGATCGCCGCAAGGTCGAACGGCGGATCAAGGCGGCCAAATTCCCGGTCGTCAAAAGCCTCGACAGCTTCGACTTTGCCGCCATCCCCAAGCTCAACAAGATACAGGTGCTGGAACTGGCCAGATGTGAATGGATCGAGCGCCGCGAGAACGTCATCGCTCTCGGTCCCAGCGGCACGGGCAAGACGCATGTCGCGCTCGGCCTCGGCCTGGTCGCCTGCCAGAAAGGCTTATCCGTCGGCTTCACCACGGCGGCGGCCCTGGTCAGCGAGATGATGGAGGCTCGAGACGAGCGGCGTCTGCTCCGCTTCCAGAAGCAGATGGCCGCCTACAAGCTGCTGATCATCGACGAACTGGGCTTCGTGCCGCTCTCCAAGACCGGTGCGGAATTGCTGTTCGAGCTGATCTCCCAGCGTTACGAGCGCGGTGCCACCCTGATCACCAGCAATCTGCCTTTCGATGAATGGACCGAAACCTTGGGATCAGAACGACTGACCGGCGCACTGCTCGATCGCATCACCCACCACGTCAACATTCTCGAAATGAACGGCGACAGCTATCGTCTCGCCCAAAGCCGCGCCCGAAAGGCTGGCTGAAACCTTTCAAAAAAATCGCCGCGCCCGGCTGAGACCCCGCTCGGGCTACGCCCTCACGGCGGTCTCAGCCGGGCGCAAGGGTGGCCGACTTTTGCTCCGCCCGGTGGCCGGAAATTGCTCCGCCGTTGACATTCTTGCGGCATCGATATATTTCGATATGAATGCATTTAATTCGATATCGATATTAATCGAATAATCGGCACAGGGAGAGGTCGCATGAAGACATCCGTTCGAGGATCATTGGCGATGGCGAGTGCTGCGGCACTGGGCATGGCGCTGGTTTCGCCGGCTTACGCGCAGGCTGCGGACCCGAATCCGGACGGCATCCAGGACATCGTCGTCTATGCCCAGAAGAAGGCGCGCGGCGAGCAGCTCCAGAAAGTGCCGATGGCGATCAGCGCGATCGATTCCAAGACGATCGAGGCCTCGCACGCGATCGACATCCGCGACATCGGACGCCTCGTCCCCAACGCCCAGCTCGACGGGGTCGGCACCTTCCCCGGCTTCGCCAACTTCTTCATGCGCGGCGTCGGCGTGAGTAGCAGCGTCAGGTCGCTCGACCCGGCGGTCAACATCATCCAGGACGGGATGGTCATCGGCTACCAGGCGGGCGCCGTGCTGGACACGTTCGACACCGAGGGGGTGGAGGTGCTGCGTGGTCCGCAGGGCGTGCTGTTCGGCCGCAACGCATCGGGCGGTGCCGTCAGCCTGCGCAGCAAGCGCCCCACCGGCAAGAGCGAAGCGACGTTCAAGGTCACCCTGGGCAATGCGAACACGGTCGAGACCCGGACCGGGCTGGAGACCGCCATCGTCGAGGACAAGGTCTTCGCGCGCCTCGCGGTGCTGACCCGCAACAATGACGGCTTCTTCCACAACCGGAACAGCGGCACCTTCGTGACCGTCCCGGCCGCGACCAACGCCAACCCCACCGGGGCCGCCGCGGCGCAGCACAAGGAAGGCCGGGTCGGTGGCGCCGACGAGGTGGTCGTCAAGTCGACCTGGGTCTTCAATGTCGCCGAAGCCACGCGGTTCACGCTGCTCGGCCAGTATATCAATTTCAAGGACGGCGGCGGCGCGACCCGTTCCTTCTTCGTTCCCGGCAGCCCTCAGCGGCAGCAGCAGACCCTGTGGGGCTATACGCCTGCCGACAAGAAGTGGGGCGTCAATCTGGGCACGCCCGGCTATACCGACATCAAGGGCTTCCATATCATCGGGGAGCTGTCGCAGGACATCGGCGCCGGCACGCTCACCGCGATCGGCGCCTACCGCAAGGTCAGCTATGACTCGACGCTCAACGTCGGCGGCGATCCCTTCGACGTGCTGCTGTACCCTGACGGGGAGGAGGATGCCAAGCAAAGCAGCTTCGAGGCACGCTACAACATCACCATCGCGGACCGGTTCGACCTGCTGGTCGGCGGCTTCTACTTCAACCTGAAGGAGGATGTGTTCGAGAAGCGCCTGACCCGGCTCCCGACGACCACGCTCGACCGCTACACCGTCAACGTGTGGGACCAGGACATCAAGTCCTATGCGGCCTTCGCCAATCTCGATTTCCACATCACCCCCGAACTGACCGCATCGGCCGGCGTCCGCTACAGCAAGGACACCAAGCGGATGCACGTCCAGCCGCTGGTCAACTGCCCGGGCCAGAGCTTCGAATCCTGCGTGCTCAACTTCCTCGACGCGAAGAAGTCGTGGGACGACGTCTCGCCGCGGTTCGTGGTGAACTACAAGGTGCAGCCCAATATCATGCTCTATGCGAGCTATTCGCGCGGCTACCGCGCAGGCAACTTCAATGCCCGCGCGCCATCGGCCGGCGGTGCCGTCACCCCGGCCAATCCGGAGACGGTCGCGTCGTACGAAGTGGGCGTGAAGTCCGACCTGCTGGACAACCGCCTGCGCATCAACCTGGGCTATTATCGTCAGAAATATGACGACATCCAGCGGCTCGTCCAGTTCGCCGTTGCCGGCGAACCTCCGGCCCAGCAGCTGTTCAACGCCGCCAAGGCGACGATCCAGGGCATCGAGCTGGAAACCGCATTTGCTCCGGTCCGTGGCCTGCGCTTCGACGGATCGCTGGGCTATACCGACGCGAAATACGACTCGTTCAACAACCTGACCGGCCTGCCCGCCGGCGTCAGCGCGACGAGCCTCCGCTTCGACCGCGTGCCGAAATGGACCGCCTATATCGGCGGCAGCTACGAAACCGATCTCGGCGACGACAGCTCGCTGTCGTTCCGCACCGGCTACACCTGGCGCTCGCATGTCTACACCGACGTGCAGAACACGCCCCTGCTCGAACAGAAAGCCTATGGCCTTTGGGACGCGAACGTCACCTACGAGCGGGGCCGCTGGTCGGTGTCGTTGTTCGGCCGCAATCTGGCCAATACCGAATATGCCGAGATCAAGTCGCCGATCATCGGATACAACGCCTTTGGCGGCATGCCGCGCTATTATGGCGTCGAGTTCGGCGTCCGCTTCTGATCGCCACCGCCGAGCACTGGCGAACGATATCCGGAAGGCTGGCGGGAGGATATCCCGCCAGCCCGTCCACCCTGACGAAAGCAAGGCCCGATTGAGGCAGTTCGGCGCAGGGGCCGGCTATCCGACGACCTTCGACATCGCCTCTCGCATCAGATCGATGCAGAGCGTCGCCGCCGGCGACAAGCTGCAGCGGGCCGGGCAGGTGGCGGCGATCGGCAGATCCCTCGCCTCAACCGCGATTTCCCGCCGGTCGTCCATCCCGTCACGTTCGTGCAGCCGGACACGGGCCGCAGCGCACGACGATCATGGGACTATGGCCTGGGCCGTCGCCTCCATGATCGCCGGGCAGCCTGACCGCCCTCGCTCCACCGGCCGCCGTTCATCCCACCATATAACCGCCGTCGACGGCCATGACGTGGCCGGTCATGTAGCTCGACGCGGGACTGGCAAGGAACAGGATCGCGCTCGCGAGCTGGATCGGCTGGGCGGAACCGAGCAGCAGGCGGCCGGGCATCATGATCGGCCCCTTGGGGTCGAAGCCCATGCCGCCCTCGCGCATGCGGCGCGACCTGTCAACGCCGGGATAAAAACGGGCCAGGCACCGGTTTAAAATGGGGCCAGTTGGTTTGAACAAAAAGCCCCAAGGTTGAGGCTGGGCAGCATCGGCAGCGGGGAAGCGGCTGGAGCGGAGCGGAAGCCGATTTCCCGCTGCCGATGGCCGCCCGTTCTTAGGTCATTTATCCTCCCCCTTGTCCTTCTGGCGCTTGCGGCTGCTGGCGAGACGGAAGCTGTCACCATTCATCTCGAGAATGTGGACGTGGTGTGTCAGCCGGTCGAGCAGGGCGCCGGTCAGGCGTTCGGAGCCGAACACCGATGTCCATTCATCGAAGGGCAGATTGCTGGTGATCAGCGTGCTGCCGCGTTCATAGCGCTGGCTGAGTACCTCGAACAGCAACTCGCCGCCCACGGCGGTGAATGGTACATATCCCAACTCGTCGAGGATCAGCAGCTTTACAGATGCCAGATGCTTTTGCAGGCTGCGCAAGCGACGCTCGTCGCGAGCCTCCATCAGGTCATGGACCAACGCCGCGGCCGTTGTGAAGGCCACGCTGTGCCCTTTCTGGCACGCAGCCAGTCCTAGCGCGAGGGCGGTGTGGGTCTTACCGGTGCCGCTGGGGCCCAGCGCAATGACATTACGCCGCCGCTCGATCCATTCACCGCGCGCCAGTTCCAGAACCAAGGCCTTGTTCAGTGATGGCTGGGCTGCAAAGTCGAAGGTGTCAAAGCTCTTGGTGTGCGGGAAGCGAGCCATGCGGATACGGCGCTCCACCATCCGGCGCTCGCGATCAATCCGTTCAAGTTCGCACAGGCGCAGCAGATAGCGGGGGTAATCGGCCCGATCCTGCGCGGCCTCGAAGGCGACCTTCTCATACTCGCGCACAAAGGTGGGCAGCTTGAGCGCTTTGAGATGGTTGGCCAGTAGTACAGCGGGCGGCACGCTGGTGGGTTCGGCCTCGATGGCTGGCAGCGGCATCATGGGATCACTCATGCTGCCACTCCCGTCGCTGGAGTGCCTGCCTGCGAGAGCAGGCCCATGTAGGTGCGCGGATCGGTACGCCCGACATTCGCGCGCGGCAAATGCGGGTAAAATTGCAGATCGAGGCGCGGCACACGCTGTTCGAGGCGGGCCAGCGCGATCATCTTGATCGCATCGAAGCTGATTGCCCCCATCTCCAGCGCGCGGGCCACTGCCCATTCCACCAGGGACTGCTCGAAGCGTTCGCATAGCCGCAGCACCTGGATGAACTCGCGCCGTCCCTCTTTGCCGCTGCGCGCCTCCATCAGTCGTCGGATGCGATGCATCGGTTCAGCCAGCACCCAGCCATCGAGCGGCGCTGCCTGATCAAGCGCGCGGGGTTTCTGTTCTAACAGCGCCAGATAGTGCAGCGGGTTGGCAATGAAGTCCTCCCGCTCATAGCTGCGCGGATGCACTGCGATCAGCTCCCCGCCACAGATGATCGCAACCCGATCGACATAGCCTTTGATTACGACCTCCTGGTGGGCATAGGCCGTCGGCACCGAATAATCATTGGTACGATAGCGCACCAGCGACATCGACGAGGCCCGCCCCGTCACCATATGGCAGGGATCGAACGGCACCGCCGGTAGCGGCATAAAGGCCGCCAGATCAGCCACCAGCCTGTCACCGATGCTGCGCTCATGCCCGCGCAAGATGGCCTGTCGTCGCTCCATGCATTGTTCGACAAAGCGCGCGTTCAGCGCATCAAAGCTGGGCGCCTCTGGCCTCGGCACCATGAAGTGGCGCCGGGAATAACCGACCAGCCCCTCGACCTTGCCCTTGTCGTTACCCTTGCCGGGGCGCCCGAATTTGTCTTCGAACAGGTAATGGCTCTGGAGGGTCGAGAACATCCGGCTGCGCTCGCGCTTCCCGTCGCCCAGGATCTGCGCCACTGCCAGCTTGGTGTTGTCATACAGGATCGACTGCGGGATGCCGCCGAAGAAGGCAAAGGCCGCCACGTGCCCTTCGCAAAATGCCTCAGCCACCTCGGCAGGATAGGCTTTAACGAACGGCGCATCGCTGTGCGGCAGGTCCATGCAGAAATAGTGGAACCGCACCAACTTGCCGTCGATGATCCCGTCCGCCTCACCAAAATCCACCTGCGCATGCCCCGGCTTGTGGCTCAATGGTATGAACACCTCGCGGCTGCGCAACTTGGCGCCCGCCACATAGTCGCGAACAATGGTGATGCCGCCGGTGAAGCCATGTTCATCGCGCAGACGCTCGAAAATACGCGCGGCAGTGTGTCGCTGTTTGATGTGAACCTTGCGGTCATCCACCAGGATTTGGTCAATGATGTCGGTAAATCCGGACAGCTTGCGGCTGTAGGTTTGCCCGCTCCGGCCGTGCGCTGCTGGCTCTGGAAAGCACAGCATCTTGTCGACGGTCTTGCGATTGATCCCAAAATACCGGGCGGCAGCGCGACGGCTCATCCCGTCAATCAGCACGGCGCGGCGGACCTTCTGATAAAGCTCCACTCTCTTCATCCTCCACCTCCGCCCAAAAACGGAGGTCTAGCAGGACTGGCCCCTTTTTAATCCGGTGAGACTGGCCGATCCGTGGCCCCTTTTATTCCCGGTGTTCTCAGATCATTGATGCTGGCGAAACGTCGGCGCATCAGGCCCTCGGCATCGAATTCCCAATTCTCGTTGCCAAAGGAGCGGAACCAGTTGCCGGAATCGTCGTGCCATTCGTAGGCAAAGCGCACGGCGATGCGATTGCCGGCGAATGCCCAGATCTCCTTGATCAGGCGGTAATCGAGCTCGCGTTGCCACTTGCGGGTGAGGAATGCCTCAATCTCCGCGCGGCCGTTGACGAATTCACTGCGGTTTCGCCAGCGGCTATCCGGCGAATAGGCGAGCGCGATGCGGGCCGGCTGGCGCGTGTTCCATGCATCCTCAGCGGCGCGAACCTTGGCGCGTGCCGTTTCCGCAGTGAAGACGAAGTCATCGGTATCGGGCATATTGATTCTCCGAACGGGGGCCGGTGCAGGACCGGCCCCACCGGGTTTGCGATTACTTGTGATGGTTGGCCCGGATCGCGCCGACGACCGTACCAGTGTCGGCGACATGGTTCGCAATCATTCGGAAATTGGCCAAAGCTGCGGCGTAGCCGTCCATGCCGGGAAGCTGGGCGGCGGCTGTCGCATCGGACACGACCATGACCTCGAAGCCCTGCTCGAGAAGCTCACGCATGTGCGCTTCGGTGCACAGGTTCGCCGACATTCCGGCGATGATTACCTTGGAAATGCCGCGCTTGCGCAGTTGGAGAACCAGATCGTTGGTTTCAGGACCGAATACCTTGTGCGGGCTGGTCACGACGGTCTGGCCGTCGTTGATGTAGTGCTTGTACTGGGCGAGCCAGTCTGCGCCGGAGCCTTCGAAGCCTTCGGTCGTCAGCTGTCCCTTGCGATCGAACATACCGATATGGTGCATGAGCGCTTCGAGCGCCCCTTCGAAACGCCAGCCATGATCGGTCGGGTAATAGTAGTGTGGCGAGATGAAGACCGGCATGCCGGAGGATTTGGCGGCCGCGAACAACTGGTCGATGTGACCGATGGTGCCATTGGCTTCGACATTCTTGCCGACAACGCCCCAGGCGACGCCATTGGGGCTGAGGAAGTCGTTCTGCGGATCGGTGACAAGCAGGGCCGTCTGGCCCTGTACGATCTGGAAGCCGGGATCGGGCAGTCCATCGGCCTGGGCCGGCGCGAGGGGGGCGAGGCTGGCCAGTGCGGCCGCACCGATCAGCAGCGCCCGGCGGAACCGGGCGGCAGCGGAGATTTTCATCATGAACCCTTTCAAAGCTTGGAATTGGCGGGGAGAGTGTTAAAAGGTTTACCGATCGGTACTCCATTAGGTGTACTGATCGGTAAACCCTGTCAACCCCTTTCCCTGCAATCGGGGGTAGGACCGATACAAGGCATTGAATTGATGATTATAATCATCGCGCGGGATAGCATTCGGCCGACCCGGAGACTCCGTTGATGCGGCAAACCAAACGCGACGAGCTTGTCGAGAAGGCAACAGCGATCTTCTATCGCAATGGTTTTCAGGCGACCGGCATGGACAGGCTGGTTACGGAAACCGGCATCTCGAAGACGTCGATCTACAAGCACTTCAAGACCAAGGATGACCTGATCGTTGCGGCGCTGAAATCGCGCGACGCATTCCTGCGTGGATGGCTCTTCGGCCGCATGGCACAGCTCGCTTCGACGCCACGCGATCAATTGATCGCCATGTTCGACGCCCTGCACGAATGGTTCAATGAGCCTGATTTCCATGGCTGCATGTTCGCCAAGGCCAGTTCGGAGTATCAGGATCCCGAGCACCCCATCAACCGGGAGGCTACGGATCATGTCAGCCGCGTATCTGCTCAACTCGCCGAGATTGCCGAAGAGGCAGGCTTGAAGCAGCCGACCGAGCTGGCCCGGCAATTGGCGCTGCTAAAGGAAGGGGCGGTCGTCCTTGCGACGATGGGCCGAGGCGGCACGCCGGCGCTCGATGCAAAGGCCGTGGCGATCAAGCTCGTCGATGAGGCCACTCCAGACAAATGAGGGCAGGCGCCGCGATCAAATAATCGCCCCCCTGTAACCAAAAGCCCAGATCCTTCGAATTGAGTTGAGTGAGCGCACAGAGCCTCACTTCAGCTTCGAAAGGAACCATCATGAAATCCACGACCGGTCTCGCTGCTGCCGCCGCGACACTCGCCGCTGCTGCCTTGCTGGCCGCTTCGCCCGCCTCGGCCGCCGGCGAGAACGCTGGCGCCAAGGAAAAGTGCTACGGCGTCGCACTCAAGGGCCAGAATGACTGCGCGGCCGGCCCGGGCACGAGCTGCGCTGGCACCTCGAAGGTCGACTACCAGGGCAATGCCTGGAAGCTGGTGGCCGCCGGCACCTGCGTCTCGCAGGGCGGAACGCTCGAGGCCCACGCGGGCAACGCCCGGCCGGTCCCGCGCCGTAGCTGACGCATGCGAAAGGCCCTCGCCATGACCAGACATCCCATCCCGCTGCCGGGTTTTGCCGCAGCGCTTGCCGGTGCCGCGATGCTCGCGGCCTGCGGTTCGGGCGGCAAGTCCGCTCAGGAGCCCCGTGTCGAGGCCAATGCCAAGGGCACCGAAGTCGCGACCAAGGAGAAGTGCTTCGGCGTGGCGCTGAAGGGCAACAACGACTGCAAGGCCGGCCCCGGCACAACGTGTGCAGGCACTTCGACCGTCGACTATCAGGGCAACGCCTGGAAGTACGTCGACGTCGGAAGTTGCGAGACGATGGGTGGTTCGCTGGTCGAGCGTGCCGGAAACACCCCTCCCGCCGCCCAGAAGGGCTGAAGCCCTCGGGTCGCATGGATGCTGGCTGACATGAAACTCCCGCCAAATCTGCCCCCCTTGCCGGGAATTGGACTGAAGCCGCAGCACTACACCCAAGTGCTTCAGCCCATGTCAGCCAGCATTTCTTCACCAGCCCCAAAACCGCCGATAGCCCCTGCCTGGCTTGAAGTTCACCCGCAGAACTACTTTGGCGCCGGC
The DNA here is from genome assembly GCF_002355275.1 of Rhizorhabdus dicambivorans. Taxonomy (NCBI): domain Bacteria; kingdom Pseudomonadati; phylum Pseudomonadota; class Alphaproteobacteria; order Sphingomonadales; family Rhizorhabdaceae; genus Rhizorhabdus; species Rhizorhabdus dicambivorans. Next base: position 4,787,079 of record NZ_CP023449.1, on the reverse strand, counting down.
GGACCACCTCATCGCTGGCTGTCCGCCATCGCGGAGAGCTTTCCCTTGAGCTTCCACTCTGTCGGCCTGTCGCTGGGCAGCTCGGGCGGGGTCGATGCGGAAGAACTCGAACAGCTTGCGGCGCTTTGCCAGCGCTACGAGCCGGCCTCGGTATCCGACCATCTCAGCTGGAGCGGTAGCGCCAACAATCGCTATCCCGATCTCTTGCCGGTGCCCTATACCGACGAAGCCTTGGGACATTTCGTCACGCAGATCGGCCGCGTGCAGGACCGGCTGAAGCGCCGCATCCTGATCGAGAACCCCTCGCGCTACCTGGCGTTTGCTCGCGACGATATGAGCGAAGCGCAGTTTCTTCACCTGCTTTGCGCGTCCACGGGTTGCGGCATTCTCCTCGACATCAACAACATCGAAGTTTCCGCCACCAATCTCGGCCTCGATGCGCAAGCAATGATCGATTCCATCGATCCAGGCCTGGTCGACGAGATCCATCTGGCTGGCCATGCGAGGGAGGAACACGCGGACGGCGTCCTCCTGATCGACGACCACGGTTCGGCCGTCTCCGAGATTACCTGGACGCTCTTTGCCCGCTTCATCTCGCGCGCTGGCCGCAAGCCGGTGCTGATTGAGTGGGACACCAATGTTCCCGATTACGGCGTGCTGTTGGCGGAAGCGGCAAAGGCGGAGGCCATTATGCGCGTACAGGCGAGTTTCTCGCCAGTGAATGCTCTCTCATCGGACGCGGCCCATGCTTGCGCTTGAGCACGTCCAGGCGGCCATGATGCAGGCCCTCGATCATGGCCCCGAGTTCCTGCCGGATCGCCTTTTCGCAGGGACGCGCGCACGGATTCTGGCCGGCATGAAAGTCCATGCCAATACGATCTCGCACGCGCGGCTGGTCGCGCTCGAGGATACCTTTCCGCGTACGCTCGCCCTGATTGGGCATGCCCGATTCAACGAACACTCCCGGTTGTATCTCGAACAGCCGGGAGTGACGGCCAGTACCCTGGCGGGCATCGGCGAGGCATTTCCAGGCTATCTTGCCGGGTGCGGCGAGCCTCGCGCGGCAGTCGACCTGGCCCGGTTCGAATGGCTCTGGCTGGAAGCCTATCATGCTGCCGACGCGGTGGCGCTACGCCTTGCCGATCTCGCCGGATTCGATGAGGGCGCGCTGCTCGATGTGGCTCTCGCAGGCCATCATTCGGCTTTCATCGAGACTTTCGATCGCAGCGTCCATGAGGCAATTGGCTTTGAGGTGCCTGATCTTGCCGATGCGCCGGCGATCCTGATCGTCAGGCCCGAGGCCGACGTACTGGTGTCACCGGCGTCCACGGCCATGCACGCAATCTTCGCAGAACTCGAAGATTCTCAGACTGTCGGTAACCTTCTGGGCCGCTTCAGCGAACCTGACTGTAAGGATCGAATGTCGTCCGACGACTTCATGGCAGCGCTGATAGCGCTGCTCGAAGCGGGCGCCCTGATCCGGACAGTACAGCAACAGGTGGCGTGAATGGACCGGATACTGAATTTCTATGACCGAATGGTCGCATTGGTCAGCAACTGCAGACTGCAAAACCTGACCCTCCTGTTTACCCGCATCGTGCTCGCGGGCGTGTTCTGGCGGTCGGGGCGCACCAAGGTCGATGAGGGAAGCTGGTTCTCGATCAGCGACAACACTTACTTCCTGTTCCAGGAGGAATACAAAGGCGTGCCGCTGCCGAGCGATTTCGCCGCCGTCATGGCCACGGTCTCGGAGCATATGTTCCCGATCCTGCTGGTGCTCGGTTTGTTCACGCGCCTTTCAGCGTTGGCCCTGCTGGGCATGACCATGGTCATCCAGATATTCGTCTATCCGGAGGCCTGGTGGCAGGTGCATTCCTTGTGGGTAGCGATGGCGCTGGTGCTGATCGTGCGCGGTGCGGGCAGCATCAGCCTTGACGCTGCGCTGGCACGCGGGCGGACTGCATGAAGGCCGACGAGCCCTCGCTGGCCCGTCTGATGGCGATGGCACAGGCAGGCGACAAGCAAGCCTATGCCACTCTCCTCAATGAATGCCAGCGCTGGCTCCGTTCCTATTTCGGGCGTCGGGTCGCCCCCGGACAGTTGGACGATCTCGTCCAGGAAACATTGCTGGCGCTTCATCAAAAGCTGGCGACTTGGGATTCGGCGCGCGCGTTCCTGCCCTGGCTGGCGGCGATCGCCCGCTACCGCTGGGTCGATCATCTACGCAGGATCTATCGCGCCGATGAAGCAGAGCTTGCCGACGAACTGGCAGGGGCGGACGAAGAGCCCGCCATCGCCGCCCGGATCAGCCTCGAGAGGCTGTTCGCCCAATTGCCCGACGCCCAAGTCAGGGCGATCGAGCTGGTCAAGATCGAAGGGCTTTCCGTGTCCGAGGCTTCAAAAGCCTGCGGACAGAGCGAGAGCCTGATAAAGGTCAACATTCACCGCGGGCTGAAAAAGCTAACCGCGATGATCGAGAAAGCGTGAAACCGATGTCCCGTGATACCCCAAACTCCACCGGCGCCCTGATCGCCCAGTTGGTCGATGGCCTTGAGCCGGTACGGCCGCTGCGCTTCTCGAGCGGGATGGGGTTCGCACTTGCCGGACTTGGCGTGACCCTGGCCACGGTGACCCTGATGTTCGGTGTCCGCCCAGACGTGCTCGCCGGGCGGTTCGATCCTGTGTTCCTGCTGGCGACGGGGCTGTTCCTCCTGCTTGGGCTGGCATCCGCCGTCACGGTCATTGTCATGAGCCGGCCGCACGTCGGCAGCGATCATGGCGGCTGGGTATGGGCAGCCGCCATGACGGCGCTTTTGCCTGCCGCTGCCGCAATAATCGGCCTTGGGCGAGGTGCGGACGCAATTTCGGCGACTGCCGTGGAGCACGGCCTTGACTGCCTGACGATGGGGAGCGGGCTCGCGCTCATGACGTTCGCGGTGCTTGTCTGGTGGCTTCGTCGAGGCGCACCGACCTCACCCGAACGCGCCGGTCTCCTTACCGGCGTGGCTGCCGGCAGCTTCGGCATCTTCGCCTTCTCGTTCCACTGCATCTACAGCGACATCGTCCATATCGGGCTGTGGCACAGCGCAGTCGTGGTGGTGAGCGCGGTGATTGGCCGGTTTGCGGTGCCGCCGATCATTCGCTGGTAAGGTACGCAAGCCGGAAAGGCTCACTCAGCGGCCAGCGCTTCCAGGAAATCACGAATTCGACGCGCGTTCACGCCAAGATCACCGATACCGACACGGCTGACCGAACGCATGTCGACGCGTGAACGGCGCCCGTCTGCGGTCGGCACAATCCTGATGGCCACATCGTCCTGAAACCGGATGTACGAGACGCTGGCGGTGGCTTCGACATGACCGCGCGCTGGATCGCTTGCCACAATCTGCCAGCCAGCTTGCTTTGCGAGACGGATAGCGTCCGCAGTCGCTTCCGCCACGGGCTTCGACAGTGTGATCGGAGCCAAGTCACCATAGGCTTCGGAGTGGATCTTGCGCCAGTTTTCCATCGTGCCGACGCCTGCGAGATTATCGGACCTCAACGGCAGGGCCTCAAACTGCGGGGGATTTGAAAGATCGGTCGTAATATCATGGATGGCTGGCGCATCGCCGGCGACGAGCGGCCGAGTGGCGAGAAAGCCTACGTAGGCGAAGGAAATTGCAACCCCGGCGATGCCACGCGGCCGCGAAGGATCGCTGCCTTTGCGACCAGCGACAAGGCCCGCAATGCCAAGGATCAAGGCAAGCGCCGAGATTAGTCCGCCACCCAGTAGCGCGGAAAACCCGGCCAGCTTGGCGATCACATCATAGCGGGCCAGTGTCAGGCCAATCGCGGCCACCGCCAGCGAGAAAAGGGCGAGGCGGAGCGACCAGAGGGCAAGGCGCGTTGCCCAGACCGCCCAATTGGAAAGATTGGGATCCCGTTGTGCCATGAACGAGAAGTCAGCAGGAATGCGAGACGGGGTCAATCTCGGACGAATTCTTGCGGAAGGCGTGTAAGGTTCGGTCGGCTCGCGCGACAAGCCCGGATGGACATCGAACAACTGGCCCGAACATGAAGAGACGTATCATCCTGGCAGGCGGCGGGCATGCACACCTGGCGGTACTTGCCGACTGGGCCGCACGACCATTGGACAACACCGAACGATGGCTTGTCACGTCATCTCGTCATACGGCCTATTCCGGGATGCTCCCAGGCTGGCTGGCCGGAATATACCGGGCAAACGAGCTGCTCATCGACCTCAAGCCTCTGGCCGAAAGGGCCGGAGCCAGGCTGGTCATTGCGGATGCGGTCAGGCTCGATGTCGCCGCCAGGACGCTGAGCTTGTCGTCGGGCGATGAGATCGGGTTCGATTTTCTGTCCCTTGCAACCGGAGGCGAGACGGACATCTCGAACCTGGCAACGCTTGGGGACAGGCTCTTGCCGGTGCGACCGGTCGGCACATTCATGGAAAGGTGGTCGACCTTTATGGAGCGGACGGTGCTCACCAACACGGTCGGCATTGCTGTCGCCGGCGGCGGCGCAGCGGGCGTGGAACTCGCGTTGGGTGCGGAAACGGCGATCCGCCGCTTTTTCAGGAATGCCCGGGTATCGCTCGTAACCCCGAGGGAAGGTTTCCTGTCCGGCCATGCTCCGCGGGTTCGCACACGCGCTCTCGAAGAACTGGCGAAGCGAAGAATCGACGTGCACTTCGCTCAGGCCGCGGGCACGGAAGGCGGCCTATTGCTCTCCAACGGTCATTTTCTCCCTGCCGATTGCGTAATCGCGGCGACGGGCAGCCGGGCACCACGTTGGCTGGCGCGGTCGGGTCTTGCCCGCAACGAGGACGGCTTCGTCGCGGTCGGCGCGGATATGCGCAGCACATCCCACGACTTCGTCTTCGCCGCCGGAGACATCATCGACCGTATCGACCGCAATCTCGAACGATCCGGGGTTCATGCCGTGAAGGCAGGCCCGGTCCTTGCCGCTAATCTTCGCGCGGCGATCGAAGGAACCGAACTCCGCCAATATCAACCACGAAGCCGAACTCTGTACTTGCTGGCTTTGGGCGACAAGCGAGCAATTCTTTCGTGGGGTCGCATAGTCGCCATCGGCAATTGGGCCTGGCGCATCAAGGATTGGATCGACCGCAGCTTTGTCGGCCGTTACACCGATCTCGCCAGACACGGATGATGAGGGGATACATGGCAGGATTACTGAACCACATGCTGTCCCGGCCCGTCGTTACGGGAGCCATCAAGGTGTCCTTGTTTGTCGGAACCTGCCTTAACGCCATCAACCAAGGCTCCGCCCTCTGGCACGGTGCCGGGGTTGAGTGGGGCAAGGTGCTGCTCAACTACACCGTCCCCTATCTCGTCGCGAGCTACAGCGCCGCCAAGGCACGCAAGGCATTGGAGCGCTGAATGGACCAGATCGCCAGGCCAGGGACCGAGTTCGCTAATGCCGATCCGGCATTCCTGACCCGTGTTCGCGAAGACATGCTCCGGTTTGCCCGTCTGCAACTCGGCAGTGACGATGAAGCGGAAGACGCGGTGCAGGAAGCACTGGCGGGTGCGCTCAAGAACGCGACCAACTTCCGAGGTGAAGCGGCGCTCAAGACCTGGATCATCGCAATCCTGAAGAACAAGGTCGCCGACATCCTGCGCCAACGCCAACGCCGACCGATGGTCGCAAGTCAGATGCCGGAGGCGGACCAGGAAGGCGCTCTGCCAGCGGTATTCGACCGGAAGGGCATGTGGCGGGATGCAGCCCGGCCAGCGCGTTGGGAAGATCCGGAAGCAGATATGCACTCCAGCCAGTTTCTTGCGGTCTTCGATGCCTGTCTGAACCGGCTGCCGCCCCAACAAGGCCGCGTTTTCATGATGCGCGAGGTTGTCGAGCTGGAGACGCAGGAAATCTGCTCCGAGCTTGGCCTGTCGGTCTCCAATGTCCACGTCATCCTTCATCGCGCACGCCTTGCCTTGCGCGCCTGTCTGCAACTTCATTGGTTCCATGAGGGAGCCTGACCATGATGAACTGCCACGATGCCACGTTCCTGCTGTCCCAGAGCCGGGAGCGCACCCTGTCGTTTTCGGAGCGGATGAAACTGCGCCTGCACGTCGGCATGTGCCGCGGATGCGCAAATTTCGAACGGCAGCTGCCGCGTCTCGGTGACGCCGCCAAGGCCTACGCGTCCTCTCCTGAACAGAAGGATGTGTAAGAACGCGGGGTCTTCCACCGACCAACGGCCAACAGCAATTCCAACCAGGAGCAATCTGTTGAAACGCATTGCCGTTGCCTGCCTGCTTGTGATTGGCCTTGCCGCATGGTTCCTGCTCGACCTTGGGCAGTATCTGACGCTCGATGCGCTCAGGGCGCAACAGGCGGCAATCGAACATTTCTACCGCGCCAACCCGCTGCTCGTTCTGCTGGCATTCTTTGTTATCTACGTGGTCCTGACCGCGCTCTCGGTTCCGGGTGCCGTAATCATGACTCTGGCGGCAGGCGCGGTGTTTGGAGTGACGACGGGCACGCTTGTCGTCTCCTTCGCTTCGTCCATTGGCGCAACGCTCGCATTCCTCGCATCGCGTTACCTGTTCCATGATGCGGTTCAGACCCGCTTTGGCGCACGCCTTCGCTCGGTGAACGAAGGCGTGGCCCGCGACGGCGCCTTCTACCTGTTCTCGCTGCGGCTCGTTCCCGTCTTCCCGTTCTTTGCGGTCAATCTTGTGATGGGCCTGACCCCGATCAGGACCTGGACCTACTATTGGGTGAGCCAGGTCGGCATGCTCCTGGGCACGGTTGTCTACGTCAACGCGGGCACCCAATTGGCGCGGATCGAGGCGCTGTCCGATATCGCCTCGCCCGGACTGCTGGCCTCGTTCGCCGCGCTGGGCGCGCTGCCGTGGATCGGCAAGTGGATCATGGCGGCGACAAAGCGGCGGCGCGTCTATGCGCGCTGGCGGCGTCCCCGGCGCTTCGATCGCAATCTGGTGGTGATCGGCGCGGGCGCGGCGGGGCTCGTCTCCTCGCTGATCGGGGCGACCGTTCGGGCTAAGGTCACGCTGGTCGAAGCCTCGAAGATGGGCGGTGATTGCCTCAACTACGGCTGTGTCCCATCGAAGGCGCTGATCAAGTCCGCGCGCATCGCCGAACAGATGCGTCGTGCCGACCGCTACGGTCTGGAAAGTTCAGAACCGAGCTTCAGTTTCAAGGCGGTCATGGGCCGGGTGCACGACATCATCGCCGCCGTCGAGCCCCACGACAGCGTCGAGCGCTACACCGGCCTCGGCGTCGATGTCGTCAAGGGCTATGCCCGGATCGTGGACCCCTGGACGGTCGAGATCGCGCGCGAGGACGGAACGACGCAGCGGCTCACCACCCGGTCAATCGTGATCGCCGCAGGTGCCGAACCGCTGGTCCCTGACCTGCCGGGGCTGGCGGAATCGGGCTACGTGACGAGCGATACGCTGTGGGAGCATTTCGCAACGCTCGACGAAATGCCTCGGCGCATCGTCGTACTCGGCGGCGGCCCGATCGGCTCGGAACTGAGCCAGGCCTTTGCCCGGCTTGGCGCGGAAGTCACGCAAGTGGAGCGCGGAGAGAGGTTGCTTCCGCGCGAGGATGAGGATGTATCCGAACTCGCCCGTGCGGCGCAGGAAGCATCAGGCGTCACCGTGTTGACCGGGCATGAGGCCATTCGCGTCGAAAACGGCGTTGAGCGAAAACTGGTCCTTTCCAATGGCAGCCACGAACACACTCTGGGCTTCGATGCCCTGATCGTGGCGGTCGGGCGCAAGGCTCGCCTTTCAGGTTACGGCCTCGAAGAGCTCGGCATCGAGACGCAGCGCACTGTCGTAACGGACGAATACCTGGCGACCCTTTATCCCAACATTTACGCTGCGGGCGACGTGGCCGGACCCTACCAGTTCACCCATACGGCGGCGCACCAGGCCTGGTTCGCCAGCGTCAACGCGCTGTTTGGGCAATTCTGGCGGTTCAAGGCCGATTATCGGGTCATCCCTTGGACCACCTTCATCGACCCCGAAGTGGCGCGCGTCGGCCTCAACGAACAGGAAGCGCGCGAGCAGGGCGTGGCCCACGAAGTCACCACGTTTCCACTGCACGAGCTCGATCGCGCCATTGCCGACAGCGCCACGAAAGGCTTTGTCAAGGTTCTCACCCCTCCGGGCAAGGATCGCATCCGTGGCGCAACCATCGTCGGCGAGCACGCCGGCGAGCTGCTCGCCGAATATGTGCTGGCCATGAAGCACGGCCTTGGCCTGAACAAGATCATGGGAACCATCCACACCTATCCGACCATGGCCGAGGCCAACAAGTACGCTGCTGGAGAGTGGAAGAAGAAACATGCTCCGGAGGCATTGCTCCGGTTCGTGGAACGCTATCACGCTTGGCGGCGGGGATGACCGGATTTTCTGCGAATGACTGTAACCAGCGCGGCACCAGGCGCGAACAAGGGCCTATGGGCCGATTTGCGCTACTTTGCCTTACCGCGTTTCTTCTGATCCTGGGGCCGCTGCCGGGTCCAGCGGCCGTCCATGCCAGCGATCATCTCCCGGCCACGAGCTGCATCGATTGTTGCGACAATCAATCAGGCGACTGCGAGACAGGCCTCGCGGCCTGCGAACGAATCTGTGCGGCGGCGATCATCTCGGTTCCGCCAGCCGTGGCCAGTCAACTCGGCGGCGAATTGCGGGGCTACCAGCTTCCCCGCTTTCTTGCACACTTCTCTGGAAAGCCGGTTCCGCCCCCTCCCCGTGAGCAGGCGCCTCGACCTCAATCACAACCGAATTCTGGAGAATTGACATGAAGTACATCACCAAGATCCTGGCAGCCTCGGCACTGCTGACACCGGGCGTCGCCTTCGCGGCGAGCCCGTCGTCCTTTGCCGAAGCGTGCTGCGCGTTAGCCGCTTGCTGCGGACTGCCGTGCTGCTGACGGCTTGACCGGGGCTGGCGGGTGGAAACGCCCGTCAGCCCCTTGGCCGCATCCAACTCACTTCCAAACGAGAGTGCGATCATGACGCGTCTGATCCAGAAGATTCTTCTTATCCTGGCCATGCTGGCATCCGTGCCGGCTTTTGCCAGCCCGACCTGGTCCAACTATTCAGCCGCATCGTTCGCGCGCGCTCAGGCGCAGGGCAAGACCATCGTGGTCGACATTCACGCGACCTGGTGTCCAACCTGCCGGGCGCAGGCCCCGATCCTGGATGCGTTGCGCAGCGAGCCCCGGCTCAGGAATGCGGTCTTCGTGAAGGTTGATTTCGACAAGGAAAAGACATTCCTGCGCGAACACCGCATTCCCCGCCAGTCCACCATCCTTGTCTTCAGGGGACGGCAGGAGACTGCGCGTTCGATCGCTGAAACGCGGCCCGAACAGTTGCGCGCGGCCGTGCTCGGCGGCGTCTGATCCTCGCGGTCGGGTTTGATCCGAAATGACCGAAGAACTCCTGCTCGCGTTCGTGGCGGGCGTCGTGACCATCCTCAACCCCTGCGTGCTGCCACTAATCCCGATCCTCGTGACCTCTGCTTTCGGTAGCGCCCGTCTTGGCCCGGTTGCGCTGGCTGCCGGACTAGCCGCTTCGTTCGCCAGTTTCGGCTTTGTGATCGTGGCCTTCGGGTTCCAGTTGGGGATTGATGAGCAGTCAGTCAGGATTGCCGCGGGCGCTCTCCTGATCCTGGCAGGTGTGGTACTGCTGGTGCCGGCGGCTCAGGCTGCAATCAGTGCCGCAGCAAGCCCGCTGACCAACCGCGCAAACCTTGCCCTTTCCAGGGTCGATGGGACCAGTGCTCGCGGTCAATTCCTGATAGGCGTCTTGCTCGGCCTGGTCTGGGCTCCCTGTGTTGGGCCTACGCTTGGCGCTGCAATTGCTGCCGCTAGCCAAGGTGACGATCTGCTGTCCGCTTTCGTGACGTTTTGCGCCTTTGGTCTCGGCGTCGCGACTTCAATCCTCGCATTCGCTTACGGATCGCGCAGGGCGCTCGGAAAGAAGGCCGGGTCGCTGCAGGCCATTGCCCGTTTTGCAAAACCTGCCTTCGGGATAGCCCTGCTGGTGGTAGGCCTTCTCGTTGTGACCGGTTTCGACCGTGACCTCGAGAGCATGGCCTTGTCAGGCATGCCGGATTGGCTGGTTGAATTGACGACGCGCTACTGAGCCGCACATTTGTCGGAAGGAGATGAGATCAGATGGGTATCCAGGCCAAATTCACCGCCGGTGATCTCTTTCCGTCTTTCACCTGGCCGTCGGCGGCTGGCGGACAGGTCACGCCCGCTGAAACCGAAGGCTGGCGTCTGATCGTCATCTACCGGGGCAAGCATTGCCCATTGTGCAAGCAGTACCTGGCTACGCTTGAAGGTCTGAAGGACGATTTCCTGGCTGCGGGGATCTCGGTCTGGGCGCTGTCGGCGGACCCGGTCGAGCGAGCCCAGGAAGACGCCATGGCGCATAGCTGGACATTTCCGCTGCTCGCAGGTCTTGGCGAGGAACAGATGCGCCAGCTCGGACTCTACATGTCCTCACCGCGCTCGCCCAATGAGACCGACCGCAATTTTGCCGAGCCGGCCATCTTCGTGATCAATCCCCAAGGCAGGGTCCAGATCGTCGATCTGTCGAACGCACCTTTTGTCCGGCCGGACCTGAAGGCGCTGCTGGGCGGTCTGCGCTACATCATGGCAAACGACTATCCAGTGCGCGGCACGGCGGATTGACGATGTTCCGATCCATCCTCTAGCACGCGGCGAGTTCCCCCATGTCCAATCCTGCCGTCACCCTGGAATCGACCCTCACCTGCCCGCATTGCGGCCAGCAGGCGAACGAACTCATGCCGACCGACGCCTGCTGGTTCTTCTATCGCTGCGTGGGCTGTGGCGAGACGCTGCGACCGCTCGAAGGAGATTGCTGCGTCTTTTGCTCTTACGGGACGGTGCCGTGTCCACCTCGGCAGCACGACAAAGTCTGTTGCGAGGAGTGATCTCGTACCCTCTCATACCGGAGCCAGACGTTCCGCGCTGGATACCGTGTCGCTCCAGTTCAGTTCCCGGTGGTCGAACCCATTCTCGAGCGTCGGCTTCACGATCCGGAAATAGGGCGAGACATCGAAGTCGCGCGGCGTGAACAGGCTGTGATGCCGGATATGCAGGATATCGCGGATACACCCTCGGCAATCGGGATCATCGATCAGCTCCCGGGTGATTTCGGGCAGTATGGGGTAGCGGATCGACTGGAAGGCCTTGGCAACCAGCGTCGAGCAGATTGCCTTGGTCGGCTCCCCGCTGCCCAGCGCGATCATCCGTCGTCGCCAGCCAGAGGGTACTGGCGGCGTGGGGCAGAGATATCGGGCAAGATCGATGACATTGGCGAGGTCGTATTCGTCACCGACATGGGCCAGCGCGAAATCGACAACGGCGCGGATATCCCCTTCGTCGAGACCGACCGGCCTGCATATGCGGGTGTGCAATCCCGCGAACTCGGACAGCGGAACGATCCGGACGCCCTCGATGGCGTCCGCCTCGACGAAGCGGGACGCATGGTTGGCTTCTTCACCCGCGCTATCGATGCAAAGCGCCGCATGGGACCATGTCGACTGCGTGAGGTACTTTATTGCCGTGCTGATCCGCTGCTTTCCGTCAACCAGGAGAACGTCTCCCGGTCTGATTACGCGCGCCAGAATTTCAGGGTCAGTGGGGACGTTGGCGTAGGGGGCACGCGATGGGCCTGTCAGGTATCCGGCCAGGAGCCGCCCGAGGGAAACCAGCAGGCTCACCGCTTAACCCGGCACGGAGAGCAGGCGGGAACGGGCCATGTCGCGCAGGACGCCTGCTTCGAGTTGGGCCTCCTCAAGCAAGGCCGCGACGAGATCGCCCAGCGACACCACGCCCGCGATACCCCCGGAGGCGGAACAGACCACGATATGGCGGCAGCGTTCCCGGGTCATCAAACGCATGACCGAGGCCGCATCGTCCTGGCAGGCGCAGAACAGCGCCGGTTTGCGCATGAACAGCAGAACGGGGAGTTTGAGGGCATTCCCGCCGCGCGCGGCAGTGGCGGCGACAATTTCGGTTTGCGAGACGATCCCGAGTATCTCCCGCGCCCCGCTGTCGTGCACGACCACTGAGCCGATGGCCTTGCGGTGCATCACATCGACCGCAGAATCGAGCGGTTCGGTCTCCCTCACGCTTTCGACGTGCTGTCCCTTGCGGTTTACTATTGCGGCGATTTTCATGAGCGACACTCCGAGGATCGCCCCCCATTATTAATTCGGATCAGGCCGGTCGCCGGTTACATTCCCCGTGCATTTCCATGCCTTCTCCGATCAAAGGCCGCGGCGGAGGAGGTCCGTGACCGCTGCCTCGTTCGTCGGCGTTCCCCGTGCCATTTCCCGGCTGCCCTTGAAGACCACGAGAGTGCCGAAGCCGTTCAGTCGGAACCGCCGCCAGATCGCATTCGGCGTTTTCTCGCCAATCCGGAGCACCAGGACGTCCCGGAACGGTGCTTGTGTGCGCAGGCGATCGAGGATCGGAGCCTGTATCCGGCAAGGCAGGCACCAGGAAGCATAGGATTCGACGATGATGGTCCTGCCCCGGGCTTGCGCCGCGACGAAGGCCGCGTCGGTAAATTCGATCGGCGCGGAGGCCGTGGCTGCACTCGGCAAAAGCACTGCAAGCAGCACAGCCGCGAGGCAAGCTGACGCGCGGGCCATCATTTGACCAGTTCGCCTTGCGGATAGAAGGCGCGATAGGCGAAGGCGAAATCGACGCTGAAGGCTACGTCGGCACCCTCCCGTGTCACTCGGACGTTGCCGATGTCCCTTCCGCGCGAAATCAGGGCGCGATCCAACGCCGAGTTCTGACCTTCGCGCCATTCGAGGCGCAGGCCGTCCATGGTCTCCACTGGCGAATTCTTGCGTAGCCAGGCGAGCGACCAGGCGCGCGTGCCAACGCGCACGACCCGGGCCATCGGATCAATGCCGCGCGGCATCCTCCCCTGGAAGAGAAAGGGCGAAGGCGCCGAGTCATAGCCTTCGTATGGGGTTCGCCCGTAAGCACTTCGCCCCCATGATGGCGGCACCAGCACGCGGCCATCGGGAAACTCCTCGCGAAAGCGCTGCCAGGACTCGATGCGGGCGGGAACCGCAGCCAACGTCTTGCCGACTTGGCGGCCGACAATGGCCTCGCCGGTAAACTGCTGCCAGAGAGATTCCGTCTGGTGATCGTACATCACGAGATCGGAATGGCGCAGGCGGCCTGACGTCCCGAAGCTCAGCACCACACCTTCGACCCGCCGGTCAAAGACCATTGATGTGTTGCACAAGGGGCAGAAGGTTACGGCGACGGGTACGCCACACTGGTCGTGATGAACGATCTCGTGCCAGATGAGGATTCGATAAGGGAAGGCATAGGCACCGCAGGTTCCAGACAGGAAGATGACCGGCTCGTCGCTGCCGAGTTCGGTTGCTTCAGACACCGGCAGGAATTGCGGATCGAGGATTGCCGGGATGCCGTCGCGCGGAACACCGCCGGACTGAAGCTCGCGCAGATTGATCGCGCTTTTCGCGGTTTCCAGTTTGGGGAATTCCCTTTGGAGCGATCGAGCGGTTTCCGCACTCGCGTTCGCAGGCAGGGCCAGCAAAGCTGCGACACCAAACAGGTTAAGGCGATTGGCCAGTTTCACGCGATTACCTCCCAGAGGGTAATTCGGACCGGGCAGGCAAACGGTTACAACCGGGCCAGTGATCGGAAATCTTCGCAACACTTGTAAGGATCGCCCCGGCCTGGCGACAAAGCCTGCATCAACCGCAACCGAGACCTGTCTCGTCCAGCATCGGAGAACCCACTTGTTTCCGTCCCGCTTCCTCCTGTCGGCAAGTGTGCTGGCCGTCGCTACCCTTGCCACTCCGGCTCATGCCCAGCAGGCCGGGATCCAGATCGCGCTTGTGGATGCCTCCACCAACCAGCCCGCGGCGGATGTCGAAGTGAGGATCGAAAACGCGGACATCGGCTTCTCGCGAACCGCTCGTTCGGACGAAAAGGGATTTGTCCGGGTCGAAGGTCTGACGACTGCGGGCACCTACCGCGTCACGACCCTTTCGGGAGATAGATACGAGGCTGATCAGCAGGCCAGTGTGTCCTTGCGCGCCAACTTCACCAGCAGCGTGACGCTGCGCCTGGCACCGGTCGGTACCGGGACCATCGTCGTGACCGGCGCGCGCGGGATCACCAGGCTCAATACGGTCAATGCGGAAGTCTCAGCTTCTCTGGGTAAGGAGGAACTGATGGTGCTGCCCATCGAAGGCCGCGATGTGCTGGGTTCGCTCGTCCGCCTGCCCAACGTCGTTCCCTCGACCGGCTTCTTTCCCGAAGCACCTTCGATCTCGATCAACGGCTCCAACGGGCTCGACACGAATTACCTGCTCGACGGCCTCGACAACAACGAGAACTTCCTGGGCGGCCTCAAGTTTCCCGTGCCGCTCGGTTTCACCCGCGAGGTGACGGTACTCGCCAATTCCTATTCGGTGGCCTACGGGCGCACCGCTAATGGCGTGGTCAACTACACCTCGCCATCGGGCAGCAACGACTTGTCCGGCGAAGTCTATGCGCTGGTGCGCCCCGGTCGGCCGCTCGATGCGAAATCGCCTTTCCCGCGCCGCGACCTGTCGGGCAACGCAGTCGGCGAAAGCTTCGAGCGTTACCAGGCCGGTGCCAGCATCGGCGGGCCGATCGTGCGCGACAAGACCTTCTTCTACGCCAACTTCGAATACACCCGCGATCGCAACGTGCAGGTGGTCGATGCGCCGGTGCTCGGCGTGGTCGATACGGTAACGGGCAACAACGAGTTCTATCTCGGCTCGATCAGGCTCGATCATCGCCTGACCGAGGACTGGACGCTGGGCTTGCGCGCGAATTTCGGCCGGGTCACGATCGACCGGCCCGGCGGCGGCCTTGGCGGCGGCAACGTGACTTTCCCTTCGGCGGGCTCGGACCAGGATCGCTTCTCGACACTTGTCGCCGCCACGGCAAGCTATTCGGGTGACGAGTGGAGCTATGATGGCGCGCTCCAGTTCAGCCGCTTCCGCTGGGATTACGGCAAGCCCAAGGGACCCGCCGGACCGCAGGTCGTCATCCGCGATCCGAGCGGCCAGACCGCGGGTGTAGTCGGCCACCCGGGCTTCGTGTTCAACGATCTTGAAGAAACATGGCAGACCACGCACCGGCTGCAGCGCAAGCTGGGCAGTCACAAGCTGAGCCTGGGCGGCGATGTCATCCATTCCGACTTCGCCCTGCTCGGCGGCGGAAATCCCGACGGCAACTACACGGTCGATCTCACCGCCCCGCAGCTGGCCGCCCTGTCGGCAAAGGCTCTCGATCTTACGGCGCAGGATGTCCTGGCGCTCAATCCTGCGGTGGCCAACTACTCGGTCGAGCTTCGCCCGCAAAGCTTCGGCACCGGGCAAACGCAACTGGCCGTCTATCTTGAGGACGAATGGCAGCTGTCGCCCAAGCTGACGGCGACGCTGGGCTTGCGCTGGGATTATGACAGCCTTACCGCCAAGGGCGGAAAGGGCGGAGACTACGATAATTTCGCCCCGCGCTTCTCGCTCAACTACCGGCCCGACGCCCGATCGACGCTGCGCTTCGGGGCCGGCCTGTTCTACGGCAAGCTATCCTATGCGGTGATCTCCGATGCGCTCCAGCGCAACACGACCTCGCCGGGCTTCCTCACCCAGTTGGGCCAGCTCCAGTCGCTGGGAATCATCCCGGCTGGAACAGACCTGTCGAGGGTGACCTTCGACGGCAATCTCACGGTTTCGCCGAGCTGCGCGACCGTATCGGCCTGCCCTGCGCCGGATCAGGTCCAGGCGCTGCGCGACACGGCGACGCTCGGCGAAGGCCGCATCCTCAACCCCAATGGCTACCAGAGCCCGTGGAGCCTGCAACTCAGCGGCGGCTACCAGTTCCAGGCGACCGATACGATCACGCTGTCCGCTGACGTCATCTACAGCCGCTCGCACAACCTCGTGCGTCTGCGCGACCTCAACGCGCCCGCGCCCTTCACACCCAATCTCGCCAACCTTACGGCCGCGAATATCGCGCTGCTCCAGAGCCAGCCTGACAACGCCACGCGTTTCGCATTGGCCCGGTCGCTCGGGCTGGTGCGCAGCCAGGCGGATGCGGACGCGACCCGCCCGGTTGCCCTGATTCCCGGCGGCGCACGGCAGATCACCGTGTCCGAGACAGCCGGCGAAGCGGAATACAAGGCGCTGATCCTGCAAGTGAACAAGGTGCGGGGCAGCGACAATTACGCCTTCCGCCTCTCTTACACCCTCTCGAAGCTCACAAATGATACCGATGACATCAACTTCCGCGCGGCCAACGCCAACGACTTCAGCACCGAATGGGGGCCATCGGCCAATGATCGCCGACATGTGATTTCGGCGGTCGGCTATCTCTATCCGCTGGAAGGACTGACGCTGAGCGTCGCTGGCCTGTTCCAGTCCGGACAGCCGGTGAACCTCGTTCCCGATGCCCGGATCTTCGGCACGCAGGATCTCAACGGCGACGGTGCCTCTTTCGGCGAGAACTTCGTCGGCAACTCGGACCGCTATCCGGGGACGAAGCGCAATTCCGCGCGTCTGCCCTGGTCGGCTACGGTCGATCTGGGCATTCGCTACGCACTGCCGGGATTTGGCGGGCGGTTCGAAGTCAGCGCCGACGTGTTCAATGTCTTCAACACCAACAACGAATCCGGCTTTGCCAACGCGGCCACGACGTCCAATCAGGTGCAGTTCGGCGGCGGCGTACCCTTTGTTCAGCGAAATGCCGGCCCGCCCCGGCAGTTCCAGTTCGGCGCGGCATACAAATTCTAAGGGGGAAAAGGGTGATGGCGGCAATGCAAAACCTTCAGGGGTTGATCGGCATTGCCGCCCTGATCTTCCTGGCCTGGGCCTTGTCCGAAGACCGCAAGGCCCGCCCCGGTTGGCGCTGGATCGGTGGCGCACTTCTGTTGCAGGTCGCCATCGCTCTGGTGGTGACGCGGGTGCCCTTCGTCTGGACGCTGGTCGGCTATGCCAACCAGGCAGTCTCGGCGATCGAGGCGGCGACGCTGGTCGGCTCGTCCTACATGTTCGGCTATACCGGCGGCGCGCCAATCCCGTTCCTGCTGAAGCCAGGGGAAGAGCCGCCGGTTATCATCGCCTTCCAGATCCTGCCGCTGATCATCGTCTTCTCGGCTATATCGGCGCTGCTGTGGCACTGGGGCGTGCTGCGCGCCGTGGTCCGGGGGCTGTCATGGGCGCTGCAGCGCACCTTGGGTGTTAGCGGTGTCGTTGGGCTCGGCGGCGGCGCGACGATCTTCCTCGGCGTCGTCGAGAGCCCGCTGGTATTGCGCGCCTGGTTCGGCCGGATGAGCCGCTCTGACCTGTTCATGATCATGGTGCTGATCATGGCGACGATCTCGGGCGCGATCCTGGTGCTTTACGCCACCACCCTGTCGAAGACCGTGCCCAACGCGGTCGGCCACATGATCGTTGCCTCGCTGATCTCGCTGCCAGCGGGCGTGCTCGTCGCGCGGCTGATGGTGCCGGGCGAAGCTGGCGGCGACCGCGAGCAAGCCGAGCCAGATCTGCATTATGAGAGCAGCATGGACGCCGTCATACGCGGCGCGATGGAGGGGATGACGCTGGTACTTGCAGTCATTGCGATCATCGTTACCGCCTTCGCTCTGGTGAGTCTGGTCGACCAGGTGCTGGCGCTGCTGCCTATGATCGAAGGCGCACCGCTGACCCTGCGGCGCATGCTGGGCTGGCTGATGTCTCCCGTGATGTGGTCGATCGGCGTCCCCTGGGACCAAGCGCCCGCGGCGGGCAGCTTGATGGGCACCAAGGCCGTGCTCAACGAATATGTCGCCTATCTCGACCTCGCCGCGCTGCCAGCGGGGACGTTCGATCCGCGCAGCTTGCTGATCGTCACCTATGCGCTGTGCGGGGTTGCCAATCTTGCCAGCGTCGGTCTGATCGTTTCGACCATTTCCACCCTTTCGCCTGAGCGGCGCGGCGAGGTCGCGGGCCTTGGCATGAAGAGCTGGCTCGCGGGTAACATGGTGTCGTTGATGACCGGGGCCGTGATCGGCCTGGTCACGTGGTCATGACAGAGTATGGGTCCTGAGGAGCCGCCATGTTCGACGCCCACCTGCGCCCCTTGATCGACCCACCGCTCAACGCCATCGGGCGCTGGCTGACGCGGTGGGGCATCAGTGCGAACGCGGTGACGCTGGCCGGACTGATCCCCGCCTTGGCAGCGGCCGCGGCGATCGCGCACGGGCAATATCTCGTTGGCCTGGCCCTGATCCTCGTCAACCGCCTGCTCGACGGGCTCGATGGCGCGGTCGCCAGAGCGAGCGGACTGACCGACTTCGGCGGCTACCTCGATACGCTTGCAGACTACGCCTTCTACGTCGCTGTGCCCGTCGCCTTTGGCTTGGCGAGTACCGCCAATACCGTGCCTGCACTACTGCTTGTCGCAAGCTTCACGCTGACCTGCGCCAGCTTCCTTGTCTTTGCAGCGATCGCTGCCCGTCGCGGCGAGGAAACCAGCGCGCATGGGACCAAGAGCATCTTCTACTCGACCGGTCTCGCGGAGGGCGGCGAGACCATCGCAGCCTTCGTCGCCATGTGCCTATGGCCAGCGCAGTTCCCCGTGATCGCCATCGGCTTTGCTGCGCTCTGCCTGCTCACCGTGATCCAGCGCAGCCTGCTCGCCCGCGGGACTTTCACGAAGCGGAATGAAGCGGAATAGAGGAGAGAAGCCATGCCCGTGTTCCCATCGATCGAAGGCGAGCCGGCGCTCGACAAGGTCTTTCGCCGCTTCCCGCATACGGTGATGCCCTTGCTCGAGTATCACGACCGCCTGCTGCGTGATCCTTCACCACTGACCGTGGCTGAGCGCGAGCTGATCGCCGCCTATGTGTCCGGCCTCAACGCCTGCACCTACTGCCACGGCGCCCATGTCGTCGCTGCGCGGGCCTTCGGCATCGATCCGGGATTGTTCGATGGGCTGATGGCCGATCTCGAGACAAGTGGCATCGATGACAGGCTCAAGCCCATCCTCGCCTATGTCAGCAAGCTCACCAGAACGCCGAGCATGATGACCGAGGCCGATGCCAACCGCGTCTATGCCGCGGGCTGGAACGAACAGGCGCTATTCGACGCGGTGAGCGTCTGCGCGCTGTTCAATTTCATGAACCGCATCGTCGAGGGTTCGGGCATCAAGGCCAATCCCCTCGAAGCCGGCCAGGCCGAACTCGATGCGCGTATGGCGCGAATGGGCGGTGCGACCGAAGATCCGCACCGCGGCGAGCGCAGCTACACCCGGCTGGCGAAAATGTGGGGGATCGAGGAGACGGCCTGACCCCTACTCAAGACCGAGGCTGTCGATCTTGGCGTCGAGATCGATCGGACAGGTGGCCAGAACATCGTTGTCCGCTTCATAGGCAGCGATACCCGTCGATGCGACAAGTTCGGCCTGAGCCAGGTCGCGGCGACGCAGGAGATCGGCCAGTTCGGTCCGGTACAAGGTGACCATGGCCGTCAGGAAGCGGTTCACGAGTCCGTCTTCCTCGGTATTATCGACATCGTAGCGATCCAGGTGTGCGATCATCGTGTCGGCTGGGTAGAGAAATTCGTCGGTCACCCATCGGTTTGTCGCGAACCAGGCGAGCGGCACCCCGGAGCGATCGACCGAAAGCCCCGCGATGTGGGTGACATGGGCTGGTGCATCCTCGCCCTCGGCAGGCGCGGCGAGGAAACCGCCCGGGTCATCCAGCTGTGTGCGATGCAGGAACAGGTGGAAGTGCCCGTGCTCGGCGGGGTCGCGTTCGCCGGGTGCGTGAACATGGTAGTACCAGCGGGACCGGCTCATGCTGTCTCGCGCGTCGTCGTCGGGATAGTGCGCCCAGAAGTGGGCCTCGCCCACGGGCAGGACGCGGGCCATCAGGGGCCGTCCTTCCTCAGCCATGCGGGTGATTGTCGCGACGACCACTTCGGCCGCTTCGTGCTCGTTCATGGTCTTTCCGCCCGTGGAAATCATGGCCGGCGGCGGAGGTCCACTATTCCGCCACCGGCCACATCGGCAAGGCCCTGCAGGGGTATCAGGGCTTTGCCGCGCAGGGCTTGGCAGCGCAAGGCTTGGGGGCACAGGGCTTCGCGCCGCAGCCCTTCGGAGCGCAAGGCTTGGCGCCGCAACCCTTGGGTGCGCACGGCTTCGCCTCGCAGCTCTTACCCGCACAGGGCGCGGCCGCGCAGCCGGACGCCTGGTCCGCCATTACCGCGCCTGCAGGCGCTTCTGCGGGTGCTTCGGCTTCCTTGGAACAGGCAGCGGTGGCCATGGTCAGGCCGCCCATCACGGCAAGCATGGAAGCGAGTTTGGTTTTCTTCATGGGTCAGACCCCCTTTATGTCCCGGACACGCTAGGTTTCCCCCTTCGTCCTGCCGCGTCCGCAAGACAGGCGAAGCCCGACCGAACAACGTCGACCGGCGGAGCGAGGGGGAGGAAATCGACCGCGACCTTGATGGACCGCGCTCGCAGTTGGTCCAGCTCCCTCACGCCATAGTTCGGCGAAAGATCGCGTTTGGTTACACGGGCGCAGAGCCTATTTTTCGGCATCCCCGAGGGGCCGCGTCATTCGGTGGGCGACCCGAAGGGCGACGCGGCCCCGGCCGGCGAGGCGGGGGCATGTTCGCCGGCCTTGCCCGGCCGTCACGAAGCCGGGCCAAGGATAGCAGTGCCTTCAGGTAGCAGGCGACCAGGCGCGACCCGCGAAACCGGGATCGAGTTCGGTGTGGAAGATGTGGTTCGAGTAGTTCGAGATGACCTTCACGCTGATCGCCAGAACGATCCCGAGAATGTGCTCTTCGGTGAAGCCAGCTTCGAGGAAGGCCTTCGCCTGATCAGGTGTCGGGTTGCCGCGGCTTTCCGCCATCACATGTGCGAAGTAACGCAGGGCTTCGAGTTTGGCGTCCGGCACCGGTCGGCCATCGCGGATTGCATCGGTCACTTCGGTCGGCACCTTCGACATCATGTCGCCCACGAAGCTGTGCGCGGCCACACAATAGTGACAGCCATTGAGCCGGCTGATCGCGAGGAACACGACTTCCTGCTCGACCGGCGAGAAGCCCGCTTCAGCGCGAAACTTGCCGTAGCCGTGGTTGTAGGTTTCGAGCAGTGCGGGCAGGTTTGCCATGGCGGCGTACATGTTGGGCACCATCCCCATACCTGCCTGAGCTGCCTTGAGCGGTGCCGAGACGGCCGGATTCGGATCTTCGATGGTGCGAAGCGGTAGGCTGGTCTTGAATACGGTAGGCATACGACTTTCCTTTCTTGGTTCTTTCGGGGGAAGCTCAGGCTGAGGGTGCGGCGGCCATGGCGCGCAGGTCGTTAGCGGTGACGGGATTGCCGCCGACGCCCCAGGCGCCGGGCTGGATGTCGGCGATCGTGACCCAAGTGACAGGGCGCAAGCCTTCGCCTTCGACCGAGACGACAGCGTCGGTGACCTTGCGGATGATTTCCTGTTTCTGGTCGAGCGTCAGATAATCGCCGACTCCGGTGATCTGGATAAGTGGCATTGGGCTTCCTTTCGGGTTGAGAGATTATGTGTGGAATGATCGTTCCATACTGGGCAAAAAAGGGGCAAGACTCAGGTAAGCGATTTCAAGAACCCGTCGCGGACGGCGGTGAGGAACTCCTCTTCGGGGCGACTGCGGATCATCACCAGCATCCCGAGCAGGGATGCCAGTGCTTGGTGAGCCAGCGGCTTCGCATCGCGATCAGCAGCGAACGCGCCTGACTGCTGCCCCTTGCGGATCATGGCGAGGAAGAATGCTTCGATCTCATCCTGAGCTGCGTTTACCAGTTCCGAAATTTCGTCGTCATGGGCGGCAAGTTCGAGAGCCGTGTTCACCAGAAAGCAGCCCCAGTTGCCCTGCGGCACGGTGGTCTGGCCGATGAACTTGTCGAATACGGCAGCGATCGCCTCGGCAGGCGTCTTCGTTTCGGCCAGTTCCGCCAGCATCCGCCTGCGGATTTCGCCATCGTATTTTCTGAGCGCGGTCAGGAACAACGCTCGCTTGTCGCCGTAGGTCGCATAGATGCTGGCCCGATTGACGCCTGTGGCGGTGACCAGATCCTGCATCGAGGTCGCCTCATAACCATGCGCCCAGAAGGTCTGCATGGCACGCGTCAGCGTCTCATCGATATCGAAGTTCTTTTCCCAAGGCATGGTGCTCCACATAATTGTTTGGAACGATCAGTCAAGACAAATTTGATGCTGCGGCAGGCCGGGGGGAAGAACGGCCGGCAAGGGACACGAAGACCGAGGCGTCGATGTAAGGTTTGATCAGCTGCGGCGACTGAACTCCATCGGCGGGGAGAGGCGCGGCATCACATGGGTATAGAAATCCGGCAGCTTAGATATGCGGTGATGACGGCCGACACGCAGAGCTTCTCGCGCGCGGCGGCCGCACTGAACGTGAAGCAATCCACGCTCAGTCGCCGGGTGATGCAACTTGAGGAGCGACTGGGCGTAAAATTGTTCGAGCGCACAACGCGTGGAGCCGAGCCCACCGAAAATGGGCGGGTTTTCATCGAGCAGGCCCGGCGCATCGTCACCGACATTGAAAATCTGCAGACCACAGCGCGAAACGTCAGCTACGGTCTGCAAGGCCGGATTGCTGTCGGCTACTGCTCGCCATTGATGTCAGGAAATCTCAAGCTGACCTTTTCCGACTATCTGACGCGATTTCCTGATGTGCAGTTCGATGGCGTCGAGGCTGGGCCAGAAAAGCTCCTCAACGGCCTCCTTTCGCGCACCATCGATGTCGCGGTAGCGCCGATCGGCCTGACGGAAGCGGGACTCAAGACTCGTTTGCTTTGGTCCGAGCGCCTGTTCGTCGTGCTTGTCGAAGGCAATCGGCTCATCCCGCAGGAGCGGATATACTGGCAGGATTTGCGACGCGAGATCTTCGTCGTGCCGGGCAACGGCCTCGGACCGATCCTTGGGAACCTGATCTCTGCACGCCTTACCGAACAGGGCTTCCGTCCCAACATCATCTACCAGGACACAAGCCTTGAGAGCGTGCTGAGCATGGTTTCGGCCAAGCGGTATATCTCGGTCGCAACCGAATCCTCGCAGGGTGTGAGTTGGCCGGAACTGCATTTTCGCGAGATCTACGATCCCAGCGGACCCGCCCGCCTCGAGTTCGCGCTCTACTGGTGCGAGGACAATGACAATCCCGCGCTGAAACGCTTCTTCAAGCTGATCGAGGAGCGCTATCCCTGCTGACCCGAGCGGCGCGACTTGGCGTAGCTCCGGTCGGTAGCGATAAATCGCTCGATCATCGGTGGGATGAGCCGTTCGGGCGTTGGGGCGCCTTTGGCATCGCCTCCGTTGAGAACTGCAGCATAGGCAAGCAGTTCGCGATGCAGCCGCGCCGACACTTCAACAGTAAGTCGGACCGGCTTCTCGTCGGCCAGATCGGCGAGCTTCAACCGGGTCATTGATCGCCTCCCAGCACAATATCGCGCGTTACCAACACGCGCACCGGGAAGCCGGGCCGGATGGTGAGTATCGGTCGTACATTGAGTTCCCGGCTGACGATCTGTTCGCCGGCACGATTGATGCTGTCTTGGGTGCCGCGGCGGAACGCGCGGGCAAGATTGCCGTCGTCGCCCGACCCCAGTTCTGCGCCCGCGCCGAGCAGCGTGGACACAAAAGCAGCCTTGAGCACCCCGCCCCAGTGATAATCGGTTCCGTCCTGAAGCCCGGCAAAACCGCGCGGGTCCGAGGCAGGCTGGCGCTCGAGTACGATCGAACGGCCATCGGGGAGGATAAGCCGGTTCCAGGCGAGCAGGATCCGGCTCTGCCCGAAGGCGACATCGGCATCATAGTCGCCGATCAGCCGCGAGCCTTGCGGAATGAGCAGGATGCGTCCGGTCGGGCTGTCATAGACATTCTGGGTAACCTGCGCAGTCACCAGTCCCGGCAGGTCGGACCGGATGCCCGTGATCAGTGCTGCCGGAATGACCGAGCCTGCCTGAAGGATCGCGGGCGACGTCAAGCCGGTCAAGCGCTCGGCCGAGACGGTGCGTCGGTCGCTGGCGCGTTCGAGGAATGCCTGCTTACGCCCAGCCTCGGACTGCGGCGCGGCCGCTGGCGCAGCGGCAGGAGTATCGCCTGTGACCGGGAGTCCGGCAAGGCCAACGCCTCCACTGCCCGGCGTTCCGCCGCCGAAGAACAACCGGCTGCCGCGCGCAGCCTCGCGTTCCTGTTCGACGCGCTGGCGAGCGACTTCAGCGGCATTTGCCGCCGGATCGGGCGGCGTCGCACCGACCGGCGGCAGCGCTGCGACATCGCCGCGACGCTGGGCGTCGAGGATCGGCTTGCCGAGATCGCCAGGGAGCGGCGGGCCGAGCTTGGGCACCTGGCCGTAATCCTTGGGCGCACCGGCGAGATTATCGGCTACGGCCACGCCCTCGGTGTTGTAGAGTTCTTCCGCGCCTTTCCGTCCCGCAGGCTGAAGCGCATAGATCAGCGCGCCGCCGACCAGCGCGAAGCCGCAGGCCGAGGCGATGCCGATGGCTTTCCTCGACAGGCGCATGACGCGCGGGGGATCGCCGCGGAGCTTGACCGCATCGCCAGGATCGACGGGCGGCGCTTCGGCGCGTTCATCCTTCTCCTGACCGGTCATGCCCGCCCCCGCCGATTGGAGACGATCCGCACCGTCTGCTGGCCCTTGCGGCCGCCAAGCCGCAGCTCGGCACGGGCGAACAGCCGGTCGACGATCATGTAGCGGCCCGATACCCGGTAATTGACCAGTTCAGCGTTGCCCTTGGCACCGATCACGAACAGCGGCGGAAGCTCGCCCTGGGCGATGCTCTCTGGGAACTCGATGAACACGCGCACCCCGTCATCGAAGGCGCGCAGGGGACGCCAGTCCGGGCGGCCTCCTTCTATCGCGTAGCGGAAGTTGAGCGTGGAAAGGTCGAGTCCCGCCGCCACCGGCGCTGCGCGTTCGGCTTCGGCCCGGGCCTGACGCAGCGCGATCAGCTGATCCTGCGGGTAGGTCCAGGAGACTGAGGCCATATAGACCGAAGGGTTGGCGCGCAGCTCAAGGTGATAGGTGCGGCGGTCGGTGTTGATCACGAGGTTGGTCGCGATGTCGGGCCGGATCGGCTTGACCAGGATATGGACCCGCGCGGCAGCGCCGACACCGCTCACCGTGTCGCCGATCATCCAGCGCACCGTGTCGCCGGCTGCGACGGGTCCGGAGCCGACCAATTGCTCGCCTTCCTGCAGCGCGATGTCGGTCACCTGACCGGGCTTGGCATAGACTTGGTAGAGCGCACCCTCGGTATAGGGAAAGACCTGAATCGCATTGACGAACCCAGTGCGTTCCGGCTGCACCCGTGCAGCCTCCATCGCCGCTCCCACCCTGTCCCGGGGCAAGGATGGGTGGGAGCGGCCCGCAGCGTGGGGAGGGGGCCGCTGCGGAAACTGTTTGAGCTGGCCGGGAAGCGGCAGCGGCACGGGGATCGCCACGACCGTCTCGGAAGGATTGGGCACCTGCGGTGCCTCGTAGGAAATCGCAGGTGCAGCAGGCTGGTCCTTGGCCTGCGTGGGAGAAACGATGGCAACGCTCGCCGATAAAGCGACCAATGTAAGGATGCGCGCTGTGCGCTTGGGATTTCTGATCATGATCCGAGTTCCTTCGACCAGTTGATGGCGTTGACGAAAATGCCGAGCGGGTTCTTGCGCAGGGCATCGGGGGTACGCGGCGTCTGGAGGGCGATGGTCAGGATCGCGGTCCAACGACTGGTTTCGGCGAGGCTGCCGTCGCGGTAGCGGCGCTCGACCCAGGCCACCCGGAAGCTGGTCGGCGAGGCGCGGATCACGCTGGTGACATCGACCCCGACCTGTTCTCGGCCGATCAGTGCGAACGGATCGTTGGTCCGGGCATAATCATTGAGCGCCAACGCACCCTTGTCAGTGGCGAAGTCGTAAGCCCTGAGCCAATTCTGACGGACCACGATGGCGTCGTCGGGGACGGCGCGAACCTGCTCGATGAACCGTGCGAGATGGAACGCGACCTGCGGGTCGCTCGGCGTGTAGCCAGCATCGGCGGGCGCGACGGCCTGGGCCTCGCCGAGCTTGTCGACCTGGACGACCCAGGGGACGATGCTGCCGCGCGCGCCCTGCCAGATGATTCCGGCGGTAAGGCAAGTCGAAAGACCAAGTGCGCCGAAGAAGGCGAGCCGCCAGCTGCGGGCCTGGACGCGGGCCGAGCCGATCCGGTCATCCCAGACCTGCGCGGCGCGCTGGTAGGGCGTTTCGGGCTCGGGGGTCTTGCCGTAGCGGATCGAGGGGCGTCGGAACATGGAAGTCAGTCCTTTTCGGAGGTGTCGATGGAAGCGCCGCCGCCGTGGCTGTCGCCCGATTTGAGCGTGTGGGCGGCGATGGTCGCGCCATGCGTGATGGCTTGGCGATCCTTCATCGCCTTGGCCCAGGCAGGTTGCCCCTGATCGACTTCGGCAGGCGGCGTGGGTGGCGTGCTGGGGCCGGGCGTAATCGTGCCGCCAGTATTGGTCACTGCGGCGCGGCTGCCCTCGCGGAACGACTGGCGCATCGAATCGCCAGCCTTTCGGAGCGGTGATGTTGCAGCGCCAACAGCAGCATCGCCGACCGCAGCCATGCCGGAACCGACCGCAGCCGCTCCCGACTTGCCTGCCGAGCCCAGCGAATAGGCCATCGTGGCACCACCAGCGGCGCGGGAGGTGCCGTGCGTGACATTGGATGCGGCGCTGGCGACCGCGCCACCGGCCATCCTGGCGCCCGCGACCGCGCCAGCGGCAGCGCCACCGGCGAGCAGCGCGGTTCCGGCAGCAGCGCCTGCGCCCAGCTGCGGCCCGCCCGAGACAATGCCATTGGCGATGCCGGGGCCGAAGATGCCGAGCCCAAGCAGCGACAGGCTGGCCAGCACGATCGAAAGCGCGTCCTCGATGGTGGGTTCGGCGCCGATGGCGCTGGTGAACTCGGCGAAGATGGTCGAGCCGATGCCCACGATCACCGCGAGCACCAGCACCTTGATGCCGGACGAGACGACGTTGCCGAGCACGCGCTCAGCCATGAACGCGGTCTTGCCGAACAGCCCGAACGGGATGAGCACGAAGCCGCAGAGCGTAGTCAGCTTGAACTCGATCAGGGTGATGAACAGCTGGATCGCGAGAATGAAGAAGGCGATGATGACGATCGCCCAGGCGACCAGCAGGATCACGATCTGGAGGAAGTTCTCGAAGAAGCTGACGAACCCCATCAGGTCCGAGATCGCGTCGATCAACGGTCGCGCGGCGTCCATGCCAACTTGCGCGACCCGGCCTGGCTGCAGCAGCTCGGCAGCGGTAAAGCCGGTGCCGCTCGCCTTGAGGCCTAGCCCGGCGAAGCTCTCGAACACGATCCTGGCGAGCGAATTCCAATTGCCGATGATGTAGGCGAACACGCCTACGAACAGCGTCTTCTTGACGAGGCGGGCGATGATGTCCTCGTTCTCGCCCCAGGACCAGAACAGCGCCGCGAGCGTCACGTCGATGACGATCAGTGTGGTCGCGATGAACGCGACCTCGCCCGAAAGCAGCCCGAAGCCGCTGTCGATGTAGCGCGAGAAGATGTCGAGGAAGCGGTCGACGACGCCGGTGCCACCCATGTCAACGGCCTCCGGTTCCGGACGATACGACGACCGGTTGTGACTGGGATGGCTGCCCGGAACTGTCGATTATGGGGCCGGCTTGCGGAAATCGTTCCTTGGGCCGAGCGCCGGGAGCCAAAAAACGACGACGATTCTCGGCCCAGGCTTGGCGGCACTCGTTCGTCGTTTCGGCGAGTTCACCCAGTTCGGAGCAAAGCCGGAGCATTTCGGGCAACGGATCGCCATCGGGATCGCTCACCGTGACGATCTCGGTGCGATCAGGCTTGCGCTCTTCGCGCAGCTGGAGCGCGGTCATGGTGATCGCCACGGCCACGAACGCGATGGCTCCGATCCGCGCGAAGAGCTTGGTGTCCATCGCCTCAGTTCCGGAACATCTGGGCGGTGGTGGGCACATAGCCGCGCCCCGGCGCGAGGAAGCGGCGCAGCTGCTCGCGAGCCTGCACCTTGGCCGCCGCCGCATTGGCGGCATCGAGCGACTGGGCGCGGCCGAGCGCTGCGACCGTGGCAGTCAGATCGGCGAGCTGCTGCGACTGGAGCGCGAGCAACTGGTTTCCGGCCTGGGCGGCCTGCAACGCGCCCGTCGCCGACTGGCTGGCAGTGACGATCGTCTGCACGGCGCTGCGGGCGCCTTCGATGTTGCTCACTGCCCCGGCTTGGACCTTGAGCGCATCCTCGAACGCGGCAACACTGTTGCGCCAGCGCTCCTCGGCACCCTGCACCATCTCGCGCTGGCTGCCAGTGAGGTTCTGGCCGGAGTATTGCCGCGCGAACTCGCGCTCGATCTGCTGGACGTCGAACGAGATGCGCTGCGCCTGCGCCAAGAGCTGCTGGGTCTGGCGGATCTGCTGCTGGAGCGGATCGAGGATGCTGGTCGGCAGGCTCGCGAGGTTGCGCGCCTCATTGATCAGCGAGGTCGCCTGGTTCTGGAGCTGGCGGATCTGGTTGTTGATCTGCTCGAGCGTGCGTGCGGCTGTGAGCACGTTCTGCGCGTAGTTGGAAGGGTCGTAGACGATCCCGCCGAACTGGGCATAGGCGGGCGCGGGCATGAGCGCCGTGGCGGTCATCGACAGCACGGCAGCGCCAGCGGCGAACAGGTGGCGGACCCCTGGCTTTTTCAAATGACTCGACTTCATGGCGGCTACTCCTTGGGTTGGCCCATCGGGGCGGGGGAAACGGGGGACGGCAGCATGTCGGCGGCCCAGGCGAGGCCGCGATGGCGCAGCCACTGGCGCGCAAAATCGTCAGCGCCGTGGATTTCGGTCAGCTCGGCGATCGTCAGTTGGTCGGTCTTCGACGAGGTGGCGGTGAAGGCGAGCGCGACTTCGCCGAGGCCCAGCTCGAACAGCCGGTTGCCGCGCGCCGACTGGCAGTAATAGTCGCGCTTGGGGGTGGCACGGGCGACGATCTCGATCTGCCGGTCGTTCAGGCCGAACCGGCGATAGATCGCCAGAATCTGCGGCTCGACCGCGCGTTCGTTGGGGAGGAAAATCCGGGTTGGGCAGCTTTCGATGATGGCGGGCGCGATCGCCGAAGTCTCGATGTCGGCCAGGCTTTGGGTCGCAAAGACCACGCTCGCGTTCTTCTTGCGCAGCGTCTTCAGCCATTCGCGCAGCTGCGCGGCGAAGGCGGGGCTGTCGAGTACCAGCCAGCCCTCGTCGATGATGATCATCGTTGGTGAGCCGTCGAGCCGCCCCTCGATCCGGTGAAACAGGTACGAGAGGACGGCGGGTGCAGCGGCCGAGCCGGTCAGCCCTTCGGTCTCGAAGGCCTGAAACCTCGCTTCACCAAGATGTTCGACTTCGGCATCGAGCAGCCGACCGAACGGCCCGCCGATGCAATAAGGTGCCAGCGCCTGCTTGAGCGCCTGCGATTGCAGCAGTACGGCGAGGCCGGTCAGTGTCCGCTCGGCCACCGGTGCGGTAGCGAGCGAGGTCAACGCCGACCACAGATGTTCCTTGGTGACCGGATCGACCGTCACGCCCTCGGACGTGAGGATAGCCTGGAGCCATTCGGCCGCCCAATTGCGCTCGGCGGGCTCGTCGATCCGCGCCAGCGGTTGCAGCGACACCGCGCCCGCACCGTCGTCGGAAAGACTGGTTCCCAGATCTTGCCAGTCGCCGCCGCAGGCGAGCGCGGCCGCGCGGATCGAACCGCCGAAGTCAAAGGCGAAAACCTGCGCACGATCGTAACGGCGGAATTGCAGGGCCATTAGCGCGAGCAGCACCGACTTGCCCGCTCCGGTCGGCCCGACGATCAGCGTGTGGCCAACATCGCCAACATGCAGCGAAAACCGAAACGGGGTGGAGCCCTCGGTTCGCGCATAGAACAGCGGTGCATCGCGGAAGTGCTCGTCCCGTTCCGGCCCGGCCCAGACCGCCGAGAGCGGAATCATGTGGGCGAGGTTGAGTGTCGAGATCGGCGGCTGCCGGACATTGGCGTAGACATGGCCGGGCAGCGATCCGAGCCAGGCTTCGACCCCGTTCATGCCCTCGACGATCACGGTGAAATCGCGGCCCTGGATCACCTTCTCGACCAGGCGCAGCTTTTCAGCGGCGAGGCTTGCATCCTCATCCCACACCGTGACCGTCGCGGTGACATAGGCTTGCCCGACGTGGTCGGCGCCCAGTTCCTGCAGCGCCGCATCGGCATCAGCGGCCTTGTTCGAGGCGTCGCTGTCGAGCAGCGTTGATGCCTCATTGGTCATCACCTCCTTGAGGATCGCGGCGACCGACTTCCTCTTGGCGAACCATTGCCGCCGGATCTTGGCGGTCAGCTTGGTGGCATCTGTCTTGTCGAGCATCACCGCGCGGGTCGACCAACGGTAGGCGAAGGCGAGCCGGTTGAGTTCTTCGAGCAGTCCGGGGAAGGTCGAACTGGGAAAGCCGACCACGGTCAGCGTGCGCAGATGCGCGCGGCCCAGGCGTGGTTCGAGCCCACCGGTAAGCGGCTCGTCCGCAAGCAACGCGTCCAAGTGCATCGGCACTTCGGGAACGCGAACCCGGTGGCGGCGGGTCGAGATGCAACTGTGCAGATAGGTCAGCGTCTCGCTGTCATCGAGCCAGGCCACCTCAGGCACGAACCCTTCGACCAAGCGCAGCAACCGGTCAGTCCGGTCGCTGAACAGGTCGAGCAACTCCTTCGGGTTGATCCCCTTCTCAGCCTTGCCCTCGTAGAGCCAGCTTTCGGCGCGGGCCGCATCCTCGGCAGGCGGCATCCACAGCAAGGTCAGGAAATAGCCGCTCTCGAAATGCGTGCCTTCCTCGGCGAACTGTGCGGCGCGTTCGCGCTCAACCAGCATGGACGCCGGATCGGGAAACTGGCTGTCGGGATAGTCCTGCGCCGGGCGGCGCACCGCCTCGACGAAGATTGCCCAGCCCGAGCCCAGGCGTCGCAGCGCAGAATTGAGCCGCGCGGTCGTCGCGATCAGTTCGGCTGGTGTGGCGCTGTCGAGGTCGGGGCCGCGAAAGCGCGCCGAGCGCTGAAAGCTGCCATCCTTGTTGAGTACCACGCCCGGCGCGACGAGCGCCGCCCAGGGGAGGAAGTCCGCGAGACGGTCGGCCTTGTTACGGTATTCGCGAAGCGAGAGCATCGGCTTCAGACCCTCAGATAGGTGGGAAAGCGCAGATGCCGCCGTGCGACATCGACGAATTGGGGATCGCGCCGCGCCGCCCAGACCGAGACCGCATGGCCGAGCGCGAAGATCACCACGCCGGCGATCCACAGTCGCAGGCCCAGACCGATCGCCGCGGCCAGCGTCGCATTGGCGATCGCCAGGCCACGCGGAGCACCGCCGAGCAAGATGTGCTCGGTCAGCGCGCGGTGGACCGGCACCACATAGCCGGGGACGGTTTCGGGCGGCGCGCCGTCCATCAGACCAGCGCTCCGCCGCCGAAGCTGAAGAACGACAGGAAGAAGGACGAGGCGGCAAAGGCGATCGACAGACCGAACACGATCTGGATCATCCGCCGCGCGCCGCCCGAGGTGTCGCCGAAAGCGAGCGCGAGGCCGGTGGCGATGATGATCATCACCGCGACGATCTTGGCGACCGGACCCTGGATGGATTCGAGAATCGACTGAAGCGGTGCTTCCCACGGCATCGACGAGCCAGCGGCATGGGCCGGTGTGGTGAGGCAGAGGGCAACGAAGCCGCCGAGCATGGCTGCGGACAGGCGGGCACGGGCGCGCGAAATGGTCTGGATCATTTGGGAGTTCCTTTTGCTTAGGGGGTGGTGGGGAGAATGCGATAGTCGCCGCGTTCATCGAGCCCGGTGACCTCGGCGAGTTCGGCGAGCCGCCGTCCGGTGCCGTCGCGGACCAGCACGGCGATCACGTCGATGGTTTCGGCAATCAGCGCGCGCGGCACGGTGACGACGCTTTCCTGGATCAGCTGCTCAAGGCGGCACAGCGTTCCGAGCGCGGAACCGGCATGAATGGTCCCGACGCCGCCGGGATGGCCAGTGCCCCAGGCTTTCAGCAGGTCGAGCGCTTCGGCGCCGCGCACCTCCCCGATCGGGATACGATCGGGCCGCAGCCGCAGGGCCGATCGCACCAGATCGGACAGCGTTGCCACGCCGTCCTTGGTGCGAAGCGACACGAGGTTGGGCGCGGCGCATTGCAACTCGCGGGTGTCCTCGATCAGGACCACCCGATCGTCGGTCGTGGCGACTTCCGCCAGCAAGGCGTTGGTAAGCGTGGTCTTGCCGGTCGAGGTGCCACCAGCGACCAGGATGTTCTTTTTGTCGCCAACCGCGCGGGCCAGCGCATCAGCTTGCCACTGCGCCATGATCCCGGCGGCGACGTAATCGCCCAACGTGAACACCGCTACGGCCGGCTTGCGGATCGCAAAGCTGGGCGCGGCCACCACCGGCGGCAACAGCCCCTCGAACCGTTCCCCCGTCTCGGGAAGCTCTGCCGATACCCGCGGCAACTTGGCGTGGACCTCGGCCCCGACATGGTGCGCGACCAGCCGGATGATCCGCTCGCCATCGGCAGCGGACATCCCACTCCCCGTATCGGCGATTCCGGCGCCAAGCCTGTCGATCCACAACCGCCCGTCGGGATTGAGCATGACCTCGATCACCGAGGCGTCGTCAAGCCAGGCCGCTATCTCCGGCCCAAGCGCCGTCCGCAACATGCGCGCGCCGCGCGATGATGCTTCGGACCGGATCGGAATGACGCTCATGGGATGCCCCGTTCAAATGAGGCAACCGACCACCGGCTGCGCTCGCGAGGCAGATCAAAGAGACATCAGAATGGGGGATGGCAACAGGTTGTTGCAGTCAGCGTAGTGTGGCGAAGATCAAGAAATTTCCGGTGCTTTTGCGGACTACCGAATGGGAGTGACTATCGCGATCGCGCCCTCCAAGGCGGAAAAGCAAAGCGCGATTCGACCTACCCTTACCTGTCGTGCTGGTAATCGAGTTGAGCAGAAATCTGCGCCAGAATTGGCTTGGGCACCGGCCTACTTCAGTAAGTCCCCCAACCGCGACCTCCCTTCCAGCCTCCGTGCGAGTGCCTCGACAAAACCCTCATACCGCTCCTTCCCCTGCGCCTGCGCTGCTGCCAGCGCGCTGTCCGGGAGCGGCGGATTGGCGGTCAGCCAGAAGCGCACGAACAGGGCCAAGGCCTCGGTCGTGATTTCGGCCTGCTGATCCAGAGCGTCAATATGTCGATCGATGCGGTCGAGACGTCGGCTGAGCGCGGCTTCGAGTTGCTCCGAATTGTCAGGCGACATGAACGAGCGAAGCGCCGCTTCGACGATATCGGGTTGTCCGACTCGTTTCCGCGATGCGAACTCGGCAAGCTGGTCGATCACATCGGGGGGCAAACGGAAGGTGCGCTTGAGTTTCACATGTCGATCCCGTCATCCAGGTCGAGTGAGGCCTGCCGCGCACTGCGCTCCATGGTGCGGCGTATCCGCTCGTTATTGGCGGCTGCCTGATCGTCTTCGGCACCGTCGGCATCGGAAAACTCGAACTCCGCTGTCGGTGGCTTTGGTTTGGCGACGACCTCGATGTGCTCAGGCAGTTCCGGTTCGCGCCGCAATCCGCCATTGGCGGAATCGAGCTTGCGCCGATGTTCGTCAGCCAACTTTGCGTCAGGCTCGATCAGGGGAAGCGCGCTCCAGTCGTCGGGCGAGCGAGGGGCCTTCGCCTGGCTGCAACTGGCGGGTGCCTTGACCACGCGGGCCTGAAGTCGGCGATCCATGTAGTAGCGCGCCTTCTTGGCTTTGATTGGCGGGGCGCCGGACATCAGCACGACTTCATCGGTCTCGGGCAGTTGCAGGACCTCGCCAGGGGTCAGGAGCGCTCGCGCAGTTTCTGACCGCGAAATCATCAGGTGGCCGAGCCAGGGTGAAAGGCGGTGCCCGGCATAGTTCTTCATCGAGCGTTGCTCGGTGGTCGTGCCCAGAGATTCCGACACGCGCTTGGCGGTGCGCTCGTCGTTGGTCGCGAAGGCCACTCGGACATGGCAGTTGTCGAGGATGGCATTGTTTTGGCCGTAGGCGCGCTCGATCTGGTTGAGGGACTGTGCGATCAGGAACGCCTTGAGGCCGTAGCCCGCCATAAACGCCAGCGCGCTCTCGAAGAAGTCGAGGCGCCCCAAAGCCGGGAACTCGTCGAGCATCAGCAGCACCCGCTGGCGCTTGGACTTGGGATCGAACTCTTCGGTGAGGCGGCGGCCGATCTGGTTGAGGATCAGCCGGATCAGCGGCTTGGTCCGGCTGATGTCAGAAGGCGGAACCACCAGGTAGAGCGAAGCCGGAGGGCCATCGACGAGATCGGCAATCCGCCAATCAGAATGGCTGGTGACCTTGGCTATCACTGGGTCGCGGTAGAGCCCCAGGAATGACATCGCGGTCGAAAGCACGCCCGATCGTTCGTTGTCCGACTTGTTGAGCAATTCGCGCGCCGCGCTGGCGACCACCGGGTGCGGGCCTGCCTCGCCTAGATGGGGAGTGTCCATCATCGCGTAGAGCGTGTTCTCGATCGTCTCGTCGGGGTTGGAGAGGAAGGCGGCGACGCCGGCGAGTGATTTGTCGGTGCCAGCATAGAGAACATGGAGGATCGCGCCGACCAGCAAGGCATGGCTGGTCTTCTCCCAATGGTTGCGCTTTTCGAGGCTGCCTTCGGGATCGACCAGGATGTCGGCGATGTTCTGGACATCGCGCACCTCGTTGATGCCGCGGCGCACCTCGAGCAGCGGGTTGTAGGCGGCGGAATCGAGGCTGGTCGGATCGAAGCGCAAGGTGCGGCTGAAGGTGCCGCGAAACCCGGCGGTGATGTCCCAGTTCTCGCCCTTGATGTCGTGGACGATGGCCGAGCCCGGCCAGGTGAGCAGGCTGGGGATGACGAGGCCGACGCCCTTGCCCGAACGGGTTGGCGCGAAGCACAGCACATGTTCGGCGCCGTCGTGCCGCAGATAATTGTTGTTGAACTGGCCGAGCACCACCCCGCTGTCGGCAAACAGACCTGCCTTGCGGATGTCTTCGCGGGTCGCCCAGCGCGCGGTCCCGTAGGTGTTGGCGTTGCGGTTCTCGCGGCCGCGCCAGACCGACATGGCGATTGCGACCACGATGGCGACGAAGCCGCCCGATGTCGCGATCATCCCGCCCTTGTCAAAAATCTGCGGCGCATAGGCGTCGTAGGAAAACCACCACCAGAACAGGTCATAGGGCCGGTAGACCGGATGGCCGAAAGCGAAGAACCAGGGCGCGCCCAGTTCGGGCTGGTGGCCAAGTGCGGACGCAGTCCACTGGGTTGCGGCCCAGACGCTGATCAGGATGATCAGGAATACGGCCAGCACCTGGCCCCAGAGGATCTTCGCTGCGGACAATGACCATGCTCCTTCCCGTTTCGGGAGGGCATGTCGGTGCGGCAAGCGCGCAATTGCAAGGCCCGCGCGGCAGTGATCGAAGGCTGGCGGATGATCGGAAGGGGTGGCGGGATCGCCCGGCAGACCGCCGCGCCGATTGCGGCCGCTTGAAGAACATAGGTAGAACGAATATCGTTGCCGCCTTGCCGATTCGGCTTCAGCACAGGAATGATGATCATGCAGCACGATGTGGCGCTGCGCGAAGCCGCGCGCGCGATCTACGAGAGCGTTTATCCGGGCGAGGAATGGACACCCGTCCCGTTCGACGAGGCCGAGCGGTTCGGCACGGTCCATTACCGCAATGCCGTCGATGCCGCGCTGAGGGCCGATGCCTGCCTCAACGGTGACGCCACGCACCAGCTGCTGCTGATCTGAGCGCCCCATGAAGGTCCGGATCAGCGATACCGAACTTGCCCGCTGCATCGCCGTGGGCCTTGCGGTCACCGGCAAGCGCGGACAAAGCAAGGATGCCGAGGTCAGCATTCTGCGTCAGCTCGGGCGCTACGATGTTTTCCGCGACGCCGAAGCCGCCGAAGCCAGGTCCAGCCAGGTGCCGCTGTTCGCCGATGACTATGGGGTTGCGAGGGCTGGCGATGTGTTCGAACGGGAGGTGGCCGAACGCAAAGCCCGGCGCGGCGATTTCGACTGGCCGCTCAAGCTCGACCGGCAGGGCTGATGTTCAGATCTCGATCCCGCGCGAGCGCCCGAGCGTCCACTCGATCCCGCCACCCGATCGCGATGCGCCGCTGACATATTGCCCCAGGTGCCGGTCGAGCTGCTTCGACCAGGGAACGAGCGAGAAGCCGAGGCCATCGTCGATCATCGCAAATCGCCCCGATGCGAGCTGGACGCGTCCGCGATAGACGCCCGACACCTCACCGTTGGGTCTGCCCTGACGATAGGGCAGGTTGTGCTCGCGGGAGAGCGCGGTTCCCGCCTCGGCAAGGTCGCGATCGCGCAACGCGCCAAGCAGATTGCGGGTCAGCACGAAACGATTGCCCTGCCGCTTTGCGAGACCCTCGGCTTCGAGATACTCCAGTCGCCGGGTCTTGGCTGCTTCGATTTCGCCACCGAACCCGGCGCCAAGCGCCTGGGGTTCGGAAGCGACGAGCTGCTTGTCGAGCCAGGTCGATCCCCGCGCGGTCTGCTGTGCAGCGAGATCGAGATCGGAATGCGTCCAGAGCGACGATTGCTCGCGGCCGCGCCGGTCGGTCCAGGTCCTGAGCTCGACGATCGCACCGGGCGCGGCATCGCCAGTCAGGTCGATATCGCTGAACTTGTGATGATGGACATGGCCGTCGGCACCATCGATCACTGCATAGGCCTCGCCGGTCAGCTCGTTGTGCAGCCCGCGCTCGACCAGTCGTCCGATCACCGGCTCCGGCGCGGCTTCATCGTGCATGGCGAACCGCCCGGTCTCAGCGGCGAGGCCCTGCCCGGTCATCGCCCGGTGCATCGTCTTGATCACATCACTCCTGACCGCGAGGTCGCGTAGCGATTGTTCGAGCCCCGGCTTGAGCCGCCAACAGCCGGGCGCGATCCGGTCGGCAAGCTCCATGCGTTCGAGCTTGGTGGCGCGGCCAATGAGATGCTGGTGGCCGGGGTTTGTAGCCCGCTGCGGATCGGGGCGAAGGTCGACCACGCCGCCTAGTTCATCGGCCATCCGCTGGAGACGGCGATCGAGACCGGTCCAGCGATCGGCATCAATCTCGCGCATGATTGCTCGTTCGACCTCGCGCTCACTGCGTGGTCCTAGCTCAAGCGAAACGCGCGCTTCCGCGCGACTGCGCATCCCCTCGCGGATGTAGTCCTTGTCGATCACCAGGTCGCGGCCATCGTCGGCCTTGCCTCTGACCAGGATGTGGATGTGGGGATTGTCGGTATTCCAGTGATCGACTGCCACCCAGTCGAGCCCGGTGCCGAGATCCCTCTCCATATCCGCCAGCAGTTCGCGCGTGAAGGTCCGGACATCGGCAAGCTCACCTGCATCTTCGGGCGAAACGATGAAGCGGAAGTGATGACGGTCGTCGGCGCAGCGTTCGGCGAAGGCGGTGCCATCGGCAGAACCGTCACCGTTGCCGAACAGTTCAGCTTCTTTCCCGTCCCGGGTAACGCCGTCGCGTTTGAGATAGGTCAGGTGCTGAGCGAGCGGCGCTGCGGCGAAGCGCGATCCCCGGTGCCGCACGACGCGCGCCTTGACGATGACACGGCGATGGCTGGCGCGAGTGGTTGCTCGCAGGTTGGCAATCCGGCCTCGCGCCAGTCGACCGGTGCCGCGCCTAGCGCCCGAGCTGCCAGATCGACCGCTGTGTCCGGCCCGGTTGGACAAGGCGCGAAGCTGCGCCTTGAGAGTGCGCGCTTTGTGCTGACCAGAGGCGCGGTCACGGATGCGTCCCGGTTTGATATCGAAGTCGTCGTCGCTCATGGGCGGCTAAGGAGGGGAATGGCGGCTGGCTCTGCGCACGGCGGAATTGCGCGCATTCTCCTGAAGGGAGCCAGTCGGGGTACGAAGCGGCTGGCTTTGGAAAGCTCACAAATCTGCGCCCCCACATCCCGGCGGCTGGCTCCGCTTTTATCTTGCCATCCTCCTGTACTTGCCCCTTCTCCTGCTGCCCTTCCGCACTTCCCCACGCCAATCGACGCCATGACACGATCATGGGTCAATCGGGCGATCACTGCGGACGGCTCCCCGAGACGGGCGCGAAGAGGCCGTTCAAGGGAGCGGGCAAAGCGGGAATGGGGGGCGGCGGCGCGGCGGCTGCGAAGCTGCCGGATGCGTCTGCCGCTGCATCTCCGCGCACGGCAAAAAGCTGGCCCTGTGTCCAGGATGTGCGGACCGGCTGCACGGGCGACGCGCTGGCAACGACCGCTGCCGCGCCGCCTAATTGCAGCATCGGTGCAATCCTAGCGACATAGGCGCGGGTCTCCGCAGGGAGTGCGCGCCCACGATCGCGCCAGTCTTCGTAGCGCCCCGGTCCTGCATTATAGGCCGCAAGCATGCCGGGGGCGCCGTAGCTGTCGTACATCTCGCGTAAGTAGGCTGTGCCAGCCAGAATGTTGTCGCGCGGATCGAACGGGTCAGCACCAAGGCCGAACCGGGCGCGCTGGCGCGCCCAGGTTCCGGGCATGAGCTGCATCAGACCCATCGCCCCGGCAGACGAGACCGCGCCGACCCGGCCTGCGCTTTCGTTGCGCATCACAGCATAGATCCAGCCTTCGGGAATGCCGAAGCGCTGCGAGGCTTCGGCGACGTGGCGTTCGATGGCGACGGTGCGCGGCTGCGCCTGTTCGGCAGCGGCCTGCCCGAAGGCAGGCGCACAGCCGAACAGGGCAGCGGCGAGGAACGCGGCAAAGCCCAAGCGATTCCAGCGCACCGGCTCAGTCCGCCTTGTCGTGCCGGGACTGGCGCGACCAGATCAGGACATGGCCGGTGCCATCGTCGTGGAACAGGTTGGCGCGCAGCGGCTGGACGAGCGAGGGATCGTCGATCTGCAGCGCGACATAGTCGCCGGCCTTCTCGCCGGTGCGCTTCCAGCCCGCACCGATCTCGCGCGCTTCATCGTCTTCGCCGGCTATTACCCGGAAGTCGGGTGCGTTCTCGTTGTCGGACGGTTCTGCGGGTAGCAGCACCACGCCAATGTCGAGCGTCAGCGTCGTGATATGTCCGGCAAAGCCGTCCTCACCGCTGACGAAATAGCCAATCTTCATCGTTCAGTCTCCTTCGGTTGTTGAACTGGTGGGTGGAGTTGCACGCGGATCGGCGAACCAGGTGTGGTCGCCATCCCCAGCTTCATCGGTCCAGACGGGCGTCGCGCGGCCGATCACATCGGCATCGCGCAGCACGCCGAAATAGCGCCCGTCGAAGCTGTCGGGCGCGGCCGGGCTCATCACGAACAGCTCGCCGGTGCGCAGCACATGGCAGCCCGCCCAGACGGGGAGCGCACGTCCGAGCCGGTCACGGGCACGCGCTGCGCCGACATATGCACCGTCAATGGTCACGCCATGCGCGAAGCGGCAGATGCGCTGGCCGCTGATGGCGGCGACGCGCTTCAGGAGCGGAATTCCCGTTGGCAGATAATGCCGTTCGGCGAGCAGGCGGCGCAGTGGCGGAGGCGGCTCGATGGCCACGCGCTCGCCGACGTGCAGGCTCGCCTTGCCACGGATGGCGTAGAGCCCGGTCGGGACCGAGGCTGTCGCGTTCCAAACCGCGTAGCGTGAGACCGGCACGGTCAGCGTCACGAGTGTGGCGGTGGCGACAACGCCAGCGAGGATGAACCGTCGCCGCATCATGGGAGCAGCGCCTTGCGCTGGAGCCAGGCGCGGTGGCGCGCGGGGCTGTAGTCGCGTGGGCGTTCACGCCCTGCCATGCGGTTGTGGATGTGCCGCCAGTGATCGGGCGCGACGTCGCACGGATCGATGCCCGAAGCCTCGATCGCGTCGATCAGGCGAAAGACCTGGTTGACCTTGGGCCAGCCCAGGACGGAGAGGAGAAGCTCACCGCCGGGATCGACCCGCGCGATCGGGGTGCAGGACTCATTCGCTCCGACGGCGCGGACGATGTCGAGCGTCGAGCGGATCGTGCCGTAGTCGTTGGCAGCCCAGCGCACCAGACCGAACACCTGGCCTGCGGAATAACTTTCGATCCGCTGCCTCCGGTTAACGATCTTCTCGGCGATTGGCTTGCCGAACTTGAGCCATTCTTCGCGTTCGCCCTCGCGCCAGACCAGCGTGACATGCGTGAGCGGCGGGCCATCGCCGACCCTCGTTTCGGCTGGCCTGTGCGGCGGCGCAGCGCCATCCGTCCTCAGGCGGGGCTGCGTTAGCAAGAATCCGAAGGATTCTTTGTTAGCATAGTTAAGGGAGCCGGAACGCGAGGTAATCCGCGGCTTTGCGGGCCATTTCGGTTCCCGATAGTCCGAACTTTCGGTTCCTGATCGTCCGAGTCCGGCGGTTCCTGATAGTCCGTGTTCCATCACGACATATCCACAGGGCCGAGGCCGACGCGCCGCATGTCGGCGTCGAACGGATCGACTGGGTTCGCGACGAAGAGCAGCCGCTCGCGGCCGAGCGTGTGCTCAATGGTGAGTGCGTATCCGGGGAGCGCTTGCCGCCGCACGATGTCGCGCAGCTCGAAGGCGAAGCGCTTGGGAGCCGACAACGCGCCGGACTTCATGTGGAGGTGCTGGAAGTCGAAGCTCCAGCCACCCTTCTGTTTGCCGCCGTGCTTGCGCACCAAGCGGTATAGCCAG
Organism: Rhizorhabdus dicambivorans; assembly: GCF_002355275.1. Taxonomy (NCBI): domain Bacteria; kingdom Pseudomonadati; phylum Pseudomonadota; class Alphaproteobacteria; order Sphingomonadales; family Rhizorhabdaceae; genus Rhizorhabdus; species Rhizorhabdus dicambivorans. The sequence goes on along the minus strand of NZ_CP023449.1, from coordinate 4,746,209 downwards.
CGTTCGAGCCCGCCAGTCAGTGCGAAATAATCGGGATCGATGGTCAGGACGAGCGCCTGGTCGATCACGCCTTCGTAGAACCAGTCGGGAATGATCATCTCGATCCCGAGCGCGCGGCCAGAGCCATCGAGCCGCTCCTTCCATTCGTTGATCCAGGAGAAGCGGTGACGACGCCGTGCGTCGCGCTGGCGGATCGAGGTCGCGATGGTGGTCGATTGCAGCCGGTCAAGCCCCGCCTTCAGTCGCTCGTAACTGGCCTTGCCGGTGCCGCGACGGGTAAAGGCCAGGATTTCGTGCGGGGTCGCGGCGATTAGGCGCGACGTCGGGCGGCCCATGTCGCGCGCCTCGACGATCTGGCTCGCGACCCATATCAGCACGTCGGCGTCCCAGATCGTCGCCATGCCATGCTCGGCGGTGGCCTCGACCAGGATCGACACCTCGCCCATCCGGAAGTCGATCGGGCGTACCCGCTTGGACTTCGCCAAGCTGAAGAAGGGCCAGGCCATCAGATCCTGGGCGTCGCGGGCGGCGATGTCGCCGCCCTGACCGACGAACAGGTCGAGTTGCTGCGCGCTGGCAGGAATGGCGGATGTGCGGCGCATGGATGTTCCTCAGCGCCGCACCGGCGGAGTGTAGCCGTCGAGCCGCTTGGCGGGGTGAACTATGCCCTTGCCCGGATCGCTAGTCGAACAGCGCAACCCCTGTTCGGCCCAAGCGTCGAGATCCTCGACGGAGTAGACAATCCGACCGCCGAGCTTCCGGTAGACCGGGCCGGTGCCGAAGCAACGATGCTTCTCGAGGGTGCGGGCGGATAGTCCCAGATGCACGGCGGCATCGGGCGTTCGCAGAAATCTGGCAATGACGGGTGTGGGTCTGGCATCCATGGGCGGCCTCCGCTGAGGTTCGACCACAGCGGCGGGCTGCCGCTGGTCGCAGGCAGCAATGGCGAAACGGCAATGGGCTGACGGAGTGACAGATTAAGGCCGGTGAATTCCGTCACCCCGCCGGGTTTGCTCAGTCGTGGCGAAGCAGCTTGCGGTATCCGCCAGTAACCAGACGGCGCGCTTCTGCGATCAGTCGGAGAGTGTGTCGGCGTTCTCCCGAACCCTTCCAGGTCGCGCCGATTAGCGGGCGCAGCCGAGGAAAAACGAGGCCGAAGGCGAGATCGCGAGGGCCAGCACCCGCATCGAGCGCGTCATGGATACCCAGTAGCAAAACGAGCCGCGAACGCCGATAGGCGGACGGCGAGGCCGAGCGGTCAAGCCCGAGGCGAAGTCCGCGCGTGACCCGCTCAAAGCGGGTAGCAGCGGCGAGCCGGGTTGCCGCAGATCGATCATGCAGAATAATTAAACAGTCGGGGCAACCAGAAGGTGCGGCGCGCAGGCACAGGCGAAGCCGTGCCGCGCCGTAGGCAGCGACCAGGTGATGTTCGGTAGGACTGCTTTCTTTCACCAGCGGCTCAAAGCCGGGCGGCAGCGGGATTGCTGCGAAGTCACCGGTTTCGACGACGACGACGTCGGGCGCCACGAGCGGTGACCAGAGCGCCGGATTGTTTCGCGGATCGGCGTCCGGCAAGGTGGGGAAAACTGAGCCCCCATCGCCCGGCCAGACCCTCCTCTTCGGCTTGAGCGCTTGCGGGCTCCCTGGCGATCCGGGCCTGTGTCTCGGCATGATCTCGGAGGTAGTCGGAATTGCGCTGCAGGAACTCCTGCGCAAAGTCAGCGTAATCGTGGTGTGCGTATCGCTCCGCTGCATTCGGCGCGCGCCAAGATGATCCACCCGACACATCCGATCTCCGTAAGTTCAGGTGAAACGGCTGTATGTAAGTATTTGAATATCAGAATTTCTTGGCAAGGTCCGTTACTGCACCGAGTTCTCCGCACCAAGGTAGAACGATGCAGTCGTCATTCGCGATTCGACGGGGTTCGGACGTAAGATCAACGCTTCTGCAGCAGGTGCCGGAACCCATTGTCACGCATCCAGTGCGCGCGCGCCAGGTGGCTCGAAAAGATGAGCCGCGCATGCTCCGTGTCTGAATCAGGTTCGATCTCGAAGACGATGCGGACAATCTCGCGCCAGTCCGCCCCTTCGGCCTCGGCATCGAGCAAGCGCAGGTATGTGACGAGGTTCTGCTCGTCATAAGTGGTCATGCCGTCGCCTTGCGGCGGTTCAGTCAGAAAATGCATTTTTGCCATTGGACCCGCTGGCGTGGCTTACCCGAATCACGCCGCCACGCTCAACATGGTGCGTACACGATATCAGTGGCTCATACTTAGCCCAGACCGGGGATAATGATCCCCATCTGGGGGACAACTTTGCCCTCATGGTGCGATGAAGCGGACTCGGCACACGACCACTGGTCACCCGACTGTCAACTGAACCACAAGCCTTGAAGAGTATACTCCGTGGTTAAATACTCTGCAATGGCCGTCATTGCGCGCAATGACTTTGCGCGAGGTCCTTGCAGAGAATTTGAAACGGCACCGGTTGGCAGCGGGTTTGTCGCAGGAAGAGCTTGCCCATCGCGCCGACATCGACAGGACCTACGTCAGCAGCCTCGAGCGCTGTCAATACGCGGCTACCGTTGACGTCATCGAAAAGCTTGCGCGTGAGTTGAAGATCGACGCCTCACTTCTGCTGCAGCAACCCTGAGCTTCCGGCTCTGTCGATGAACATGCCTAAGCCCCGCCCGGCAGGTGCCGGGCGGGGCTGGCTTGGCGGTCAGTCGCCGTTGGTGCGGCGAGCGCGCGACCAGATCAGGTTGAAGGACTTGCCGTCTTCGTCGTCGAAGAGGTTGGCGAAGATCGGGGCGGTGAAGCTGGGATCGTCGAGCTTGACCGAGAGATAGTCGCGGCCTTCGTTCGAGGTCTTGGTCCAGGCGGCGCCGATTTCCGCGCGGCCGACGAAGACCCGGTGCGACGGCGCGTTCTCGTTGTCGCTGGCTTCGGGGACGATGCGGACGTTCTTCTGCTGCACCGACATGGTGACGATCTCGCCCTTGTATTCGTTGCCGGTCTTGGTGAAAGTGCCGATGTTGGCCATGATGAGTTCCTTCAAGTTGGTCGAACCCGCGCCCATCGCGGCCTCGATGGCTGGTTGAAGGCAGGGGCTTGTGCCCGCTGCACCGGGACGGCCGGAACGCGAGTGGAGGACGGCGGCTAGGCGGCTTTCTTGCCTCGCGAGGAATGCGTGGCACACGCAGGGGAAGAAAGTCGGCTGAGACGGCGTTGCAGCAAGGGATCAAGCGGCGAAGCCATCCCCTGCCAACCAAAGCCATTGGAGAGGCGGCATTGGGCTCGGGTCACACTTGAGCAGGAAGCCATGGCCCTTCCCGGACTTGCCAGACCGAGCAACGAGCAGGGCGATGTTCACCGCCGGTGGAATTGCTGATCGGTCTCGCATCCTGGAGCCTTGCGACTGCAACGCGCCTTCTGAGGTCCATTCTCGACGCTGCAATCGGCCCGACACTCACAAGATCTCGGAAGGCGGGATGGTCCTGGCTGGATCGACCTGGCAACCGCCCCACCTTGCTCCCGCCCGGAACGACGAAGGCAGACCTCGCTTGATCCATCGCCTGCCCCGTAACGGCCGGTCTAACCGTGCCAGCCCCGCACCGCATTTGCCGGGCGGGGCTTTGGGGGACGCCGGTGCTAAGGGCGGGCACGGCTCCATTGTGTCCACGAAGCACTCGCAATGACGGCGGCACCGATCAGCGAAACGACAATCTGCCAAGCGCTTTGCGGCAGGGTCGCAGCCGCGATGCCGTGGACTGCATGATAGCCCGCGACCGCGGCAGGAACTGCGAAGGCAATGCCGATCGCCGCCCGCGTCAGGTCGGACTTGGCGAAGGCCAGTCCGAACTGGGCGACGGCGAGCAGCACGATCGCGGCAATGGCCGCGGCGGCAAGTGCGGCGAGAATCCCGTTGTCGCCGCGATAGGTTGCCGACCCAGCGAGAAAGGCCACGAACAAAGGCAGGGCATGGATCGAAAGGCGGAACAGAAGTGCGCAGATCAGAAAAACTGCGACGATTATCAGGGCAAAGCCGATCAGCATGGCGTCCTCCTTGAAGCCAAGGGCAAGGGACGCGCTCTCCACCTCCACCGCAGCGCAATGTGCTTGGATTTCATAGCAGACGTGAGCGCAAGCCGGAATACCCGATCGGCATCCGGCCTGCGAGTGATGTGCGCTGTGACGCGTTCAGGGATTGAACGGGTCATATTCGCGAACGATGCTGTCGGCATCGCCATCGAATTCGGAACTGGGAACTGCGGCATAGCCGCTGCCGGCGTGGAACAGTGTGATGCAGACCATCAGGGTGCGGGCGAGGCTCCAGGCGTGACGCTGTGCGATGGTGAGTGACATGTTCGAGCTCCTGTCTCGGAGCAGGGACCATCCCCGCTCGACAGGCCCCGGACAGACGGCGCAAAGCCGCAATCACCACGAAGGCAGCAGGCCGCAGTGGCCGCACGCGCAGCGTAGCGGACCCTTCACGGGTTGATTGAAGGAGGCTCGGGGGCGGCCAACGGATTGGCCTTTGAGAGTGGGGTGGGCCGTGCGTGTTAGGAGCAAGCGGACACATCCATTTGAACCAATGCAGGAGTTACCCCTGGCTGAAGCGATTCGTGGTCGTCGGAACTTCGGTGCGCGACCAACTCTCGCCGTTACGATAGAGTCCCGAGAATATGAGGCTAGCGGTATTCTTCCGGCAGGTCTTCCTCCGGACCACTCCAGACAAGTCGCCCGTCCTCATGCACGGTCACAATTCCCGGAGGTCTGGCGCTGGTAGGATCGCATAGACGAGCGAAGTTCAGACAGGTGAAGCCAGGTGGGGTTGCCGACGTGGAGATGGGCTTGCCGGGTTGCGTCAGAACCTGATCGCACTGGCCGGTCGGGGATTTGACCCGTCGTGCCGACACGCCTTGTTTGAACGCCTCCCATGCTCTGATCTGGAATTGCGGTGGAGCGCGCCAATGCCGACAGTGTTTGCATTGGCGCGCTTCGGAGAAGGGGCCGCCTGGCGACGTGGCAGACATCACCGTTCACCCTTCAAGGCAGCAGCTTCGTGAAGGCGGCGCTCAACCTCCAGCAGCGAACCAACTCGTGTGGCTACTCGCGCATAGACAGAGAGAGGGTGGCATCCGACAAACGAGCCGTCGTGCTCGATTCTGAGGCCAAACGGCAATCGGATCGATTGAAGCTCCTCGAGCGAAAAGTAACCGAGCTCCGGACAACCGAAACCAAGATCGGCCAGGCCGAACAGGACGCCGTCTTCATCAATTTCGGTCGCAAGCCATATGGCCGCGCCTATGGGATTGAACAGGCGAAGAAGGGGAACCGGATCGAACCGGTCGACGCCCTGACGAAGCCGCTTGCCCCGCGCGACGTGATTGGCGCGAAGAGCCGCATAGAGAGCGGGCGGTAAGAGCTTCATGCCGCTGCCCTCCCGTAAATGATCTTCGCATCGATGCGCTGATAGTGGGGGGGCTGAGTGGTCGAGTGTATAATGCCACGGGCCATGTGCGGTCTCCGCGACGGACCAGCGGCGAACTGCTCTCACCCCCTTCAATCCGTCACGGATCCACCCGCCTGACTCTCCCTCTAGGACGCCGCACTTGCGGCGTCTGACTGTCGAAGGGGTACGCTCAGACAAGCGGCACGCTTGGCTGGACGTTAGGGAAGGGCTTTCCCCACCCGGATTGTGCGAAAAGCCGGACCTCGTGAAACAAAGGACCTGACATCACCGCCACGCCGGTTCGGCGGTCTGATCAGTGCTTGGGCTGCGAGGGAGTGAAATTAGCCGCCGGGGATGGCCTCGGCCATCAGAGCGACCATGATGGGAACGAAAAGATCGCCGGGTGCGCTCATGCCCGCACCATCCGTCGCCTAGCCCGCGAACTGGCGCAATTGCGCAGCCTCGGCGACGAGCTGCTGGGCAAAATCCATCAGCGCCACCTTGTCGGTGAACCGCCCGGGCGAGACCCGGAACGCCTGGCGCGCGCGCGCACTGTCGCCGAACATCGCCAGTAGCACCGGGCTCGTCTCGACCTTCTCGGTCGAACACGCACTCGATGCTGAAAAGCTCGCAAAGGGGTTGAGCTTGTGCATCAGCGCCAGCGGTTCGACCCCGGCAATTGAGATCGAGCTGTTTCCCGGCAGGCGCTCGGTGGGGTGCCCATTGAACGACACACCCTCGAGGTGAGCCGCGATATGGTCCCGGAATGCGCCCGACATGGCGGCCAGCCGCGCTGAGTCCGCCGCACATTGCCGCGTTGCCAGCAGCAGCGCTTCGCCAAGCCCGACGACGAGCGGTACATTGACCGTCGCCGGACGCAGTCCCTTCTCCTGGCCGCCCCCAAACAGGATCGGCGCAACCTTCGCACGCGGAGACCGGGAGCGGACATACAGTGCGCCGACGCCCTTGGGACCATAGAGTTTGTGCCCCGAGATGCTGGCAAGGTGGATATTGGCCGTCGCCACATCGACCTTCCGGCAACTCAGCAACTGGGCGAGATCGCTGTGGAACAGAACCCCCGCCCGCGCGCAAATGTCACCGATTTCCTCAATCGGCTGGATCGTTCCGACTTCGTTATTGGCGCCCATGACGGACACAAGTAGCGTGTCTGCGCGCAAGGACGCTGCCACATCGGCCGGTGCCACCGTGCCCTGTTCATCGACTCCCAGGACGGTGATGTCCCAGCCTTCCCGTTCAAGCTGGCGGAAGGGTTCGAGCACAGATGGATGCTCGACAGCTGTGGTAACGATGTGGCGCTTGTCGGGATTGGCCCGCGCCGCGCCAAGGATGGCGAGGTTGTTGGCCTCGGTGCAGCTGCCGGTGAAGACAATCTCGTTCTCGCGCGCGCCGATGGCTTGCGCCACTTGCTCGCGGGCCCGTTTGACCGCCGCCTGCGCCCGATTGCCGTGAACGTGCTCGACGCTTGCCGGGTTGCCGAAAACCTCGGTGAAATAGGGCAACATTCGGTCGACGACGCGCGGATCGACCGGGGTCGTCGCATTATGGTCGAGGTAGAGCGGCGTCGGCGCGCTCATGCCGCCATGGCCAGCCGCGCCAGATCGGCAGGGGATTTGGCCCGCACCGAGAGCGTCGCCACGCCCCGATGGATATGAGTGCGCAGCCGCGCGACGAGTTCTTCGTTTCCGAGCACCTCTTCGCGACCTGGCTCGGTCTCCTCAACAAAGCGCAGCAGGGCGCCGATGAGCCCGTTGTAATCCCCGGTCAGCGTATAGGCATTGAACTCCTGACCATTTTCGTCAGGCCTTGCCCCTTGGCCGACGGGTCCTTCCTCCAGCGACAACATGATCGCTGCCCGGCACAGGAGGTTCGGCGTGAGGCCCGTCCGCTGGCGCAGCGAGCGCAGACGGCTTGTGGCGTCCGCTGAGATCTTAAGCTTGTTGAAGCGCATCGTGCGATCCGTCTGTATCCCCGAAATAGCCCGGCCGTACTGACGTGGCCCTGCGGTCGTGATCGTAATCGAGGTGATAGCTGTGGCTGACGTTCGGCATGAGCCGGTCAAGAAGTTCACTATCGACTTCGGTATCAGTCGACAGCACGATGACCTGGTGGCTGGCTGCCGGGAAGTAGCGCTCGACCAGCGCCGTGCGGTGCTCGCTGTCGAGACGCGCGAGCGGTGTATCGATGATCATCGGCAACTCGCGCCCGCTGGTATGGGCAAGCGCCCAGAGCATGGCCGTCGCATAAACCTGCTTTTCGCCAGCCGACAGGCTCGATTTGTGTAGCTCGCGCCCATCGGCATCGATCAGCACGGTATCGAAGGTTGCGCGATCGATGCGCACATCAGCGACGAAATTGTCCTTGCGGACAAGGTGATTGAAGCGCTCGACGAAGGCCGCCTTGAGCTGGGCGAGTTTGAGGTCAAGCAATTGCTCCTCATAACGCTGCAGCACGCTGCCGACCCTCTGGGCGAGACTCACGCGCCCGGCGGCATCGCGCGCCTCGACCTGGGCTTCCTCGAGCTTACGCTTTTCCCGCTGTAGGGTTGAGCGGCGATATTCGGCATGGCGCAAGTCTTCCTGGCGCGCCTTCAGCTGGGCCTCGGCCGCCGAGAGCTGGATCTGTGCCTCGTTCAACTCCTCGAGTACGCTGTCGGTGCCTTGCCCCGAAGCGCGCTGGAGCTCGGCTTCCAAGTCGCGAAGCCGGTTGGTCATCGCCGACAAGTCGGAGGCCAGCAGGCGCGCCCGCTCCGACGTCTTGCCCCGGACCTCCTCGAGCCGCGCCATGAGGCTACGGCGCTCACCGGGCTCGAGCCAAGAGAGTTCGGCGCCGACCTTGCTCGCACCCTCGGTGTTCAGGAACCGATCGAGATCGTCCCAATGCGCCTTCTTCCACGCCGCCTCGCGGGTGGGTTCGGCGGTCGCTTTCCACTCGAGCATCCGTTGACGGAGCACGGCAAGGGCCACTTCTGCGCCAGGATCGCCCGCTTCGTGCAAGGCATCCGCGAAACGCTTCACCAGCCGTGGCGCCATGGCAAATGGCAACAGACCGCCAGCCAGTTCTTTCAATTCGGTCTCGCGCCGGCCAATCTGTCCCCGGACCTCGGCGCGGGTGGCTTCCAGCGAAATTCGCTGTCCGGCCGCATCACCGCCTTCGGATACGAAGCGCTGCCGCACGTTCTGGACGCGGCGCTCGTGCCCGGCGTGAACCGAGCGCAACTCATCGACGTCGTCGCTGAGACGCTGACAATCCTCGTCGCACGCGACCAGTTCGCGCACGCATTGTTCGTAACGCTCGGCCGCAGCACGGTCGGCACCCTTGGCGTGGCGCGCCAGATAGAGCCCGAGGTCGGTTTGCAGGCGATCGACCAATTCGATCCCGAGCAAGCCACGAACGGCCTCGCCGAGGCCTTCATCGGGTCCGTCATGCGCAATTTCTGCGATCTTCTCGCCGTCGAAGAAGAAGAGCTGGGAAACCCCGGGCGGGATCAGCTCGTGGAGGAAACTATGCCACTCTTCGCGGGGCACTGAGGTGACGGGCGCTCCGTCCTTTTCCAGATGGAGCACTTCGGCGACCTGGTTGGCCTTGGCGGTCCAGCGCCGGGTCACGACGTACCGGTTGCGCTCATGGCCTTCGGCATAGTCGAACTCGAGACCGACGGAGGCTTCTGTGCACGGCTCATCACCACCGACGTGGATTCGGCGCCGCAGATAGAGCTCGTACTCGGACTGGGCGACACGATAGCCTAGGGCGCGCCGGCCGTAGAGCGCCAGCCGCACCGCTTCGAGTAGCGTCGTCTTGCCCGCGCCGTTGCGCCCGCCGACCAGAACCACCGAACGTCCGCGAGGGACCAGATCCAGCGTCTGCCGTCCGGCGTAGAGACCAAAGTTTTCGAGATGGATGGCGCGAAGGATCATGGCTCACCCACTTGTGCGTCGGCGTCGACATCGAGTGCCTCGTCGGGGTCTTCATCCCCCAGCACAATTGGCGCCCCGTCGGCATCGAGACCCAGAGTGCGGCGCCGTTCGGTGACCAGCGTTTCGAGGTCCCGCCACTCGTGCTGAAAGATTTCCTCGATCCTGGTGTGGATCGCATGGCGACGCTTGAGGCCATGCGAAGCACGTTCGGCATCGAGCAGCTTGACCACCAGGTCGGTGGGCACATCGAGTTCGGCGCAGATGCTGTCGAGCAGTTCGTTGTCGTCTTGGGTGAACGCAACCGAATCCTCGGTGACCCAGACGAGGTCCTTGCCGAGCTCCTCGCGCACGATCCGGGGCACGCTGTCCGGCCAGTCGCCCCGTTCGGTGCGCCAGATCCGGCGAATTTCGTGAAGCTCGGCCTCATGGATGAGGATCGGAGCTTCGCCAGGAGGCGCATCGGCTGCTACCTCCTTCTGGGTCTGCAGGAGCTCGCGCAGCAGTTCGCGGCAAAAGTTCATGGTGTAGGGCCCAGGCATCACCCGGTCCGTTTCACCGATGAACTGTACCTTGCCTGTCCGCCGCTTGTAGTCGCGAAAACGGGCCTTGAGTTCGGGCCGCTGGGTTTCCGACAGCTTGTCGCGAAATTCGAGCAACGGAGTCAGCCATTCCTCGCCGCTGTCGATCATCGCTTCCATTGCCTTGTCGCGCTCGACGACCGTGCAGACCCAGCAGCCGAACCGGGAATTGCCGCAGGACGGCGTGGTTGTATCGACGACCAGCGGACATTCGCCCGAGGCGGCATTGCGATACATCGCGACCAGATCGCGGTTGTCGCTGCCCCAGGGCGAGGGGTTCTGCAGCAGATAGGTCCACACGTCGTCGGTCGAGAAGTCGGCGATCGGTGCGTAGACGAACGCGTTGAGCAGGCTCGAATGCCGCGACAGCTTCGAGCCCTCGATGCGATGCAGGGCCATGACCTGCGAGCGGGTGGCAGACTCCTGGGAGCGCACCCCCAGGACCATAATGACCTCGCCATATTCGGCGACGCAGCTCTTGATGAAGTCGTTTGCCGGCTCGATTTTCAGCCGTTCGGTACACCAGCGGAACCGACGCGATGGGGCAGGATAGCCGCGACCGATGAGGTTGACCCAGAAGCTGCGCTCGATGCTCGGGATGACCTTTCGGGTGACGACAGGCATATCCTGCTCGACCGCCGCAGTAGTGATCTTCGCCAAAGTCTCGTCAATATAACGCGACACAACCGGGGTCTCGACGAGTGTGTCCGAGCTTATGACGTGGATGGTCTTCGTGCGCTGGGCCGGAGCAAGGCCCTTGATCGCCGTCCAGATCAACTGGAGCGCCGTGGTTGAATCCTTGCCTCCACTATATCCAACCACCCACGGGCGGGCATCAGCGAGGTATATTTGTCGGATATCTTCGTAGAGACTTTCGAGAATCCCCGATTTCTTGTTGCTCATGGTCGGAATCACAATTCATCAATAGTGCGCGATGCTTTTCTGGCTACGTTAACCCGGCAGTGCTCAAAAGGCCACCGCCTAGCCGCGCGATCCCCCTATGTTTTTGCCCGGCACCGGCACCGCCACCGTCTGACCCTGACAGAATCGCGGTCAGGATGCCACGTTGCCTGCGATCGCCCGCTCGATCAGCTGCGGGTAATCGCGCAAGAGCTCTTCGTTCGATTGCGGCTTCTGTTCGCGCTGCTCGACGAGGTAGTCGTACCCCCCGCTAGCATAGGCGTTGAGACGCCGCATACCCCAGTCGGTGAGCTGATTGGAGCTATCGGGCTTGACCAAGCGCTTGAACATGTCGCGCACGGCATCGCGTTCGGACAGATCGATCCCGGCATTGCGCAGCTCGGCCATGACGAGCAGACCTATGAGGAAGCGGCTGGCCTCCTTGTAGTCCTCGGGGAAGGTGTCGGTCTTCTCGACTGTCGCGGCGGTCTCATTGCTCCGCCCGCTCGCGAAACCGGCCATCAGGCAGAAATAGTACTGGTCGAAATCGGTCTTGAACGGTTCGCCGGAGATATTCTTGAACCATTTGGGAGCGTCTTCATGGAGCCGGAACCGCGCCATCAGCTGTCCTCCTCTTCGGTCACGTCGAAGTTCATGAAATAGTCGCGGTCGGCAACGAGCGTGGCGGTATCCGTCTGCGTCACACCGGCAGCCGGCAGGTCCCGTTCGAGCCGCGCCGTCCCTGGCGTCCGCCGGAACAGGGTCAGAAACAGGCAGTCGTCCGAGGATTTCTCGAGCATCGGGACGAACCCGGGACGTTCGGTGTTGATGGTAAAGCCGACGAACTGGCTGCAGAGCTGCGGGATGAGCTTTCCGATGTTGCGACGGACGCCTTCGTCAATCGGCCCCGCCGGGCTGTCGACGACCAGCGGGAAATCGTTGTTGCCGCGCGAGAGCGCGCTCATCAAGAAGGTGTAGCCGACGGAAAGCTTCTGGCCAGCGCTCGCGCCGGTCTGGTGGGCAAGATGAAGGCACTTGTCGATGCGCGCGACGCGCAAGGGGTCGTTCGCAAGGACCTGTTCGAGCCGTTCGTTGGTTTGCGCGACCAGTTCGGCGCGGATGGCCTCGCGCGCTCCGGTTTCCGCCTGGGCGAGGATCCGATTGATCACGTCGGTCTTGTCTCGCAGGGTGCGGGTCTCGGTCAGGGCCGCAATCTTCGAGTCCAGTTCCTTGATCCGTTTGGCAAGGTTCTTGAGCGAGGCGAGCGCACTGCCTGACGCGTCCTCTTCACCCGCATCAATCTCGGCGAGCGAGCGGGTGTAGGCCTCGCATTCGCCCTCCGCCTTGACGCGGGCAGCCTGCCAGGCCTGGAGTTCTTCATCCCCAGCATCGATCAGCTTCTTGGCGAGGACCTCCAACGTTTGCTGCGCTTCGCGTTGCTGACGCCGGGCCTTGGCAAGGCCCGTGATGGCATGGCCGAGTTGCTCGTGGCGCCCTTCGCCTTCGGCCGGGGCGACAAACCGGCTGATGTCGTGCTTGAGCGCATTGATCGTCCCGGCCTCGTCGTAGTCGAGGTAGCCTTTGGCGCGCTTACGAATCTCCTGGCGCGCCGCCTCGGTCATGGCGCGTCCGCAGATGCATTCCTCGTCCTGAACCAGGTCGTCGAAAAACTGCGCGGAGCTGGTCTCGGGCAGCCGCAGCTTGTCGAGGCTGTCCTTGAGGTCGACCAGCTGGCTAGCGAACTGGGGATGCAAGGCGAGCGGCATACGGATCAGCCCCATCACTTCGCCCGAGGCCGAAGCGACCGCGGCGTTGGCGCGCTCGAGGGCCAGCAGGCCTTCGGCGTGCTGGGACTTCGTTTCCTCGACGCTCCCCAGCCGCTCGTCGATCTTCTTGCGCAGCGCGGCGACTTCGGCGCTCGCCTGCTCCAGCTTGTTCTGCGCCAGCTCGCGAGCCTTCATCGTCTTGGCCTGCTGCGCAACAAGTTGCTCGCGTTCGGAGTGCAGTTTCTCCAGGGCGCCGGAACTCTTGGGTCCGCCCTGACTGGTTGCCCGCTTCCACTCGCGTTCGACCACTGCCTTGACGTTTTCGAGCAAATCGAGCTGACACAAGGCGCCAATCGCGTCGTCGGCGCGATGGGCACTTTCAGTCATCAGCTTGTCCGCAAATTCGCCATCGAAAATGAACAGGCTGAGGAACGACGGCGTCAGGAACTGGCGGACATTCGCCGGCGGTTCCCAGCGCGACCGGACGCCGCCGTCGCCGGGCCATGTCGTCCGATAGGCCACGGTCCCCTCGTCGAGGTCGAAGAGCATCTCGAATGTGAGCGGCCTGCCGTTGACCAGCAGCGTTACCCGGAACTCGCCATGGCTGTTGGTTGCGCCCGGTCGGCGCATGTCGCGCACATCGCCGGGCTTCCAGCCGCTTGCCGTGCCGGTCAGCGCGGCGCGTAGCAATTCAAGCGTCGTGGTCTTGCCCGTGCCGTTCGGCATCTGGATGAGCGCAACCTGGGCCGGTTGCCCGGTCTTGCCCGCAAGATCGATGGTAATGTCGGGGCAGCGAAGTCCGGAGACCGACCAGCCGGCGAGACTAATCTGCATCGTCGTCTCCTTTGAGCTCAACCGCGCTCAAGACGAGTGTGTGGGACTCCCGGTCCTGCTCCTCGCTGGTTTCGCCCGTGCTCAGCGCTTTCAGCCAGGCAACGAGACGCAAGGCCACGGTCCTGGGCTGCCCTTCCTTCTCGGCGGCCTCGAAAATGGCCGACTCAAGCGCTGGATCAAGCGCCATGGGAATCTCCCTTTCTGACAGTTGCAAGCTCGCTGAGCCATTGCGCGCGAGCCTGGTCCGCATTGGGCACCGGGTCGCCGGCGCTCGCGGGTCGAACAAAATCTATGACTAGCGCGCGCTTGTCGGGACGCAAGGGATCGAACCGCAGGCAACGCCCGATCCGCTGGATCGTCTCCAGCCGCGCCCGGGCCGATGCAAACAGGATCACCGTGTTGAGCGAACGGATGTCGATGCCTTGGGAGATCCGGTGGCATGTGACAAGGCAGTCGATCTCGCCGCGAGCGAACGCGACGAGGTGGTCGCGGTCATCGTCGGCATAGTAGGTTCGGTAAAGGTGGGTGTACTTGTGGAGTAGCTCGAGAATGGGCGCGCCATATTCACGGGTCTCGACAAACAGGATGCTGCGCTTGAGCACTTCGGGGCGCGAGGGCAGGAAGTCAGCAAATACCTGCGGCTTCATCTCGGCGGTCTTGTAGACCTTGGCAATCTCGGTCCACAGCTCCTCGCGGCTCATCGGCCGCCCCTCCCGCTCGCGCCCGGCCTTGCGGGCATAAATAGCTTGAAGCCGCTCGCGGTCGCCTGGTGTGAGGTCATAGGGCAGCGGCAGATAATCGAACTCGCACAGCACCCCGCGCGAAATCGCCATCTCCAGAGGGAACTGGTAAAGGACAGGCCCCAGCTCCTCTGTAACGAACGTATTGCCTTGCGCATCGTAGGCCCGCTCGGGCGTTGCACTGAGCCCTACACGATAGGCGAAGCCCGCGTGCCGCCCCTTGAGGGCCTCGACCAGGCTCGGGGTGCCAAGACCGTGGACCTCATCATGAACGATGATCGCTCGCGCCTTCACCGCTGGTGCGAGCCGGTCGAGCAGGGGCCGCAGCTGCCCGCGGGAAATGACCATGATGGCGCGCGCCGGGTCGAGTGCATATTCGCCGGATTCGTGGTGGCGTTCGTATTGCCGGTAGATCAGCCATCCCGGCCCGGCGCCAGTCGCGTTCCAGTCCTGCAGCTCGTCGGCCCACTGGTCGAGCAGATCGGTCCCTTCCATCGTGACAATAGCGGTGTTGATGGCGTCGCGCGCGACAAGGGTCGAGAGGATCTTCAGCGCCGTGCGGGTCTTGCCCGTGCCGGTAGCCATTTCGAGGACCCCCGCCCGCGCCTCGAGAAAGGCCGCGACCGCCTCATCCTGGTGCGCCCAACGCGGATCCGAGACTGCTGGCGCCGGTTCAGGTTCTGGGGTCGGGGCGGTGCCGCGCGGCGCGCGCTCGCGAATGCGGTCGAGGACGGCCGTCGAAGGTGACAACACCTTGAGACCGGGCGCCAGATTGGCCCAGGCTTCCTCAAACTGCTCGACCTTGACCTTGACCCGCTCGAGCTCGCCGGGAGCCCAGCTCCGATAGACATCGACGGATTCGTAGTTGTTGCGGTGCCCGCTGATCGTTTCGTTGGCGGACCCGGTGAAGGCCGCCTGCGCACCGCCAGGAAAATCGAACACACCGATCTTTTCGTGGAAGATGCCGGCATCCTCGACATGCTCGGGAAAGGCGAATTTCAGCTGGACCCGCTCGTTCGCCACCAGCCAGGCAAAGACATTGGCGCGCAACCGGCGGTCATCCGGGCTATCCAGCAGGGCGACAATCTCGCCAAGCACGCGATCGACGATCATCGCCTGATAGGCGGCGATCCGCTCTGGGTCCTGGAGCGAACGCAAGGTCGCGGCGTCGGCCGAAGACAGTTCGGGCGAGGCGATCAACTGCGCGGTGAGCGCGCCGTCATGCGCAAACCGCAAAAGCGCGTCGGCCCAGGAAAGGAGCGCCGAGGTCGAAAAGTACCCGACCGCCCGGCGGTACCGCACCGCCTTACGCAGACACGGGGCGAAGAAGTCCTGGGCCAGGTCATCCCTCCCGCTGCGGTAATGCGCCTTGAGCGACAAGGGAGCTTCACCAGGTCCGGCGGATTGTTTGGTCATGGCGGCCTCTATTCCTCCAGCAGCCAGTCGAGCGTTGCTTGGCGGCGTTCGGCATCGCGGGCCCGCCGTTGTGCTTCGAGCAACTGCTCTAGCGGGTCATCGCTGTCGATGACGTCGGCCTGCTGCGCGCCGTCAAACATGGACTTCACCAGGTCGAGCGAGGCCCAGCTGTCTTCAAGTTCGCGGCTTGAACAGGCCTCCTCGGCCAGCTCACGCCCTAGCTGGCTGCTCCAGTCCGGTGCCTCGGGAGCGAGCTTGAACGCCGCTTCGCACCGGTCCGCCAAGAGCTTCGCCCGCCCATTCACACGATGCGGGCGTTGCCAACGATACCCGTCGCGAGACTGTTCCTCGACCGCGCCGAGTGCCAGGAGCAGGGCGACAAGGCCGGCGCCGGTGTGAGAATCGAGCTTGCGCCCGACCAGGCGGTTGCAAGCGCACCAGCTGATGGCGCCCCGGCCCAGTGCATAGCGCAGTGCTGCGAACAGGCGATCAAGGTCCGGCAGCTGATATGCCGCGGCAGTGCGAAGCACCGGCGCAATCTCGAAATGGGCCGCGCGCTTCAGCGTATCCCATTCCTCGAGTTGCCCTGGGCCCAACTGCCACGCACCGGGCTCGGAGACCGACATCAGCGAGGCAAACACACCGGAGCCGCCAGAGTGGCGAGCCCATTGGCAAAGGCGCCGCTCGGTTTCGGCAGACCAGAGCGGAAAGATATCTCGTTCTTCGCCGGCGTAGCGGGCGAGCGCATAGAGACGCGCCTGATTGTCATTGAACAGCACCGGCCAGTCGGCGGGCATGGCCGCCTGCAATTCGCTCACCTGGTTCGGCAGCGCATAGACGCCGGGCAGGGCTCGCACGAACAGATCCGGGCGCATCAGCAGGACCGGACC
The DNA here is from genome assembly GCF_002355275.1 of Rhizorhabdus dicambivorans. Taxonomy (NCBI): domain Bacteria; kingdom Pseudomonadati; phylum Pseudomonadota; class Alphaproteobacteria; order Sphingomonadales; family Rhizorhabdaceae; genus Rhizorhabdus; species Rhizorhabdus dicambivorans. The sequence goes on along the minus strand of NZ_CP023449.1, from coordinate 4,729,696 downwards.
GATACTGTTGACCGACCGTCCTTCGGGCAGGATGCTTTCGGCCTCGTCCATGAGGTCGGCAAGCCTGGTCGGGCCGCGGTCGGTCAGGGTTTGTTGCAGGGCGAAGGCAATCGTGCCCCCTTCCTCATCGGGAGGCGGAGCGGGCGAGGAGGCGTGAATCGGGCCGAACTCCTCGCCACCCAGATTGATGGCAACCCAGGCTGCGTCGCACAGTTCGAGGAACAGGTGCGGCGCTGCATCCATGACGATTTCGGCGTCCCGAACCGAGCACAGGTCGTCGGGAAACAGGAAACGGTATTGCCCGACAAGGCGCGCAATCTCCATGGGCTGCCCGGCTTCGGCCAGCATGGCGTGGAGCCGGACCATCCGAGCCAATCTCGTGCCGACCCGCCCAGGCATCAGATAGCCATGCCGGATCGTCCGATCAGCGACGAGCTCCGCTGCGAGCTGGATCGCCGCATCGTCGACGTCGCCGGCGAAGGCCCCGACGGGATAGGGCAAAGGACATGAGTCAACGTCCGGCAAAGCCATGGCCGCCTCCATAACCTCCTCGGCATCGCCGCCGGGAGCGAGCCAGCCATGGGGCATCGGATGGGCGACAAGGTTAAGCAGACCCTCGAGCGACAGGAGCTCGATGTCGCAGGCAAGACGGAGATACGGGTCGAGGCGCCGCCGGACGGCAGGAAGTTCGGTCCTCAGCAGGCGCGCCCCGCCATCCGCTAGTCCATCCCAGTTGTCGCCAGCCGCGCTGAGCAGCAGTTCACGGATTGGAGCCCGGCGCGTGCGCATCTTCAATCGCCTGAGGCTCTTGCTTTCTATCTGGCGGACGCGTTCACGGGTAACGGTGAGGTCTCGGCCAATCTCTTCAAGTGTCTCGCAGTCGCCCTGCCCGATCCCGTTGCGGCGTTCGAGGATCATTCGTGACCGTGGTGGAAGCTCATCGAGCAGCCATTCGACCCGGGCCTGCAGGCTGCCATGTTCCGGAATATCGAAACCGAACTGTTGGCCCGGGGCGCCGGAAACATTAGTCACTCCGACCGGCAGCGGTCCAAACAGGCCGGCGACGGTCGACGCGACGTCATCCGTTCCGGCTTCGTGAAGCAGGCGTGCGACGTGACGGTAGCAAAACGCGCGGAATTCGGTGACGGACTTGCGGCCACAATTGGGCTCATTCAGCAGCTGCGCGCTGACCTGGCCGAAATCCGCAACCACATCGACGAGCCTCGCCTGACTGATCGCGCTGCGCCCGAGCACTGCCGTGAGCCGCGTCGAAAGCAGTTCATCGCGCGCCAGATCGCCGATCCGCTCGTCGCCGAGCGGAGCAAGCTTCGTGCGAATATCGACCGGCTCGCAAGGCGGTTCGACCTCGCCCGCCATCGGGAGTTTGCCGTCAATCAGGTCATGGACCAATGCCTCGAGTTCAAGGCCCGAATTGCGCCCGAAATTCTTGACTTTGCGCACAAGGATAGCGAACGCCTGATCGCCGGCATCGAGGTATTCGCCCACAGTCTGAAGCGGCAATGTCCCGCTCTTGGCGGCAAGAGTGATCGAATTGCGCAGGCGAACCCGGACATCGAAGTCCTCGACAAGCTCAGCGAGCCGGTAATTCCGGATCTCTTCGATGGTCGGCGGCTCGCTGCCCGCGAGCGCTTCGTTCGTCAAGTCCTCAACAAAGCTGGTGGCCGTCATCCCGCAAATTGTCCCGGGCTAGCGGCGCCGGCAAGGAACTCTTGGTAGGCCCGGGCCAGGACCATAAGGCGCCCGGGGCGGGACTGAACCCCGGCTTCGGAAAGTCGCTTCACGATCTGCTCGGCATAGCGGTCGAGCAGGGCTACTAGCACCAGATCGGCCGAACCACTGTTGAGCCCGAGTTCCGAGCGGCCGTTCTCCTCAACGTGGGCATTGAACTGGCCGATCCGGTCCGCGCCCCAGGCATGATCGATGGCATGGCCTTGCGTTGCCGCCTCAAGCTGTTCGAGAGAGGTCAGGCCCAGAACCTGTGCCGCATCGAATGCGGGGCCCGCGTTGACCGACAGATCGGCATCGGGCAGGCGAGGCCTCAGCCGGGCCACGAAATCGTGCACATCGGTAAAATCGCCAGTCTGTGCGGTCATTCGCGCCGTGTTGGCGGCAAGCAGGCGGGTGATTGCGGCATCTCCAGCGCGGGCCAAATGTCCCAGCGTCTCCAACAAGCCGCGTTCGGCTTCGCTGGGGCCTTCGCCTTCCGGTTTGTAGCCGATGTCGTGCTCGATCTCGTTCCAGACATGCGCCATCATCGAGCAGACTTGGATTTCGCAACTCGCCCCTCGCAAATTCTCGTAATTGCCGATGAGCTCGGTGGGCGGGAGGTGCACCTGACAATGGGTCGCGCGATAGAACTGGCCGGACGCTGGATTGAGCTTGTCCTTGCGATCAATATCTACTGAAATGGCGCCGGGCCCGCAGAACAGCGCTGCGATGGCTTCGGCGACGCGTTGCTCGTCCTCAGGCCGATAGGTGGCTACCCGAACGCCCGCAAAGTCTCCGACTTCCGCGAAGACTTCATCGACCGAAGCGTAGTTTTTGTCCGGACGTTTTGCAAAGCGGCGTAGCTTGCCCTCAAAGCTTTTCACTGTCTTGGTGCGGAACGTGACCTGTGCTCGAACCGCGTTGTCATCGACAATCGCGCGGCAAAGGTCCGCTACCCTGCCGGCAAGCTTGATGTAACGGTCCCGTTCCCGGTCATAGCGGTCGACAGCTTCAGCAATGATTGTTTCCGAAAATGGCACTCAACGCCCCCTGGTCGCCGACCGAACCCCTGCCCTCCAAGATTGCGGGTCCTGCTTCGAGGGAAAGGCATATCGCGCCTTGTCGTCAATGCATAGTTACTCGCCCGAGCAACTTCACGTCGAAAATCGCGAAATCGTTCAAAATCTCTCGTCACCCCACAGAATCCCCGAGTTTTTCTCGCCAAGGAGCAGTGTCGATATCGGGTGCAGACAATTGCACAAAGCATATGAAGCGCGATCTTCAGAATAGCAATTGAATTTCGGATAATTACGTGATGTGAGATGCAGAGAGATCGGACAAATTAAGGTGCCTTTTTCCGAATCGAACAGAAAATCTTAACCACGCTACGATCTGGTAATGATGATCAGAAAATCGTTTGTCGGCTGCCTCACTACTATCTGATTTGCCATTGGTTATAGGTTATGGTGTAGCGACAGCACGTAAGGCCACCAGCCATAATTGCATGGGGGACAAGTTGACTGCGGATGAGACAGGTATGGAACGACCGATCAGTGTCGTGATCCAGGAACTTCATCGCCGCGCGCGTAATGGCTTTCGCCATGCGCCGTTCACCCTAGCTTTCCTGTTTGGACTGGTCTTTGCGGGCGGGTTCGGGGTGTGGTTGGAAGTCTGGAACCTGATGCTTACATCGGCGTCCGACCCTGCGTTCGGGAATTTGGCTCCGCTGCGTACAGCCCTCTCGACCTACTTCCCTGCTGTCATTGGCGCGGCAGCAATGCAGATGACTTTCGAGGACGACCAGAAGGCAAACCGCGGTATCGCAATTGGACTGACCATATTGCTGCTCGTGGCCTTTCTCATGATGACGGACAGGCGTTTGTCTGACTGCGCCGCCTTCGCACTCGGCATTGCATCGACGCTCGTCAGTCTGTGGACCTGGTGCGCGGCTAACGGCAACGCCTTGACGTTCCAGGAACAGCCGCTGACCGCACCAGTTGGCGGAGATGTTGAGCCCAACGCGCCGATTGCCGGCAGTGACGCGCTCGATGGCCTCAAGTATTGAACCGGGGACCCAGATGACATTTCCACTCACCGTCAAGGCTCTGAGGGTCGAACAGCCGCTGGGCGTCTATTTTGTTGCCGTGATCCCCGCCCGCGTGCTCCTGCAGGTAGCCTTCAGCGATGCACTCAGCGCAACCTGGTCCGAAACCGAGCACACCTACAAGCTGGACGGCACGCAGCGCCTCAGGGACCCCAAGCGCCTCAAACCCGTCGCGAGCTACATTGACCGGGAAGATGCGGCCTTTCCAAACTCGATCATCCTTGCGGCGAATTACCGCCGCGATACGGGCCTGCTCGAGGAGGAGGGGGCGCCTGATGATGAGCATGGGGGCGGCGATGGCGCGAACCTGTGGTTCATTACCGAACAGCCCGATGGCTGTCATGAATTAACGATTCCCTCATCAGCCAAGCTCGCCTCGGTCATCGACGGGCAACACCGCCTGTTCTCATTTGCCGAAGCCCTTTCCAAGCGCCTTGATATGGATCTGATCTGCTCGGTCTTCCTCGATCTGCCCAAGCCCTACCAAGCCCAGCTTTTTGCCACGATCAATTCCAATCAGAAGCCGGTCGACAAGAGCCTGACCTACGAGATGTTCGGCTACAACATCGAGGAAGAAGACGAAAAGTTCTGGTCGCCTGACAAGCTGGCGGTTTATTTCACGCGGCGTCTCGCGGTGGACAAGGACTCGCCACTCAACGGGCGGATCCACATTGCCCCGGTGCGCGGCGACGATGAGCTTGACGACCAGCTTCGAAACGAACCCTGGAAGGTCTCGACTGCGGTGATCGTCGAGGCTGTCATGCGGCTCTATACATCCAATCCTAAGGCGGACACGGCGGCGCTGTTGAAGGACAGGCGCAAGCCCCGCGCTGAAATTGCAGAGATGCGCGCCGACCGCTCGCCGCTGCGCGCCTACTATCTGGCTGGCAAGGATGCCGTAATCTACACGATGGTCCGCAATTATCTTATTGCCTGCGACCAGGTGTTCTGGAGTAAGGCGACCGGCAACACCTTCATAACCAAGACGGTTGGCGTCCAGGCACTGCTCGACATCCTTCGTCGACTGGCCCGCCCCACGATCGATAGTGGCGATATTTCAGTTGACCATTTCACAGGCCAATTGGAGGCGGCAGCAATGATCGACTTCACGCAGGATGTTTTTCAGAATGCGTCGGGTGCCGGTCGTTCCACAATTCGTCGAGCCATTGAAGACGCTTTGGGACTACCGCCGATCGGTCGTCCGCGCTCCGCCTGATCAACCGCTGATGATATCGTCTTCGAAACCTGTATCGGGAATTCGCAACCGAAGGCCAGCGATCTCCACCGGAATGTGGCAGATAATTCCCCTTTTAGGAGCCAACTTGAGTTCGACCGGATCCCGTAGGGCGTTAAGGATCGTCTGCGTCGACAGGTCTTCGCGTACGAATTGTTCTCCAGGACGGTATCGAGCGTGGTGATCGAACCGGCTGAAAGTCTGATCATGCGGAGACGGTCGGTATCGACATGCCTCCGCGATGCACTTGCTCGAAACATGCGCAGCGCCCGTTGAGCATCCGCCTTCGCGAAGAGTCAACGAATGGCCAGTTTCCGCTTAGCAGGGTGTTCCCAGCAGTAGGGGCGACCGGCAGCTTTTTCCAATCTCGATCATTCGATTACCCAAACAGAAATCCCCAGCTTGCGGGCCTTGTCGACGAGGTTGGCATTGATGCCATTGCCTGGACAGGCGACCACGGCCTTGGGCAGCGCCTCGAGCATCTGATCGTTGCGGCGGAACGGTGCCGCCTTCTTGAACCGCTCCCAGTCGGGCCGGAACGGGATATGGACGATCTTGCGATTCCGCGCCCAGAGCGATGCGATGTGCTCCCCGCCGGTCGGATTGCCGCCGTGGAACAGAACCATGTCGGGATATTTGGCGAGAACCTTGTCGAGCACGGCCCAGATGCGGTTGTGATCCTGGTAGGCGGGGCCGGAGGTGAATGCGATCCGCGTGCCGGTCGGCAGCAATGGTTCGGTTTCGGAACGACGCTTGGCGGCAAGGAAGTCGCGGCTGTCGATCATGGCGGCAGTCATGGTGCGATGATTGACGAGTGAACCGGTGCGCGGGGTCCAGGCCTTGCGGAAATGGGCTTCGAACTGGTCGGCGGCGGCTTCGCGCATGAACTCCATGGTGTTGCGCCGTTCGATCAGGCCAATGCCTTCTCGGATCTGCCGTTCGAGTTCGACCGATTTGACCTCGGAGCCATCCTGCTCACGCTGGCTGCGTTTTTGGGCGTCCTCGTTGTCGTCGAGCTCGCGCTGGATGCGACCTTCGGCGCGATGAAAGAGGTTGGCGAGCGACCAGCACAGGTCTTCAAGATCGGGTTCGAGCCTCGTGTCGATCATGGTGGCGATAAGCGCATCGAACATGTCGGCAACAGCGCCAGCGGCGGTGCGTTCTTCGGGCAGTGGCCTGGGATCGGCTTCGTCCGAGAAGGGGCGGTAGCCGTAGAGGGCAATTTCATCGAGGAGATGGGCGGTGGCGGACATTTCGTATTCGGGTTCGAATGGCTCGTCCATGGTGGCGGTCCTTGGGGCTTCGAGCCGGGCACCTCGCCCGGCCTTCCGGCGATCCCACTGACAGGCTGCGGGGCGGCTGCACCCTCGGGGCGAAACGCAGTGGAGCATGGCGCAGCCATTGCGGCCGCCCCGTAGCCGGTCTACAGGATCGCCCCCAAAGAAGGCCGGGTGCCCGGCATGTCGGACGACCCCCGCCCATGTCATCAGCCCTGACCCGACCTCGTCTCGGCCAAGCTCAGCGACGAAGAACCCTGGCCCGGTCGGCTTCGTGCAATTGGGCGATCAGGCTCTCGCCAAGCACCGATGGTCCATGCTGGCGCAGGTCGTCGTTGAAATCGCCGAGCACAGGCATGAACGGCAGCAGTTCGATCCCGACCGCCTGTGCCCGCTCGGCTAGGATGGCAAAGGCCGCGTCTCCTGCGGCGTCGCGGTCACGCGCGACGTAGAGGCGGCGTATTGTCGGCGGGAACTGGATCGCGGCCAAGTGCGACGAAGACGTGGCGGCGACGAGTGGCAGTATGGGCAAGGCTTCGCGCAGGGAGAGCATCGTTTCGATGCCTTCGCCTGCGACAATCATGTCCTCGCACTGGCCGAACCGGATGGCATTGCCGAGGATATTGCCCATTGCCCGGCGTGGCGACGCAACATTGGCCTTATTAGAGCCTGCCGGGTCCAGCCAGGTTCGATGCGTACCGGTCTGGGTGCCATCGAGATCGGTGACCGCCGCGATCAGCGCAGGAAACGCTCCGAGCGTTCCCGGCACATCGTCGTCATTGGGCCGATAGAAGCAACGCGGATGGAAGCGCAGGGCTGGTAGGTCGGTAAGCTGGGTAATCCCGCGATCTTGCAGGTAACGCGCCGCTAGTGTGCCCTTGAGTGGCTTCGACGCAGCGAACAGTTTCCGCGCGGCAGTGGGCGACCCCGCGCGTGCCGGTGGGCCGGGTGAACGGTTCCTCTGCTCATCGTCAGCCGATGGCGGCAACGACAGGAAGCGCTCGGCCTCGTCGATGGTTTCGGCAAGCCGACCATGGCGCTGATTGAGTCGGATCAGGTCAATGAGATCGCCATGTTCGCCGGTCGCGGCATCGACCCAGTTGCCGATTGCACCGCGTTCGGTTTCGAAGAGGCGGACATAGAGGCTGCGCCCCGGCGTTCCGGTCACATCGCCGACCATCCAATAGCGCCCTTCTCTCCGACCGGCGGGGAGGTAGTGGCGGCAGACGACTTGCGCGTTCTGGGCGAGCCGTGCTGACAAGTCCGCCGCGCGCGTTGAAAGCCTGCCCATGTCAGGCGGCCTTCCTGTCGAGGATGCGGGTCAACGGATGACGGTCGAACAGACGTTCGAGCACCTGGCATCCTGCCACTGTGTCGTCGGGCACGAACAGGCGCAGCTTCCAGCTGATGATCTCCGAGAACAGCCCCTTCGCCTTGAGCCGGTCCACCGCCGTCGATGTAAACCCGGTGAGTTCGATGCGGTTCACCTGCATCAGCCGCGAGCGGCGCAGTTGCAGGCCATCGGTGAGGTCGAGCACTGTCTGGCCTTCGCGCAGCAGTGCGAGTGCCTGCGGCGCCGACAGTTCGGGGGCATCGCGCTTGCTCGTCGCACCTGACGCCCATGCCGGCGATACCCTGCGCCCGACAATGCTTATTCCATCGTCGGTCTGGAGCCGGTACACGCGGGTCGATTCCTCGGGCAATCGCTTCCAGATGGGGAGCAGTAACCCGGTGACAATGTGCAGTTCGCTCGTCGTGAACTCCTCGACCTGCGCCACCTCGGCCTGCCAGGTCGAAGAGAAGGTCCGCTCGTCGACCTCTTCCCAGGCTGTCTCGGGCAAATGGCTGAGCGCGAAGTTCAGCCGCTCCATCGGTCGGATCAGGCGGACCCGCCGTTCAACTTCGCCATCATCGAGCATGACGCTTCGCGCTGGAAGCTGGACGGCGGCGCGCTTCGACCGGGAATTGACCAGCAGCCGTGCACCCGGCTCGCGCCGCAGATCGAGTACCCTGTCGAGCGTCAGCGGCTGATTGCGCTCGCGCATGGCGATCGTCAGCAGCCGGGTCTCGGCACCGGTCGCAGGATGGACGTATATCGGCGCGCTGCCGGTGACCGTGAAGCTGTCGGCAGTGAGCGTTTCGAGACCGACGTCGTAGCTGCCCGACGTGATCGCACTCTCGACCTTGGCGCTGAGCAACTGCTCGAACACCGTGAACAGCACGTTCTGCATGGCGATGGTCAGCGCAAGAAGCCGGTTGAGGAAGGTCGTGATCGGCGGCAGTTCGTCCTTGAGACAGCCGCTGCCATCGGTCAGCGACAGGCCGGTCATCGTTTCGAAGGTCGCCAGCGAGCATTGCTCGACCTTGCCCGCGTAGATCAGCCGGTAGAACTGCCGCAGCGCCGCATGTGCATACGGGCTTTCGAGATTGTCCTCGGGGCGGAACAGCCCCTGTCCGCCAGTCTGGCGCTGACCGCGGGTAATCGCGCCGAGCGTGTCGAGCCGCCGCGCGATGGTCGAAAGGAAACGCTTCTCGGCCTGGACGTTGGTCGCTACGGGCCGAAACAGCGGGGGCTGCGCCTGGTTGGTGCGGTTGGTGCGCCCGAGCCCCTGGATCGCGGTATCGGCCTTCCAGCCCGCTTCGAGCAGGTAGTGGTGGCGCAGCCGCTGGTTCCGGGCGCCGAGATCGGCATGGTAGCTGCGCCCCGTACCGCCGGCGTCGGAGAAGACGAGGATCGGCTTCTTGTCCTCCATAAACGCCTGCGCTTCGGCAAGATTGGCATGGCCGGGCCGGTTCTCGACGACGAATCGTTCGCCGTTCGTATCGACCTTGCGGACGATGCGCCGCGAGCGGCCCGTGACCTCAGCGACCATATCGGTACCGAAGCGCTGGACGATCTGGTCGAGCGCGCCTTGCACTGGCTCCATCGACGCCAGTTTCTCGATCAACCGGTCGCGCCGCTCGATGGCTTCGCGGCATTGGATGGCATTGCCGTCACCATCATAGGCTGGACGCGAGGCCAGATTGCCGTCGCCGTCGGAATAGGTCTCGTGGAGTTGAGTCGGGAAGCTGTGCAACAGATAGTCCAGAACGTATTCTCGAGGAGTGACATCGCAGGAAATGTCGTTCCATTCGCCCGGATCGATCTCGGCGAGGCGGCGGGAGAGCAGAGCTTCCCCGGTCGAAACGATCTGCACCACGGCGGCGTGACCATCAGCAATGCCCTGCTCGATCGCGGCGATCAGTGTCGGCGTCTTCATCGCAGTGATGAGGTGGTTGAAGAAGCGCTGTTTGGCCGATTCGAAGGCGGAGCGCGCCGCCGACTTGGCTTGGCGGTTGAGGGTGCCTTCGCTGCTGTTCGTGACACCCGAGGCTTCGAGCGCCGCATCGAGGTTGTTGTGAATGATCTGGAAGGCCCCGGCATAGGCGTCGTAGATCCGCACCTGGTCGGGGGTCAGCTGGTGCTCGATCAACTCGTATTCGACGCCTTCGTAGGACAGCGAGCGGGCGGCATAGAGGCCAAGTGCCTTCAGATCGCGGGCCAGCACCTCCATCGCTGCAACGCCGCCCGCTTCGATCGCGGCCACGAAATCGGTGCGCTTGTCGAATGGAAAATCCGCGCCGCCCCACAGGCCAAGTCGCTGGGCATAGGCGAGGTTCTCGACCGTGGTCGCGCCGGTTGCCGAAACGTAGAGCACGCGCGCATCAGGCAGCGCGTGCTGCAGGCGCAGCCCGGCGCGTCCTTGCTGCGAGGGTGCGAAATCGCCTCGGTCAGACTTGCCGCCACCGGCATTTTGCATGGCATGGCTTTCGTCGAAGACAATGACCCCGTCGAAGTCGGTTCCCAGCCAATCGACGATCTGCTGCACCCTTGAAACCCGGTTCTCGCGCGCGTCGGAGCGTAGCGTGGCATAGGTCGTAAAAAGGATGCCCTGCTCGAGCCGGATCGGCGTGCCTTGGCGGAATCGGGCGAGCGGCTGGATCAGCAGTGGCTCCTGACCTAGGGCCCGCCAGTCGCGCTGGGCGTCTTCGAGCAGCTTGTCGGACTTCGAAATCCACACCGCACGGCGGCGGCCTTTGAGCCAGTTGTCCAGCAGTACACCCGCGACCTGCCGCCCCTTGCCGGCACCGGTGCCGTCGCCGAGGAACCAGCCCTTACGAAAGCGGACAGCGGTGTCGCAATCGTCCGGTGCGGCTTCGACCTTGTCCCAGGTGGGATCGACGGTCCAGTTCCCGGCGAGATGCGCCGAATGGGCTTCGCCCGCGTAGATCACGGATTCGAGCTGGGCGTCGGAGAGCAAGCCCTGTTCCACTAGGCCTTCGGGCAGATGCGGACGGTAGCTCGGGTTGGGCGGCGCGACCGAGGCCATGGCCGCGGACTGAACGAGGCGGGTCGGATGGGGCTGCGCGCCTGCGATCCTGATCGATTGCAGCGCATAGGGTTCGTAGAGCGTGTCGGTCAGACGACCGTCGCTGGTTGCAGCCCAATCGACGATTTCATAGTCGAGCGCGACGCCGGTGGGTTCGACCATTTGAACTGCGGCGAGTTTGGTTCTGACCGGGGACATGTGTTGTGTGCTGCCAACCGGTCTTGCCACTGATGGCGCTGGCGGCGCGGCCTTTACCGGCGCGCGAGGCGGCAGATCGTGGGCGAGCATTTCCAGCAGGCTCTGCAGGTCAGGCGCCAAGGAGCGCGCAGGCGGGAATACAGCAGGATCGTCCGCTGGAACTTTGTCGATCACCGTCAGCCGGGTCTCGAAGGTCGTGCCGTGGCTCGCGTAGATACTGCCGGCGATCGGCGCGGTGAACACGACCCGGGCCTTCTCCTGCAACCGAACGAAGCTGTCGCGCCAGGCGGCATGATCGGGCGCACAGTTGCTCCCCGTGATCGCGACGAGCCGTCCGCCCTCGGCAAGTCGGGTCAGAGCCGATGCAATGTGCCGGAACGCGGCATCGGCGACGCGGGTGTCGACTCCAAGTGCCGCCGAGAATGGCGGGTTCATCACGATGCAGCTGGGCACCAGGCTGGGTTCGAGCCGGTCGTGAATCTGCGCCGCATCGTGGTCCGCGATGTTTGCGTCGTCGAATATGGCCTTGAGCAGTGCGAGCCGCACGTTGGCGACCTCGTTGAGGACAAGCCGTGTGCTGCCAAGCTCGGCCTGGACGGCGAGCAGTCCTGTCCCCGCTGAGGGTTCGAGCACCAGTTCGCCGGGCTGAAAGTCAGCGGCCAAGCCCGCGACCCAGGCCAGACCAAGCGGGGTCGAAAATTGCTGATATTGCGCCATCTCTTCGCTGCGCCGGGTCTGGGTGGGCGCAAGTCGGGCAATCCGTTCGACGAGTTTGAGCCGTTCGAACGGGTCGGCAGTCCTGGCATGGATGGCCGGGCCATAGCGGCGCAGGAAGAGCAGCTGGGCGACCTCGACCGCTTCGTATGCGGTCTTCCAGCCCCAAGCGCCGCTGGCATCGCTGGCGCCAAATGCCGATTGCATGGCGGTGCGAATGGCAGGTGCCTCGATCCGGCGACCGGCGGCAAGATGCCCGAGCAGATCCTGGGCGGCTACGACGATGAAACGGGCAGTCTGCTCCGGACGAGCAGAAGCAAGCGGGCGCGTGGAAGCGCCCGCCAGTGGCGAGTTGGTCATGTCATGATCCTTCGATTGGAGGTGTGGAGAGGCCTGCCCGCGCTCAGGCGGGCGGGATATAGGCGTCGTAAGGGTTGCCGGGGGCGAGATGACCGAACGGCGTCATCACGTAATCACCATCATCGCGCCCAACGGCGCACAGAACATAGCGGGTCTCGCCGCTGCCGACCTCGGTGCATTCCATCAGCGCGAGGTTGCCGTCCTTGGCAGCCCTGAGCAGAGTGTTGAAATTGGTGCGGGCATAGTCAGGAATCGCCATGACGGATCTCCCCGTTGGCCGCGGCTTCCTTGTAGAATCGGTCGAACAGAGTGTGGGTCGATTCCGAGCGGATCGCGCTGGCGGTGATCAGCATGGCGAGACCGCCAAAGCCATCGGGGCGCATCTTGGAGCAGGTGAACGCCATGGTGACGGTCAGTTCCTGAAGGTCGGGCGAGCGGCGCACGATGTCCTGCAGCACGTCTGGCCAAAGGTCTCCGGCCATATCAAACTCGAATTCGTCATCGCCGCGCAGGGCTTCGGCATATTCATCAAGCAGCTTGGCAACGAGTCGGCTCGACGAGTGGTCGCTATTATCGAGAGCATCGCGGACTTCCTTCGGGTCGAAAAAGACCAGATCGCGCGCACCGTCTTCGCTGAAATAATAGACGATGCCGTTCTCGACATCCTCATCGAAGACTTGCCCGAGAAACAGGTCCTCGACCGGCAGAACGGCGGATAGCGGGATCACCGGTTCGACGACGGTGGGCGTGTAATAGTCAGCCATTGAAGGTCTCCTGAAAATGCGAAAGCCCGGCGCGATGGCCGGGCTTCGGAGGTTGAAACGGGAGAAATTGTGGCGACTGGCTAACCCCAGTCAAAGGTGGGAAAGCCGTCGATCTCGTCCGCATCGCAGTCGAAGCAGATATACTCTGCACCGAGCGATCGCGCGTAAGTCATGATCGCTATGAGGTCGGGGGGCACATCGTTGCCGGGTTCTTCGCTGGCCCAGACGAACCAGCCATAGGGCGTTGGTGACGCGACCACGTCCGTCCGGTCGACATAGATGCGTGCTTGGGGCGAAAGGTGCGCCGTCGAACAGTCGAAGAACAAGCGCAGCGGATAGGCGATGGTCATGACCGGCCTCCCGCAACAAGCGCCACGACCGGCGGCGGTGCAGGATTGCCCGATGCAAACGGATCGACCAGCTTGTGGATCGGCTGTGCGCGGCCCATCCAGGGTTCGGGACGAATGCAGCGTACCCAGTCGGCAAAGCTCGGGATAAAGCCCAGGTCCTCGATCACATGGCGTTCGCCGATCAGCCGCACCGGAACCACGCGCCCCGACGACACCGTGATCGTCGCTCCGAAGAAGCGTTCGAGCATGAAGATGCCCTCGGCATGGTGGCGCAACGCCCGGTGGCGGAAATCAGCAGTGATCGACTTGGACTCGTCGAACCACTGATGGAGCGCGAGGTAGTCATCCGGTTCGCCGCCCCATTGGCGCATGCTCGAGACCGCGTGGTGATAACAATGTCCCATCATCGCCTCCTCACCATTCGTGCGTGTAAAGTTCGGACGAGGTGAAGCGCTCGTTGTGTTCGAGCGTAATCTTCCGCGTCGCGACGTCGAAGGTGAACTCGCCGTAGGCGCCGTCATTGTTCTCCCACCCGCAATGCTCGCTTGCGAGAAGGTCATAGGCGAGGGATTCGATGGCATCCTCGATCCGTTCAGGCGCTGCAGCGTCGGGAATGCCCTCGGGCTGGCTGTCCGGTCCAGGCAGCGCGAGGCCCTTCAGTGCGACCTGCCCATGCTCATCGAAGGCAGCGATATCCTCGATCTGGCCGCTGTCGCCGCAGCCGTCGAAGGTGACGGTCAAGCTGACAATGCCGTGCGATGCGAGGGTGTCGAACAGGCTGGTCTTGAGCGCGGCCATTTCCTTGACGAAATCCGCGCGGCGTTTGGCGTCGTCGATAAGCCAGGCTTCATGGTCGAATCGAACAGGCGTGAACTGGGGTTCCGGACTGGCCGGTTGGTCGGTGGTCATATCGATTTCCTTCGGAATTAGGTCGCCAAGGCGCGGCGACCGATGTGTCGGAAAATGGCGGGTTGCGGGGCGACCGAGGGCGCCCCGCGCACCTGTTCATTCGGCGGCGATCGCCATCTGAGAACACCGGGAATAAAAGGGGCCACGGATCGGCCAGTCTCACCGGATTAAAAAGGGGCCAGTCCTGCTAGACCTCCGTTTTTGGGCGGAGGTGGAGGATGAAGAGAGTGGAGCTTTATCAGAAGGTCCGCCGCGCCGTGCTGATTGACGGGATGAGCCGTCGCGCTGCCGCCCGGTATTTTGGGATCAATCGCAAGACCGTCGACAAGATGCTGTGCTTTCCAGAGCCAGCAGCGCACGGCCGGAGCGGGCAAACCTACAGCCGCAAGCTGTCCGGATTTACCGACATCATTGACCAAATCCTGGTGGATGACCGCAAGGTTCACATCAAACAGCGACACACTGCCGCGCGTATTTTCGAGCGTCTGCGCGATGAACATGGCTTCACCGGCGGCATCACCATTGTTCGCGACTATGTGGCGGGCGCCAAGTTGCGCAGCCGCGAGGTGTTCATACCATTGAGCCACAAGCCGGGGCATGCGCAGGTGGATTTTGGTGAGGCGGACGGGATCATCGACGGCAAGTTGGTGCGGTTCCACTATTTCTGCATGGACCTGCCGCACAGCGATGCGCCGTTCGTTAAAGCCTATCCTGCCGAGGTGGCTGAGGCATTTTGCGAAGGGCACGTGGCGGCCTTTGCCTTCTTCGGCGGCATCCCGCAGTCGATCCTGTATGACAACACCAAGCTGGCAGTGGCGCAGATCCTGGGCGACGGGAAGCGCGAGCGCAGCCGGATGTTCTCGACCCTCCAGAGCCATTACCTGTTCGAAGACAAATTCGGGCGCCCCGGCAAGGGTAACGACAAGGGCAAGGTCGAGGGGCTGGTCGGTTATTCCCGGCGCCACTTCATGGTGCC